>PWWI01000149.1 GCA_003561535.1 Nitriliruptoraceae bacterium
CCGACGCCTGGGGACGGCACGGCCACGAGCTCGGACTGCTGGTCGAGTCCGGGCTCACCCCGCTCGAGGCCATCGAGGCCGCGACCGCCAACGGTCCCCTGTCGCTGGGGCCCCGGGCACCCCACACGGGGCAGCTGGCGGCCGGCTTCGACGCCGACGTGCTCACCGTGCGCGGTGACCCCAGCACCGAGATCGAGGTGCTGGCCGATCCCGCCAACGTGACCGGGGTCTGGAAGCACGGTGTCCGGGTCGTCGACGGGAGCTGACATGGACCGCCGCTTGTTCGTCCTCCGGCACGCCAAGTCGTCCTGGACGCACAGTGGTCTCTCCGACCCTGGCGCGTGACGCGCGGGCTGGCCCCTCAGCCGGCCCTGGCGAGCGCCGCGTGGACATCGGCGTCGGTGAGGTCGGTGAGCACCTCGTCGCAGGGATCGGCGATGGCGACGACGCGCTGGGCGTGGCTGGCGAGGGTCGCCTCGAACAGGTTGCGGACCTGACGGCCATTGCCGAACCCGCGGCTGCGGGTCATCGTGTCGAGGTGGGCCTGCAGGGCCGACAGGCCGTCGCCGGTGAAGCGGTAGCCGGAGCCCTCGGCCTGGTGGGTGGCGATCGCGAGCAGCTCCGAGGTCGTGTAGTCGGGGAAGTGGATCGTGCGGGGGAAGCGGGAGGACAACCCGGGGTTGGAGGCGATGAAGTCCGTCATCTCCTCCGGGTACCCGGCCACGATGACCACCAGCCGGTCGCGGTGGTCCTCCATGAGCTTGACCAGGGTGTCCACGGCCTCCTGCCCGAAGTCACCACCGCCAACGGCGCCGCCGCTGCCGCGGGTCAGGGCGTAGGCCTCGTCGATCAGCAGCACGCCGTCCAGGGCGGAGGTGACCACCTCGGTGACCTTGGCCGCGGTCTGGCCGACGTAGCCGGCGACCAGACCGGCCCGGTCGGTCTCCACGACGTGCCCACTGGCCACCGCCCCGAGGCTCGCGTAGATCCGGCCGACGAGCCGGGCCACCGTGGTCTTGCCCGTCCCCGGGTTCCCCGTGAAGACCAGGTGGCGGGAGGTGGGCACGCTGGTCAGCCCCCGGTCCTCACGCAGCCGCTGGACCGTGAGCAGGTCGGCGACCAGCTGCACCTCGGCCTTGACGGGTGCCAGACCGATGAGGGCGTCGAGCTCGGCGAGGACCTCCGCCAGGGGCTGCGGAGCGGCCACGGGCCTCGGTGGCCGCTCGCCGGCCGCGTCGGTGGCATCGCCCGCCGCACGCGCCGGCTCGAGCGGCGTCGCTCCGGTCAGCTGCTCCAGGACCGAACCCGCGACGTCCGCGAACCTGCCACCGGGTGCCCGGCCCGTGTGGGTGATGGTGGTCGTCGTCACCGTGGTGCCGTCCGGCCCGGACCGGACCGTGCGGGTCGAGCGGGGTGAGCTGCCCTCCGCGCCCCGACCCGTGGCCGCCGGGGGTGGGCCCGGTGGCTGCGGAGGAAGCTGCGGGCTGAAGAACCCGCCGTCCGGGCGACGCTCATCGGGGGTGCTCACCCCGGCGTCGTGGATCGCGGCCAGCAGGGTCTGACGGAACCGTGCGACGGCGTCGAGCTCGACCTGGGACGGCTCGAGGTCCACGGCTGCCACCGCGTGTCCGAGGGCGACCGTGGCCTGCAGGTACCGCCACACGCGGTCACCGTCGTCACCCCGGTCGGCTGCCAGCAGCGTTCGCGCCAGATCGGAGGGGCGACCGAGCCGGGCACGGGCACCGGTCAGCATCCCGCTGCGTCGCAGATCGGTCGGGCTCGCGTCCTGCAGCGGGGGTCCGACCCGAGGGCCGGCCACGGCGAGGAACGCCGCCACCTCGCCGTCGCTGTGGTGGACGTCGGCGTCGACGAACGCCGCGGTCAGTGCCACCGCCTCCGCCACCGCATCGGTTCGGGCGTCGCCCGGGGGCGTACCAGCCGAGACCAGGTCGTCGGTCACGGTCGCGACGAACCGGTCCACGGCGGCGTCGAGCATCGCGGTCACGGCGACCTCACGGCGTCGGCGGGCGGCCGGTCGGCCCCGGCTCCGCCCTGTGCATCGGCACCGCAGCGGCCCATCCTGAGCACCGGACCGGGGCTCGCCGCGCGGTGACTCGCGCCGCTGTGGCCCCGCATCAGGGGCGCTGTCCCCTGCCCCGGGCCGGGTCCGGCGCCTACGGTCGGTCGTGGTCGCGACCCGGGGGAGGCCCACCATGACCGCGCGACGCTGCCTGGTCACGCTGGTGACCCTGCTGGTCGGCTACGCCGTCGTGCTGCGGAGACCGCAGTTGACCTGGGGCGTCACTCCGGCCGAGGCCGGGATGCGCCTGCCCGGGGACGACCTGCTGCCGCGGTCCGACCTGACGGCGACACGGGGGATCACCATCGAGGCCGGGCCGGCGAAGGTGTGGCCCTGGCTCGTCCAGCTCGGCCAGGGCCGTGGCGGCTTCTACAGCTACGACGCGCTGGAGAACCTGGTGGGCTGCGACATCCACAGCGCCGATGAGATCGTGCCAGCCTGGCAGCACCTGGAGGTGGGCGAGGAGGTCCGCCTCCACCCCGAGGTCGCCCTCACCGTCGCCGAGGTGGAGCCGGACCACGCCCTGGTGCTGCGCGGCGCCGTGTCGGCCACCGGCGACCAGCAGACCGCGCCCTACGACTTCACCTGGGCCTTCGTCCTACGCGCCGAGGGGGCGGACACGACCCGGCTGCTGGTCCGCGAGCGGTACGCCTACCTGCAGCCCGCGGCCGCGGTACTCGTCGAACCGGTCGCGGTGGTCAGCTTCGTGATGACGCAGCGCATGCTGCGCGGCATCCGCGACCGCGCGGAGCAGGCCGGCCACTAGGCGTCCTGCAACGGCTCCGACACGAACTCCTCGAGCCGCTCCACGAGCTCGAGGGCGCCGACGAAGACCGGGGTGCGCTGGTGGATGTCGGCCGGCTGCAGCTCCAGCAGCGAGGTGCGCCCGTCGGAGCCCCGCCCGCCCGCCTGCTCGGCGAGGTAGGCCAGCGGCGCACCCTCGTAGAGCAGCCGCAGCTTGCCGGCCGGCTCGTCGTCGGTGCCGGGGTAGGCGAAGATGCCCCCGTGGAGCAGGTTGCGGTGGAAGTCCGACACCGCCGAGCCGATGTAGCGCTGGGACATGGTCGGCGTGTCGTCGCGGTTGGCCCAGTGGACGAACCGTTCCACGCCCTGCTCCCAGTGCCTCGACGCTGCCAGGTTGAAGCTGTAGTAGCTCGGGTCAGCCGGGAACTCCAGGTCGGACCAGGTGAGCAGGAACTCGCCTGCCTCGGGGTCCAGGGTGAAGGCGTGGACCCCGTCGCCGGTGCTGTAGACCAGCATCGTCGAGGTCGAGTACAGCAGGTACCCGGCAGCCACCAGGTCCCTGCCCGGCCGCAGCCAGTCATCGACCGTGGGCCGCGAGCCCGGCTCGCGCTGCTTGAACACCCCGAAGATGGTGCCGATGCTGACGTTGGCGTCGATGTTGGAGGAGCCGTCGAGCGGGTCGCAGGTGACCACGTAGGGACCGTTGCCCTCGAAGATCGTGACCTCGGGCTGCTCCTCCGAGACCAGCGCGCTGACCCGACCCCCCTGGGCGAGCAGGCCTGCGATCACCTCGTCGGCGTACACGTCGAGGCTCTTCTGCTCCTCACCCTGGACGTTGGTGACCCCCGAGCGGCCGAGCATGTCGGTCAGTCCGGCCCGGCGGGTCTTGTTGGAGATGAGCTTGCCGGCCACGGCGAGGTCGTACAGCATCGAGGTCAGGTCCCCGGTCGCCGACTCCGGCTGGCGGTCGGCGAGGAACCGCTTGATCGTGACCAGTTGCGCCGCAGGGCTCCCACCGACCGCAGGCGCTGGAGGGTCTGGATCGAAGGTGCTCATGCCGGGCTCCTTGGTGGATGGGGTCGACACCGAACTGGCACGCGCGCTGGCGCTGCGCGCACCCTCACGGCCGGGCCTGCGAGCCTAGTGTCGGTGACATCCGTCGACAGGGGGTGTGGTGGTCGGTCGCTCCGGTCGGTCGAGCTGGTGCCGCTACTTCGAGGCCGCAGCCGAGCGCTACGACGAAGAGGACTTCACCCAGGCCACCGACACCGAGGTGGCGCAGCTGCGCTCGCTGCTCGACCTGCAGCCGGGTCAGCGGGTGCTCGACATCGGGTGCGGCACCGGCCGGCACGCCGTGCCGCTGGCTGCGCTCGGGCTGCAGGTCACCGGGGTCGACCTCTCACCTGCGATGCTCGAGCGGGCGGCAGCCCGGGCCGATGCGGTCGGGGTCGAGCTCGACCTGATCGCCGCCGATGCCCGTGACCTGCCCGACCACCTCGGTGGCTTCGACGTCGCCCTGTGCCTGTGCGAGGGAGCGTTCTGCCTGGTCGCCGACGGGGTGGAGCCGCTGGCCCACGACCGGGCCGTGCTCGCCTCGATCCACCGGGCGCTGCGGCCCGGTGGCCGGCTGGTCCTGACCGGACTCCACGCGGCCCGGCTCCTGGCCGCCTGGCAACGTGGCGAGCCCACCGGGACGCTGGACCTGCTCACGCTGACGGAGACCTCTCAGCACCAGCTCGACGACGGCAGCGTGGTCGAGCTGCGCGAGCACTACCACCTGCCCGACGGCCTGCGCACCCTGGCCGAGTCGGTCGGGTTCGCAGTGGAGGCGGTGTGGGCCGGCGGCGCCGGGGACTGGCGGCGGGAGCCACCGACGGCGGACGACTTCGAGCTCATGTTGGTCGCTCGTCGTCCGTAGCCGGCCCGTCGGGGCCTCCGGGGCCGTCGATGATGGAGCGGAGGAGCTGCGCGAGGCTCGCGATGATCCCGATGGCCGTCCCCACGCTCGCGAGCGCGAGCACCGTGCGCAGGGCCGTCTCCCACCCCGAGCGGTCCGGACCGAGGTCGAAGGGGAACACCGTGAGGACCTGGAGCAGCACACCCAGCGCGATCGCCGCCGTGACAGCATCACCCAGCCGCTTGGCCCACTCCGGATCCGCGACCACGTAGCCGAGGTTGACGGCGGCACCGACCAGCAGGGAGACGTTGACGAACCCCACGACCCGCGCGAAGTCCGCCGTCAGGAACGGCCACGCCTCCCACCCGGGAGCCACGTTGACGAGCCACAACAGGCCCAGGTTGATGGCCACTGCCAGCAGGTAGCCGGCGCGTCGGGCGTTGCGCGACGGACGACGCGGGGGACGTAGGGGTGGCGGCGGGGCAGCGCTGCCCATCGGGAACCTCCGGAGGCGTGCACCCCTCAGTCTGCCCGTCCGGCAGCGCGTGGGGCGAGCCCGCCGACCTGGGCGCACGCGCGCACGACGGTGGCGGCCGTACGGCAGCGGAGACGTGTGGGGTGGCCGGCCCGTGGCTCCCTCGCCGAACGGTCCGAGCCGGACCGCGCGTCCGAACCCTGCTGGACACTCCCGAACCGACGCCCACCCAGCATCGGAGCTCCCATGCACATCCTCGGACTCTGCGGCAGCTTGCGCTCCGGGTCCCTCAACCGGCGGCTGCTCGAGGCCGCGCGCCGCTCGCTCCCCGACCACGCCGCCCTGGAGGCGTCGGACCACGTCGCGGCGCTCCCGCTGTTCGACGAGGACCTCGAGGTGGAGCCGCTGCCCGACGCCGTGCAGGCGCTCCACGCCGCGATCCGTGAGGCGGACGCGATCCTCATCGCCAGCCCGGAGTACAACGGGTCGCTCACCGGGCCGCTCAAGAACGCCCTGGACTGGGCGTCGCGACCTGGCGGCCAGGCGGTGCTCAGCGGCAAGCCCCTCGCGGTCGTCGGCGCCAGCCCCAGCCGCTTCGGTGCTGCCTGGGCCCAGGCGGAGACGCGCCGCATCGCGGACCGCATCGGCGCCCGGGTCATCCCCTTGGAGCTGCCCGTGGCCCAGGCCGCTGACGCGTTCACCGACGACGGCGACCTCCGTGACCCGGAGCTGGCGCATCGGCTGGAGCGCCTCGTGACCGCGCTCGTCGACCTGGCGGGCGGGCGCACCGAGCTCGACCGCCTCGCAGCAGAGGACGGCGCGGTTCCGGTCGGGGCCACACCCCCGAGCGTGGCGGCCTGACGGATAGCACGGGCCCCGCGGTGCGGGGCCCGTGCCGTCTGTGAACGACGCGTCAGCTGGTCTCGGCCAGCTCGACCGTCAGGGTGTAGGGGTGCTCCCGGCTCGTGCGGCGCGACAACCCGCCGTCGTAGGTGTCGGCCTCGACCTCGTACCGTCCGTCCGCGGGCAGCCGCGCCACCAACCGGGCGTCGAGGCCGCCTGCCCCGTCGTCGTCCTGGCCGACCAGCGTGCCGTCCGGGCCATAGAGCCGGACGAACGGGTCGATCGCCTCGGGACGCTCAGAGGTCATGGTGATGATCGCGAGCTGTCCGGCCCGCCCCTCGAAGGTGTGGATGGGCAGCTCGCCATCGGTCGGGTACGGCTCAGCGACATCGACGACGCGCTCGAGCCCCTCGGCGGGGGCGTGGAGCTGTGCGGTCAGGGCGGTGGGGTCCACCTCCGGGCCGTACCTGCCTTCCGCGTGGATGGTCAGTTCGTACGAGCCGTCCCGGTCGAAGACGAACCAGGCGTGGTCGCGCGTGGCGTAGCCGTAGAACCCGTCGTCGGGGAACGATGCGATGTCGGCGAAGCCGACGAAGCGCCCGCCGTCGTCAGCCAGCTCGAGGTAGACGAAACCGTCGCCGTCCCCGGCGTCGAGGACGACCTCCAACAGCTGCCCGGCCTCGGCCTCGAAGGCGTAGAGCGCGGCTGCGTCGACGGTGAGTTGCTCCACTGGGCTCGCGGCGAACAGCGTCACCGGGTCTCCCAGCTCGAACCACTCCGGCTCGAAGAACTCTTCCTCCCAGTCGCGGACGCCCGCGGTGAGCTCCGCGTTGGCCGCGACCAGTTCGGTGTTGTCGGCGGCGAGGCGCTCGTTCTCCGCACGCAGCTGGGCGCGATCGGAGGCGGTCAGCAGCAGGATGGCACCGAGGACGACGACGGCCAGGCCGAGCAGGATGACCGCGACCGTGAGCAGCAGGGAGCGGGTGGCCGTCAGCGGCGCCTGCGGCGCTGCGCGGTCGACTGCGGTCGGGGGTTGGTCGGGGTTGTGAGAGCGATCGGTGGGTGGCGTCGGAAGCTGGATGCCCGTCATCGCCAGATCCTCCTCGGCCCCGCAGCACGGTGTGGAGCCTGTCTCCATCGTCACCCAGCCGGCTCACCAGCGGTATCGGGGGTTCCCCCCAGCGGCACGTGGGGTCATGCGGCGAGGCCCCGGGCGCGGCGGCTCGGTGGCGGGAGACGGTCGGCGCGGGCTGGCCCCACCGCGGCCTGGGGGGCTTCCCCCATTCCGGCGGAGTGGGCGCGGGGGCACCATCGAGGTAGCCGCCCGCCGTCGGGGCAGGCCCTGACCGGAGGCCCGACGATGACAGGGATCCGGATCCTTCAGCCCCTGAAGCAGGCACCTTCCGCCGGGCGCATGCCCACGCCGCGAGGCTCGCACCCGGACCGAGAGGCGGCACGGTCACTCCGACCCCTGCGGACCACCCGCCGGCTCCTGCCGGTCTGGGGCGTGCTGGTCCTGGTGCTGGCGGTCGGGATCGGGGGGGGCGGTGGACCAGCGGCACCGACCGCGGCGCCACGCGAGGCGGGGACAGCGCTGTCGACCGGGGCTCGTCCGACCGGCCTCACCGTCCACGAGGACCTCCTGGTCGTCGTGCAGGACGACGGGTCGGTCGTCCAGATCACCGCGGGTGGCGACGTCGACCTGGTGACCGAAGGCTCCGAACGACTCTCCGCTCCGCTGGTCGCGTTCGGGTCCGTGTGGGTGGTGCAGACCGGCGCCGGTGACGACACCGAGCCAGAGGAGGTCAACGGCACGGTCGAGTACCGCCTCGACGCGGTCGTGAGGATGGACCCGCTCGACGGCACCGTGGTGGCCACCATCGGTGACCTCGGCGACGAACTCCTGCTGGCGGCGACGGACGATGCGGTGTGGGTCGCTGGCGAACGGGCCGGTGAGCGAGGATGGGTGTGGCGGATCGACCCGGTCACCAACCGCGCCACGGCGGTGCAGGAAGGCGATGGCGTCCGAGGCGACAGCTCCGTCACGACCAGCGTGGTGGTCGTGGCCGGCGACCGGCTCTGGCTGGCCGGCAACTGTGAAGCGATGCCCTGCCCGGCTGGCGCAGCACGGGTCCGGGTCCTCGACCCCGCAAGCGGCGAGGTGACCGCGCTGGAGGTCGAGCTGCCCGACGAGTTCATGGTGTCCGCCGCGGCGGTGGTCGACGGTCGGGTCTGGTTCGCCGGCTTCCCGCTGAGTGAGCTGCTCGGCGATAACGGCTCGGGCCGTCTGGTGGCGGTCGACCCGACCGGCGAGGTCTCGCACCAGGTCGAGATCGGTCGCTTCCCGACAGGGCTCACCTTCGCTGACGACGGGCTGTGGCTGTCCGACTGCCTCGACGGCACGCTCACACGGATCGATCCCACGGACGGCATCATCCTGCAAGGCCCACTCGTCGTCGGCACCCCCTACCCGCCCGACGAGCCCTTCGACTGGTACCGGGAGGACTTCTCGTGCCCCGGCGCGGGGGTGCAGGTCGGCGACACGATCTGGGTCGCCCTCCAACTCGACGGCACCGTGGTCCCCGTCCGTTGACCGCGTGACCCGGGCCCCCCGGATGCTGGCGGGCCTACCTCGGACGGTGTGCGGTCGGTCGAAGCCTGACGAGAGACGAACCGTGCCTCGGGTTGTGACTACGGTCGTGGAGTCACCGATCTCGGAGTCTCGACCTATGGAGTACCGCCTGCTCGGACGCAGTGGTTGCGTCGTGTCGTCGCTCAGTCTGGGGACGATGACCTTCGGTGATGAGGCCGACGAGGCCGGAGCGATCGCGCAGCTGGACGCCTTCGTGGAGGCCGGTGGCACGTTCATCGATACCGCCGACGTCTACGCCGGCACCGAGTCCGAGGCGATCATCGGACGGTGGTTGTCCAGCGCGAGCACGGACGTGCGCGAGCAGGTCGTGGTCGCGAGCAAGGGCCGGTTCCCGACCGGGGAGGGCCCCAACGATCTCGGGCTGTCGCGGCGGCACCTCTCGACGGCGCTCGAGGGATCGCTGCGCCGGCTGCAGTTGGACACGATCGATCTGTACCAGGTGCACGCCTGGGATCCGCTGACCCCACTGGAGGAGACCCTGCGGTTCCTCGACGACGCGGTGGCTGCCGGCAAGATCCGCTACGTGGGACTGTCCAACTTCACCGGATGGCAGCTGCAACGGGCCGTGGACCTGGCCGAGTTCCACGGCTGGTCGGTGCCGGTGACCTTGCAGCCGCACTACAACCTGCTCGGCCGTGAGCTGGAGTGGGAGATCGTGCCCGCATGTGCTGCCAACGGGCTCGGCCTCCTGCCGTGGTCGCCGCTGGCGGGCGGCTGGCTGACCGGCAAATACCGGCCCGACGAGCGACCGACCGGTGCCACCCGGCTGGGTGACGACCCGGACCGAGGACTCGAGGCCTACGACCGGCGCAGCGCGGAGCAGCGGACCTGGGACGTGATCGACGCGGTCCGCACCGTCGCGGACGGGCGCGGGATCTCGATGGCGCAGGTCGCCCTGGCGTGGGGGGTGGACCGACCGCAGGTGACCTCGGTGATCCTCGGGGCCCGCACCGAGGCGCAGCTCGCCGACAACCTCGGTGCCGCCGGGTTGCACCTCGACGAGGAGGAGACCCCGCTGCTCGACTCCGCCAGCGATCCGGGTGCGGCCGGCTACCCCTACGGTGGGCCGGGTATCGAGCAACGCAGCCGGAAGGTGAGCGGCGGACGCTGAGGGCTCGCCCCGGCGTCGCCCACTCTCGACGAGGAGCCACCATGCGGGTGCTGGTGACCGGAGCGCGTGGCAAGGTCGGCGTCGCCGTGGTGGCCGAACTGCACCGGGCCGGCCACGAGGTGGTCGCGACCGATCTCGGTGCGCCGGCCCACGGGACGTCCTCACCGGGTGAGGCGCACTATCTGCAGGCGGACCTGACCGACGCCGGAGCCGCGTACGCCATCGTCCGCGGGATGGATGCGGTCGTGCACGCCGCGGCGATCCCGGACCCGATCCACCACGCGCCCCACGTCGTCTTCTCCAACAACGTCATGGCGGGGTTCAACGTCGTCGAGGCCTGCGTGCGGTGGCAGGTGCCACGCCTGGTGAACCTCTCCAGCGAGGCCGTGCCGGGGTACATCTTCGCGGAACGTCCGATCCTGCCGCCCTACCTGCCGATCGACGAGCAGACACCGGCCACACCCCAGGACCCCTACGCCTTCGGCAAGCACGTCATCGAGCAGTGGTGCGATGCCGCGGTCACCCGCTCCGAGCTCTCGGTCGTGTCGCTTCGTCCCTCCTGGGTGCAGCGCGACGCCGACGACTACGAGCGCAACCTCGGACCCATCGTCCGCGATCCGACCCGAGCATCCCTCGGGTTCTGGTCCTACACCGACAACGACGACCTGGCCGTCGCGATCCGCCTCGCGGTGGAGGTGTCGTTGACCGGTCACGAGGTGGTCTACGTGGCCCAGCCCGACAACGCGACGGGCCGGCGCCTCGACGCCCTCGTCGCCGCCGCCTTCCCCGACGCGGACATCGAGGTGCGGGACACCACCGCCGCGTCCCCGAAGTCCGGCGCCGGTGGCTCGGGCATCGACTCGTCGAAGGCGCAGCGGCTACTCGGCTGGTCACCCACCCGATCCTGGCGCGACGTGTTGGACGACGACGGTCGCGCCCGCCAGGACGGACCGGCGAACCGGTAGACGAGCGGCGCCGTCACGGGTCGTAGGCTCGAACTCCTGACATCCACGAGCCGGGAGTTCGGAGCAGGCGTTGCAGCGACTCGACCTCTGGGGCTGGATCCTGTTCCTGCTCTGTGCCCTTCTCTTCGGCGCGGCTGGCCTCCGCGACGGCGATGTGCTGATGACGGTCGGCAGCGTGTTCTTCCTCGTGGCGTGCGTCTTGTTCCTCGTGCCGTACGTGCGCCGGTAGTCCGCGCAGCGGCGCTGCCCGGCCACGCCGTTCACGGGTCGTGAGGGTCGTGGCGGTCGTCACGCGAGGGGGGCACCAGCGCAACCAGCAGGGCAGGGGTGGCCGCGGCCAGCAGTGCCACGTCGCCGCCGACGCGGGTGGCCAGGACGCCGAACAGGCTCGGCCCGACGATGAACCCCGCCGCGATGGCCACGATGGCCAGGGTGAAGCCGGTGGTGGGGCGATCGTGGAACACCTGCTGGCTCCAGATCACGATGAGGGCGAACCCGGTGGTGAAGCCCACGCCGAACACGGCAGCTGACCCGAGGGCGACGACCACGATCCCTGGCGCAACCAACAGCACCAGGGTCGACCCGCCGACCAGGACCAGCATCAGCACCAGCGGCCCGCGCAGCCCGAACCGGCTGGCGATCCCGCCCCCGAAGGCGCCCACCGCAGCTCCGGCGAGCCCGAGGGTCACCCACATCGCCGGACCGATCCAACTGGCCAGACCGGCGCCCTGGGCCGTGTCCGGCGCGTAGGCGAAGTAGGCGCCAGAGGTGATCGATATCCCCACGGCGACGACGAACAGCCGCAGCGATCGCGGGGGGAGGAACCACCCCGGACCGGGGCGGGCACGGTCGGGGGCCGGACCCACCCTGCCGGGTGCCAGCACCCTGTAGGCCACCGCCGCCGCGACCAGCCCGATCAGCGCGAACGCCCACCACACGGCGCGCCATCGGTCCCCGGCCACCAACACGAGCACGCTGGCGACCACCAGGCCGACCGGAGCACCGTCGTTGACCAGGGCCAGGGCGCGGCGGCTCCCCGACGACGGGACCTGGTGGGCGACCGCATCCGAGAACGGCGCCCACGTCCCGCCAGCACTCGTGCCCGCGGCGACCAGCCCCACGGCCAGCAGCATCGGACCAGGAGCCGACGCCGTCAGGGCCGCGCCGACCGCCAACAACAGACACCCGGCCACCACCGGCACGCGAGGCCCGAAACGTGCGGTGAGGACACCCGTGACCACGGTGGCCACCAGATAGCCAGCCTGTGCTGCGCTGGCGAAGAATCCCAAGACGTCGAGAGGCAGGCCGAACTCCTCACGGAACCGCGGCACGAACAACCCGTACGCCAACCGGCCGATGCCATACGTCGCCACCAACGCCAACAGGCCCGCGCCCCCCACACGGGAACTCTGGCTGAAGTGCACGACGAGCCTTCCGCAGTAGCCGACACGGAGCAGCAGGGGCCCGCCGTGCCTCACCACCTCAGCAGTGTGCCAGCACACCACACAGCGTCCGGCCACCGGGCCTCGGCCGCGCAGCCGTCAGCGCACGGGCGAACTCCGGAAGCCAGGCCGCCTCGACCCGGGCCGGGGTGGGTGGCGCGGCCGGGGGTGTCCCAGCGGATCCGGGAGACCGCGGCGATGTGCAGTACCGCGGTGAGTTGGCGGTTGCCCTTGCGGGAGAGCCGGTGCCGGTGGATGTCGCCGGAAGACGCATCGAGCGGAGCGGTGCCGCAGTAGGCGGCGAAGTGCCCACGGCTGGGGAAGCGGTGGACATCACCCACGGCGGCGATGATGGTCGCCGCACCGATCTCACCGATCCCGAAGATGTCGGTCAGGGTGGTGCCGTGCACCGCCAGGGTGTCACGCAGCCGGTCCTCGACCGCCGGGACGCGTCGGTCGATCCAGCGCCACTGCTCGATGAGTTCGAGCACGCTGCGACGACACTCCTGATCGGTCAGGGTGGCGGGGCGGATGGTGCGCAGCTTCCGGGCGGCCACATCTGCGGTGATCCCGCGTTCCACCCCGGATGGGCACAGGTCCGGGAGCAGCGCATGCACCCGGCAGGCGATCTGATGGCGGTGCGCGACCAGCTGCCAGCGGCGTGCGACCAGCAGCCCCAGGGTGTCGGTCACATCCTCGAGCACCGCAGGACGCAGTCGGGACGGGTTCGCGGCTGCGATCGCGACCGAGCGGGCACCATGGGCGTCAGTCTTGCGGCCTGACTGGCCCGAGAGCCAGCGAGTGCGGTGCGACAGGGTCGTTGGCACGTCCACGACCTGTTCGCCCCGGCGCAGCAACTGCTGGGACAGCAGCTTGCCCATCCCGTGGACGTTCTCGATCGCCCAGATCCGCTACGGCCACGGTGCCGCCCATGACACCAGCCGATCGACCTGACGGCGGTCGGCGGCAACCTGGACGTTGGAGTCGATCTGTTCGGCAGCGTCGAGCACCACCGCGGTGTGGGACCGCTTGTGGGGATCGACACCGATGACGGTTGTCGGCATGACGAGCCCCTCCTGGATCGCGAGGGAATGCCGCGGTCGACAGTCCTCATGCGAGCAGTGCTCACCACCCCTCGGCGACGTAGGGCTGGGCACGGGCGGCGGGTCGTGAGCGGCGCGAGGCCCTCCATCGGTAGCCATTGCCGTCTCGGCATAGTGCTTCTCGACGGCCGGCTTCTGGGTGGCCGGTCGTCCGCTTGCATTCGCATTTGAAGTCACGCCCGCGTGTTGGCGGGCGGCGGGGCCCAGGTCGTACGGTCATGGCGCGCGAGGGGGTCGGGGAGCGGTGGTGAAGGGCGAGTTCGCGTTCGGGGGAGCCGGGGGTGTCCGCGAACCTCACCAGGTGCGGCATGCGGCGTGGGCCGCTGCGCTCGACGCGACGTTGCTCACCGTTGGGGTGGCAGCCGGATGGTTCGCCGCTGCTGAGGTGTTCGTGGCCGCGTGGGCACAGGCGTTGTTGTTCGGTGTGGCCACGGTCGTGGTCCTGCTCCATGCGGGGTCGGTAGCGCCCAACGGAGCGCAGGTCGACGCCGGCCGCTCGGTGCAGATCGGCCGACGCGACCTGTCGGGGAAGGAGGCCGCGACGGCGACGGCGTGGATGTTCCTGTTGCACTTCGGCATCTTCGTCGCGGTCCTCGGGGTGGCCGTTTGGACGTACGCGTCCGGGGCCGGCTGGACGGCTGCGGCTCCGTAGGCGTGGTTGTTCCTGCTGCTGCGCGCCGTGGCAGCGACCCTGCCGATAGCGATTGCCGACCGCCGGTTCGTGGCGTCGGGTGGGTACGACTACCTCGCGGCGAAGTCGGAGTCGCTGCTGCTGCGGGGGGATCTCAGGATGGTCCCGTTGCACGTCGGCATCCTGGTCGTGGTCGCGATGACGTTCGTCGGGTCGTTGTGGCGCTACCCGGGCCAGCGGAGCCTGACGGCTCCGCGCCCGACCCTTCACGGCAACCCGCAGACCCTGCCCGCGCTGATGAGCGCATGGCGGCAGCAGCGCGACGCCACGCACCGCCCGGATGCACGGCCCACGGCGAACCCGTCGCAGCCACCGAGATGGCCCCCACCTCCGCCCGCCCCGCCGCCGCCACCGCCAGCGTCGAACGACACGCCAGCACGCTGACCCGACGAGGGCAGGCGGCGGACAGACGGGGGAGCTCGGCCACCTCGGCTTCGCGGTCGTCGGAGTGCGTCGCGTTCCAACGCGGCCGAGACGACCACCACTCGGCGGCAGGCGCCCCACCCCCGGCCGAACATCCGATCCCACGACCGCACGACAACACCGTCTCCCGCACGGAAGGTCCGTCAGTCAACGGCTCCGAGGCGGGTGCTGTGCCCGGTCAACTCCTCGCCGCCGTCAGCTGCTCGAGGCACGACGGCATGTCAGCCAACCGTGCCGTGAGCTCGCTTGGGACATCCGCTCCTGGCAGTTGCGACACCGCATCGTCATCCCACTTTTGCGCGGCTCGCTGGCGTGTCGCCTCCTCGAACTCCTCGTCGGTGGCGTCGGGTTCGAGGTGCAGGCCATCAGCGCTCGTCGGGACTCCGAGCCGGACACCCTGCATCGAGGAGCCCTGCTGCTCATAGCGGATGAGCACCCAGCCGCCGCCGAGTTCGCGGCAATCGACGGCGTCCTCGCGTGTGAAGCCGTCGCTACTCGTCGTCGTAGATGAGCAGCCTGCGACCAGCAGCGAGCCCGCGATCGCGGCTGCGACCGTGCGCCTCGTCGGTGCCCCGTCGTCGTGTACTTGCCCACCCGCAACGACCGATGCGGGCAACTGCCGCGCCCTGCCAGGTCGCCCCGGGCTTCGTCCGGCACGCCTCGCCTCGGCGTCCGGAGCGACCACATGCGACCACGGCGACACGCCCGCTGTTCTGCCCCATGGGGCAGCGCGACCGATGCCGGTTGGTGCCGCGACCTACCAGTTGAGCTCGGTTGCCAGGTCCGGCACCGCTCTGGCGAGGCGTTGATCGGTCGTGAGGAGTCCGCAGTCGAGGTCGCGCGCAGCGGCGACGTACAGCGCGTCGCGCGCGGCGATGTTGTCGCGCATCCGCCAGGCAGCATCCAACAGCGCGCCACCGATCGGGACGCGACGAACGTCCAGCCGTGCGAGCCGTCGCAGCAGTTCGTCGATCTCGATGGCTGCGAGCTCTCCAGCACGGTGGAGTCGCGCCAGGCCTACGAAGACCTCGGCATCCAGATGCGCGACGGTGATCAGGGTCGCATCGGCGTCACCGGCCAGATGTCGACGGACGCGCTCACCGTCGTCGCTGCGAACGAGCAGGTCGATGACCGCTGACGCATCGAGGACGTAGATCACGGAAGCTCGTCACGGGCCTCGCGAACCGCCCTCGCCCCGGACACGGCTCGGTGCCGCGGTAGCTCGTCGAGCTCGCTGAGCCAGTCGGCGAGCGGAGGGACGGTGGTCGAGCGCTCGAGCAGACGGGCGACGTAGGTCTGGAGGCTGACGCCAGCATCCTGGGCACGCCGCTTGAGCTCCTCATGCGTTTCCGGTGCGAGCCCTCGGATCAACAGATCGCCCATCGCCTCCCTCCCGGTAGCTATCACGATGATAGCTCGCCAACGGCGGTGATCGACGCGACAGCACAACGTGTGGACAACGCCCGGATGTTCTACTCGGATCCGGCGATGTATTGGGCGATGGCGTAGGTGGCGTGGCGGTCGAGGCTGTGGCGGTTGCGGTCGTAGCGCATGGTGGTCTTGGGGTCGGCGTGTCGGGCGAAGTCTTGGACGTCGCGCAGGTGTGCGCCGGCGTTGAGGGCGGCGGTGATCGCGGCGTGGCGCAGGGTGTGAGGGGTCATCCGAGACTCGATACGGGCCGCTTGGGCGACCTTGGTGACGAGGGCGGCGACGTTGTTGCGGGTCATCCGATTGTTCCATCGGCTAAGGAGTAGGGGGCCTCGTTCGCGGCTCGCGACGGCCTGCTCGACCGCGGCTCGTGTGCGCGGTGCCAGAGGGACGGTGGCTGGTCTGTCGCCCTTGCCGTGGACGGTGACGACCTGATGCCAGCGCTCCTCAGCGATGTCTTCGATGTCGATGGCGCACACCTCGGAAACGCGCAGGCCGTTGAGCGCCAGCAGACACCCGGTGGCGTAGGCCGCTCCTCCTTGTTGTTCGGCGGCGTTGAGCCAATCCGCGAACTGATGACGTATCAGCTTGGTCTGCTTCGAACTGTCGTCGCGGCGCGGCCGCCGCACCGCAGCCATCGGCGTTGTCGCAAGCACCTCGGCGTGAACGAGCCACCGGTAGAACGAGGCAAGCACGGACAGCCCATGGCTGACCGTATTGATCGAGTCGACCTGCTGCTCGAACCAGCGGCAGTACAACTCGAGGTGAACGCGATCCGCGGCGAGCGGGTCGATGCCGCAGGCGTCACACCAGGCGAACCAACGGTGAAGCTGCTGTCGGTAGGACGTCCGGGTGTTGGCGTTGCGGAACCCGGCCAGGAACGCGCCGCCGTAGCGACGCAACTTCTCGTGGTGGCCGTCGATCGGATCGGGCAGTGTCGCAGCGGTGGGTGGCATGTTCATCTCCTGGCTGCGGCACGGACGGCACGCCAGCCAACGACAACGAGGGCGTCACGCACGAGACATCACCCGCCCTCGGGGGTACGCAAAGAGGTACACTTCAGCCATGTCGAAGACCGTGCCCGTCCGAGAGTTCCGCACCCCCCTCGCCGACCTGCTCGACGAGGTGGCCGACCGGCGTGAGCACGTCACCGTTACTCGACGGGGTCGCCCGGCCGCGGTCCTGGTTCCGGTCGACGAGTACGAGGCCCTCGAGGAGACCGCCGAGATCCTCTCCGACGAGGACACGCTCGCTGCGATTCGCCGTGGCCTCGATGATCTGACCGCCGGTGAGATCACCTCCCTCGATGATGTCCGTGCTGAGCACGCTGCCCGCTCTGGCGCGTAGTGGCACGCGTCGACCTCACACGCACGGCCCGTGAGGCGTTGGCCGCGCTCGACTTTCTCCTCGCCGACGCCGTTCTCGATGCACTCGGTGAACTCGAACGCGACCCGCACCTCGGTCACCAGCTGCGCGGACGGCTCACCGGACTGCGCTCCTACCGCGTCGGGATCTACCGCATCATCTACGAACTCCGCGACGACAAGACAGTGCGCGTGATCGCCATCCGGCACCGAGGCAGCGCCTACGACATCGATCCCCGCTGACCCCCATAAACCAATGCGCAACGCCCGTTGCGAGCTACTCCTGGAGACGGAGCCGTTCGAGTTGCTGGCCGGTCACCTCCGCGATGAGGTCGAAGTCCTTGTCGTGGTGGAGGACCGCGAGGCCCGCCAGCTCAGCGGTCGCCGCGATCAACAGGTCGGGCACCGCCGGGGCCCGGTGGTGTCCACGGTCGGCGAGCAACTGCTGGACCTCGACGGCGCGGTCCTCGATGGCTGGCGTCAGGTACTCCACCGGCATGGAGGCCAGTGGTGGCCGCCGTCGACCCGCCCGCAGCTCATCTCCGGTCCGGGCGCTGAACCCGATCTGCAGCCGTGTGACGGTGCTCACACGCACCAGCCCGCGTTCGATCCGCTCGGCCCACGTCCGCCCATCCACGGCGTCGCCGAGACGGACCAGAGCTGACTTGTCGATGAGCCAGTCGGTCACTCCCACGCCCCACGCATGACCTCGGGGTCGGCGAGGTCCGCGAAGGTCTGCGCGAACTCGCGGAACGACTCGACGCTGACGGGCTCATC
>PWWI01000183.1 GCA_003561535.1 Nitriliruptoraceae bacterium
ACCACAACATCCAGCTCGGCGCCGACCTGCTCGACGGAGCGACGATCCAGCCCGGTCAGCGCCTGTCGCTGAACGAGACCATCGGGCCGAGGACCCGCGCCCGTGGCTTCGTGGAGAACGGCTTCATCGACGCCGACGGCGACCTGGTCTCCGTCGTCGGGGGCGGTTCCAGCCAGATCGGGACGACGTTCATGAACGCCGCCTGGTTCGCCGGCATCGAGCTCGTGGAGTTCCAGCCCCACTCGCTGTACTTCGAGCGCTACCCGATGGGCCGCGAGGCCACGCTGTCCTACAACACGATCGACGTGGTGGTGGGGAACGACTCGCCCTACGAGATCGTCGTCGTCGCGGAGGCCACCGAGTCCCGCATCACGGTCTGCTTCTTCAGCACGGCCTGGGCCGAGGTGGAGACCACCTCCGGTGAGCCCTACGACATCCGTCCCGGTGACACACGGGACGGCTTCACGATCGAGTTCGGGCGCACCATCACCTACCCCGACGGTTCGACCCGCCGCGAGGACCACGTCCACACCTACCAGCCCCAGGACTGACCTGCCCCACCGGTTCTGCCGGAGGGCGGGCGGCGCGGATCGGCCCTTGCGTGGCCCCCTTCCGACCCGTCACCATGGGCCGGACAGGTCCGCATGGCGGACCGGTCCGGTGGCAGTGGATCGGCTGGCAGTGGATCGGACCCGGGAGGGGCGACCGGTCCCCGGCGGAGGTGCAGCCCCTGGGAGGAGGCGCGACCATGATCGACGACGTGACCCACGAGCGGATCCGCTTGTCGGACGCCGATGCTGACGCCCACACCCGACGCCGGGAGGCACTCCACCGTGCGGTGGTCGAGCTGGAGGGTGAGCTGGACGCCCTCGCCGACCAGCCGGCACCGGACGCCGACCGCCTCCGAGCAGCCATCCAGGGGACGATGGTCTCCGTGCGGGAGCACATCGACGAGGTCGAGTCGCCCGACGGGCTCCTCGGCCAGGTCCTGGAGGCCGCGCCCTGGTTCGGCGCCCGGGTGGAGCAGCTCAGGGGGGAGCACGCTGATCTGCTCGCCCTCGGGAACGCGCTGCTGGTCAAGGCGGACTCCGGTGGCGACCTCGCGGCCCTTCTGCTCGAGGCTCGCGAGCTGGCCGCACGGGTGTCGGAGCATCGCCACGCCGGGACGGCGCTGCTGGTCGACACCTACCTGCTCGACATCCCCCAGGGCGACTGACCTCTCCGGGCGGGCCCGCGCTACCCGGGTCGGGAGAGGGCGTGTGGGGGCGTCCAGGCGAGGTGCCCGGTCCCGGGTGGGACGTTGGACCCTTGGGTCGCGTGGGCCGCGCACCCATGCTGACGCTGGCAGGATCGGCGGTCAGTCGAGGAGTTGGCGGTGATCCGGATCGGGTGGTTCCAGATCGTGGTGGGTGCCGGCATCCTGCTGCTGTGGCCGGTCCTGATCCTGGCAGGTGAGGTCCCGGAGCTGGAGGCCGGACAGCGGGACATCTGGTTCCACATAGCCGCCGAGGTCCTCACCGGGCTGCTGCTCGTGGTCGGGGGTGCGCTGCTGCTGCGCAGGGGTGACGCGGGCGCGCGGATGCTGTCGAGCTTCGCGCTCGGGGCGCTGCTCTACACCGGTACCAACAGCGCCGGCTACTACGCCGAGCTGGGCGAGTGGCTGGCCGCCGGTCTGCTGGTGGCCGTCGCGGTCCTGGCCGCCTGGGCCTTCGCCGTGCTGCTGCGCACCCCCACGCCGACGGTGGAGCGGGTGGCGGCCAGACCACGGCCGCCGGCCTGAGCCTTCGCGACGACGTCGGATCCGCCCCGCACTGCGGCTCACCACGCACCGATCACCCGGACCGGGTCCCCGACGCGCAGCGTGGCGAACAGTTGGTCCGCGGCCGCCGGGGTCACCCGCACGCACCCGGCGCTGGCGGGGCGCGGTGGGACGTGGTGGGATCCGTGGATCGCGATCGCGCCGTGGAAGTACAGCGAGTTGTACATGTTGGGCTCGGGCGCGGGGTACAGCGTCGAGGTGTGCCAGCCCGGGCGCTTCCGCGAGATCGTGTAGGACCCGGCTCGGGGCAGGCCGTCGGTCCCGGTGGAGGCTTGGTGGACCTCCCGCCAGCGGCCGTCCACCCGTAGGTACAGCGCCTGGCAGGGGTTGTCCACGGTGACACCACGTCCAGCGGTCCTGGCCGCTGGGAGCCCGTCGGTGGCCCGGAGCGCCTCCACCTCACCGGGTTGCAGTGGCCGGCGGCTGACCTCACGGCCCTCGAGCCGTCGCCAGGCGCACAGGGCCCGCTGGGTCTTCGGCCCGTCGATGCCGTCGACCGGCCCGACCGGGTAGCCCAGGTCGGCGAGGAGCTGCTGGGCCTCGCGGACCGGTGGTGGCGCCGGCTCCGGTTCCGGTTCGGGCTCCGGCTCCCGGCCGGTTCCGACCTTCACGACGCGGTCGGTCGGCTCCCGCACGACCTCCTCGGCGACTAGCTCCCGCTCCTGCTCCTCGCCGTCGACGAGCGTGACCTCGTAGGTCCGCTGTCGGAGACCGTCGCGTCCCTCGGTCTCGACCTGGGTCTCGCCCTCGAGCAGCTCGTCGGTCTCCCGCCGCTGCTCCCCGTGCTCGATGGTGACCTCGACGACCTCCGCGACGACCTCGACGCGACGCACGGTGATGGTGGTCCCGGGAGTGAGCGTCCGGGCGGTCGGCGGCTCGACCAGGTCCCGCTCGCCGAGGGACACCCCGGCGTCGTCGAGCGCACCGCCGATCGTGTCGGCGTAGGTCGTCAGCCGGTGCTCCTCGTCGTCGACGAGGATGCGCACGGCGACGGGCAGCTGGACCTCGATGCGGTCCCCGGCCTCGACCCGGGACCCGGCAGGAGGGGTGATGCGGGCCTCGCGCTCGAGCAGGTTCCCCATCCCGGCGGCGCGCAGCACATCGTCGACCGTGTCCACCACGGCCGTCACCTTCCGGGCGGCTCGTCCATCGACCTGCAGCTCCACGGTGCTGGCCCGCTCGACGACGATGACCAGGTCGTCGTGGACCGCGGCGTCCGGTGGCGGCTCGACCCGGTCGGCGGGTGCCACCGTGATGTCGAAGTGGTCCAGCACACCGGCGACGTCGTGGGACAGGGTCCGGGTGGTCAGGACCTGCCCGTCGACCCTGACCTCCACGCTCGACGAGGCGGCGAACAGCACGCCGGCGCCGGCCGCCAGCAGCAGGAGCACGCTGGCGGCTGCCAGGATGGAGGAGCGACGGGCGCTCGGCACGCTTGCCACCTCCTCTCAGGAGGCGGGGTGCGCCGCGGCGCGTGGCCTGCGCGTCCACGAGGGCCGCGGCTCGGCTGACTCCCATTCTAGCTGCCGACCCGGGTCGTCACCGGGGCCTCACGGGTGTCACGGGTGCCCCGTGCGGTGGCTGCCGAGGGTGGTCGCCGATCAGCCGAGGAAGCGGCGGAGGGCGGCGGTGTAGGCGGCCGGCTGGTCGAGGTAGGGGAAGTGGCCTCCACCGGCGAAGGTGTGGACCCCGGCCGTGGGGTAGGTCGCGCGCAGCGCCGCCCGCAGGTCCGCGTCGATGAGCGGGTCGTTGTCGGACTCCAGCAGCAGCAGTGGGAGACCCTCCGGCGCCGGATCGGCGACGGTGAAGGGCTCGATCACCGTGTGGTAGCGGGCCAGGAGCCGGCGCTTGAGGCCCGGCTGCTGCGCCTGCTCCGCCAGGTAGGCGCCGACCAGTGCGGGGTCCTGCGAGGCCGGCAGGATCCGGCGGTTGTTGCTGTCGCGGAAGGCGACGGCCACCAGCCGCTCGGGGAGGAACCGGCCGACCACGGCTCGGTGGTGGTGGGCGGCGCGGAGGTGGTCGTTGGGAGGGAAGGTGTTGGCGAACACCGCCCGCTCGACGCGGTCGCGGTGGTGCTGCACCAGGTACTGGGCCAGGTAGCCGCCGAGGGAGGACCCGACGATCGTCGCCGACCGCACCCCGTGGGCGTCGAGGACCGCACGCACCCCCACCGACAGCTCCGCCAGGGTGCGCACCGACGGGTAGGTCACGGCGAGCACGCGGTGGGTCGGGGCCAGGGCCTCGAGTTGCTGCCACCAGATGTCGTGGGCGCCGGACATCCCGTGCAGGAACATCACCGTGTCGGGACCCTGACCCAGGACCACGTACTCCCACGCCCAGCCGTCGACGGTGAGGCGTCGGACCGGGTGCGCGGAGCGGAAGGCCCGCAGCGAGGCGACGGTGGCGGGGTCCACCTCGGCGTAGAGCTCCGCGAGGTCGGCGCGGGGCCTCGGCAGCCCGTACACCGCGGCCACGCCGAGCGCCGACAGGGCACCGGCGACGAGCGCGGCTCGGCGGTTCATGGGTGCTCCCGTTCGGTCACCGTTGGTCACGGTCGGGACCCTACAACGGGGTGCCCGGCTGCTGCGCTCATCCCGGGGGCGAGGGCCCGGTGTGGAGTCCGACCAGCCGATCGAGCTGGGCCTCCATGCGGGTCAGCCGGGCGGCTGTGTCCTGGCAGGCGCTACAGGGCGCCGGCGCTGGTCCGCCCTCGGCGGCACCATCGGCCTCGGTCATCATGAAGTCCACGATGTTGGCGGTCACGACCCCGACCAGGCCGATGCCGACGACCATCACGATCACGGCGACGACGCGGGCGGGGCCACCGACGGGAGCGAAGTCCCCGTAGCCGACGGTCGTCGAGGTGACCAGCACCCACCACACCGCGTCGCCGACCGTGGTGAAGGTCTCGGGTTCGAGGGCGAAGGTGATGAGCCCACCCACGATCGTCAGCGCACCGACGGAGCTGATGATCTTGCCCAGCCCACGGTGGCGCAGCACGGAGAACACCTGCTGCCAGGACCGGACGGCCACGAAGAGCAGCGGCAGCACCCGCAACGCGCGCAGGGGCCGGAACATGGGCAGCAGCACGATCGCCAGGTCCAGCACGTGGGTCCGGACGTAGTGGCCGCGGTCCGGGGCGAGGCGGAGCAGCCACATGTACTCCAGGGCGAAGGCCAGCCAGATGAGCCCGCTGACCACCAGGAGCAGCCGGCTGGCCCAGGGTTCCAGATCCCGGCTGAGCTCCACGGCCAGCGCGACGGCGAACACCAGCGCCAGCACGGTCATGGGCCTACGGAGGCGCTCCTGGGCCTGCGCGAAAGCCT
>PWWI01000173.1 GCA_003561535.1 Nitriliruptoraceae bacterium
CGAGCGCTTCCTGCGCGCCCAGGCCACCAGCTGAGACCTCACCGGTCGGAGCCGGGGGGAACCTGCGGCGTGCCGCGAGCGTCAGACAGGACACGGCCCGCAGCCGACCCGTCCGGGCCGCAGCTCGTCGACCGCGAGCAGAGGTCCTGCGATGCGTCCCCTGATCCTCCGACTCGCCGCCACCGTGGCCATGGTCTCGCTCGTGCTCGCCTGTGGTCCCGACCCGAACGACCACGAGGCCACACCCCCAGAGGAGGCCCCCGTGCCCAGCGACCCGGACACCGACGGACCCGACGCCACCGCACCGGACGCCACGGGACCTGACCAGGACGCGACCGCCAGCGACCGCCCCGAGGTGGCGCTGGCGATCGCCGATGCCGCGGAGCGCACGGGCGCCGCGGCCAGCGACATCGAGGTGGTCGAGTTCGCGCTGGTCACCTGGCCCGACGGCGCGATCGGCTGTCCCGAGCCGGGGATGGTCTACACCCAGGCGCTGGTCGAGGGCTACCGCCTCGTGCTCGACGCCGACGGCACGCTGCTGACCTACCACGGCGCGACCGGCGCCGACCCGTTCCTGTGCGAGTCACCGGCCGATCCGGTGCAACCGTCACGGTGAAGGGTCGCCCGGCCCCTGCCGTTCCCACCGTCGCTCAGTTCAGCGACGGGTCCTCGGGGTAGGTCGCCAGCAACCGGAGTCCATCGGGCTGTCGGCGCAGCACCGCGTGCCACAGGCCACCGGGATCGTCGGTGAAGACATCCCGGGGGTCGGCGTCGATGACGAACCAGGCGCCCTGGTCGATCTCGTCCTCCAGCTGGTCCGGCGCCCACCCGGCGTAGCCCGCGAAGATCCGGACGTGCTGGAGGTCAGCGGCCGCCAGCATCGGATCGTCGTCCAGGTCGACCAGCCGGATGCGGTCCAGGATCGGTGGTCCCGCATCGGGGGTGACGACCGAGGTCGTGGCACCCAGCGCGACCACCGCCGTCGGCTCCACCGGCCCCCCGCCGAACACCACCGCAGGCCTGGCGGCGAGCTCGGACCAGCCGTCCAGGGTCTCCGCCACCAGCACCGAGGACGGCCGGTTCAGGACGACCCCGAGCGCCCCGTCCTCGTCGTGATCCAGCACCAGCAGGACCCCCCGATCGAAGTTGGGGTCCTCCAGGGCCGGTGCCGCGACCAACAGACGGCCGGTGTGCCAGGTGACCATCGCGCCCCTCCTCACGCGCGACCGTACCTGCTGGGGGCACTGGTCAGACCGGGGTCGCCGGACCCGGCTGCACGCCGCTGCTCACGCCACTCCCGCTGGGTCCTCGGGCCAGGTTCGCGAACTTCGTGAGGTGCCCGAGGAACGCGAGCTTCACCACGCCCGTGGCGCCGTTGCGGTGCTTGGCGATGATCAGCTCCGCGATGCCCTTGTCCGGGCTGTCCTCGTCGTAGACCTCGTCGCGGTAGATGAACCCGACGATGTCCGCATCCTGCTCGATGCTGCCGCTCTCACGTAGGTCGGCGAGCTGCGGCCGCTTGTCGGTGCGTGACTCGGGTTGGCGCGACAGCTGGGACAGCGCGATGACGGGGACATCGAGCTCCTTGGCCAGCATCTTCAGGCCCCGCGAGATCTCGGCGACCTCCTGCTGGCGGGAGTCGACCCGCCGGTGGGACTGCATCAGCTGGAGGTAGTCGACGACGATCAGCGACAGTCCCTGCTTCTGTTTCAGCCGCCGCGACTTGGCCCTGATCTCCATCAGGGAGATCGACGGGGTGTCGTCGATGAAGAAGGGCGCGTCAGCCAGGGTGCCGAGGGCATCGCCGAGCTTGCGCCAGTCGGTGTCCTCGAGCCGCCCGGTCCGCAGACGCGAGGAGTCGATCCGGGCCTCGGAGGACAGCAGCCGGTTGACGATCTCCAGCTTGGACATCTCCAGGCTGAACAGGATCGCCGGCTCCCCGAGCCGCGCGCTGGCGAAGTGGCAGACGGCCAGCGCCAGGCTGCTCTTGCCCATCGCCGGGCGGGCCGCCAGCACGATGAGGTTCTGGGGCTGCAACCCGGCCGTGAGCCGGTCCAGGTCGTCGAATCCGGTGGCCAACCCCGTCACCTCCGAGCTGCGCTCGGCGAGGTTCTCGATCTGCTCGAAGGACTGGTTGAGCAGCTCACCGAGCCGCTGGTACTCCGACACCGAGGTGGTCTGGGCCACCTCGAAGACCAGCGACTCCGCCCGGTCGACGATCGCGCGCGCGTCGTCGGTGGCCTCGTAGCCGAGCTTGGTGACGGCCGTGCCGGCGTCGATGAGCCGGCGCAGCAGCGCCTTGTCCCGGACGATCCGGGCGTAGTAGGCGGCGTTGGCCGCGGTCGGCACCGCCACCGTCAGATCGTGGAGGGCAGCGGCGCCACCGACCTCGTCCAGCCGGTCCCGACGGGCGAGCCAGTCGGTGATGGTGACCGTGTCGACCGGTTCACCCTGGCTGGTCAGCTCCCGGACCGCCTCGAAGACGACGCGGTGGGCGTTGCGGTAGAAGTCCTCGGGGCGCAGCGCCTCGACGGCGTCTGAGGCCGCCGCCCGCGACAGCAGGGCGGAGCCGAGGACCGACACCTCGGCGTCGAGCGAGTGCGGTGGGACGCGGTCGTAGCTGCGCCCCACCGCCCCGTTCGAGCTCGGTGGTGCATCTGGTGCTGGCGGCTCGCCTGATGGCGGGGGGAAGGTGCCGCTCATGGTGCGTCGACCTCACGGTTGACGACGGCCATGATCGCTGTCTCCCTCAGCCCGTGGCGGGCTCCTCGTCGCCGGCCGGTGCCGACCCGGCCTCGGCCTCCGCGGCCGCGAGCTCCGCTTGCTGCTGCTCGTACTCCTCAGCCGCCTCCAGCGCCTGCTGCTTCAGAGCCTCGGCGTCGGTTTCGCTGTCCTCGGCCACCTGCTCGGCGGTGGCAGCCACCGCCTCGGCATCGACCAGACCACCACCGGCGTCGCGGGACAGGCGACCTTCCTGGTCGACCACATCGACGACCAGCGTGGCTGCGACCTGCGGGTGCACGTGGACCGGCACCTCGTAGGTGCCGATCTCCTTGATCGAACCCTTGAGCTCGATCCGCTTGCGCGGGATGTCGTGGCCACGCTCCTTGAGGACGCGTTGCACGTCGTTGGCGGTGACGGAGCCGTACAGACCGCCCAGCTCGTCGACGCGCACCGGGATGCGCAGGGTGCGGGTCTCCAGCGCGGCCTTCGCTGCCTGCGCGCTGTCGAGGGTCTTGGCCTCCCGGGCCTTGCGGGACCGGGTGAGGGCCTCGGCCTGCTTCATCGCGCCGGGGGTCGCCCGCATGGCGAGCCCGCGGGGCAGCAGGAAGTTACGGCCGTAGCCGTCGGCGACGTCCACGACATCACCGGGCAGACCCAGGTTGTCGACCTCGTTGGTGAGGATGACCTTCATCGTCGAGACCTCCTCAGCGCGTCGTGTAGGGGATCAGCGCCATCTCGCGCGCGTTCTTCACCGCTGCCGCGAGCATCTTCTGATCCTTGGCGCAGACGCCGCTGGTCCGGCGGGCCTTGATCTTCGCCCGCTCGTTCAGGAAGGGCTTCAGCGTGGAGAGGTCCTTGTAGTCGATGTACTCGATGCCCTGGGTGCAGAAGGGACAGGGCTTCGGCTTGCGGGGTCGGTTGCGGTCCTTGGGCTTGGCAGCGCTGCGGGGCGGCATGGGCGTGCTCCTTGGGAGGGCGCGGCCGGTAGGGAGCTACCGGCGCCGTGTCGTCGTGGTCGTCGTGGTCGTCGGGGCCCGGGGCGGTGTCGCCCCGGCCCGGGGGAGCTGGATCAGAAGGGGACGTCGTCGTCGGAGGGTGGTGGCGGCGTGCCGGAACCGGCGGCGGCGGCACCGCCGCTCGAGCCACCTGAGGTGCGGTGCACCTCGGCGCGAGCCCACCGCAGGCTCGGGGCGATCTCATCCGCCTCGATCTCCGTGGTCCAGACCGTCTGGCCCTCCCGGTTCTCGTAGCTGCGAACGCGTACCCGGCCGATCACGACGACGCGGTCGCCCTTCTTGAGCGACTCCGCGGCGTTCTCCGCCAGGTCACGCCAGCAGTTGACGTTGAGGAACGTCGTCTCCTCCTGCTGGTTCCCGGCCCGGTCCGTGAACCGGCGGTTGGAGGCGACGCGGAACGACGCGACCGGGGCACCACCCTGGGTGAACCGCAGGTCGGGGTCGTCGGTCAGGTTGCCGATGAAGGTGATGAAGTTGGATTCGAACGCCATGGTCCAGGCCTCCCTGGTCGTCGGTGTCGCGCGTACGGGCCGTCGTGGGAGGACGGAGCCGCGGGACGGCGACCTAGGCCGTGCGGACCCGGATCTCAGGGCGGACGGTCTTGAAGCGGGTGACGTCGTCGGAGATCTTCAGCTGCCGCTCGAGCTCGTTGACGGCGTCGGAGGTCGCCTCGAAGTCGAGGACGCCGTAGAAGCCGTGGTCACGCTTGTCGATCTCGTAGCCGAGCTTGCGCTTGCCCCACCAGGCCTCCTCGAGCAGGTTGCCACCTTGGTCGGACAGGATCTTCTTCGCCTTCTCGAAGGCGGCAAGGGCCGCCTCCTCGTCGATGCGGTCGGTCATCAGAACCATGATCTCGTAGCGGCGCATGGGCACCTCCTCTGGTCGCGCCGCGCCGCGCAGCCGCGCGGTGCGGACCGGCTTCGACGCTGTCGTGTCGGGGGCCGGTGTTGTGGCCCCTGCGGTCGCGGGCGGCTCACGTGCTGTGGGCCGTCCGCCGTCAGGGGCAGGGGTGCGTCCTGCGGACCGATCCTCGAGGTACCACGTCAAGCGATGACACCGGCAACGCGCACCGGGTCGAACGAGTGATCGTGGACCGCGTCTCGGGTCCGTCGTCGTTCGATCCTCGCTGGACCGGGTGGTCCGGCGGTGACGAACGGCGCGCGGAGCCGTGAAGGCCCCGCGCGGACCCTCGAACCGTACAGCAGGCCCCTTCCTCCCACAACACGACCCTACGTGCCGGGGGTGACACCGCGCG
>PWWI01000081.1 GCA_003561535.1 Nitriliruptoraceae bacterium
CCGTCGGCATCGTGGCCGCGCAGTCGATCGGTGAGCCCGGCACCCAGCTGACCATGCGGACCTTCCACACCGGTGGTGTGGCCTCGGCCGACGACATCACCCAGGGTCTGCCCCGGGTGGTCGAGCTGTTCGAGGCCCGCAGCCCGCGGGGCAAGGCGGAGATCGCCCAGATCGCCGGCCGGGTCGAGATCGAGGAGCATGACGGCGGCGGCCGGACGCTGAGGCTCCACGGTGCCCGCGACCAGGTCGATGAGCACGAGCTGCCACGTGGAGCCCGGCTGTTCCGGGCCGACGACGGTTCCATCGACATCGCCGACGGCGTCACCGTCGAGGTGGGACAGCAGCTGACCGTGGGTGCCATCGACCCCCACGAACTCCTCGAGGTACTCGGGGTGCGCACCGCACAGCTGCACCTGGTGCAGGAGGTCCAGGACGTCTACCGGTCCCAGGGTGTCCCGATCCACGACAAGCACGTGGAGTTGATCGTCCGGCAGATGTTCCGGCGCGTGAGCGTCGTGGATGCCGGGGACACCACCTTCCTGCCCGGTGACACGATCGACCGGGTGCGGTTCAACCGGGAGAACGACCGGGTCCTGGCTGAGGGTGGCCAGCCCGCGGCGGCCCGCCCGTTGCTGATGGGCATCACCAAGGCGTCGCTGGCCACGGACTCCTGGCTGTCGGCGGCCTCCTTCCAGGAGACCACCCGGGTGCTGACCGAAGCGGCGCTGGAGTCCGCTTCGGACCCGCTGGTGGGCCTGAAGGAGAACGTGATCATCGGCAAGCTGATCCCCGCCGGGACCGGGATCGACCGCTACCGCTCGGTGGAGGTCGGCCACACAGAGATCCCGGAGCAGGCACTGCCCGCGGACATCGCGGAGTTCCTCGCCTCGACCGAGTCCTACGAGGGCGACGGGTCCTGGGGCTTCGACGGCGGCTGGGGCTACGACGACTTCCCGGGCGATGCCGGGGGCCGTTGACGCCACACTGCCATGGTCACGACGGAGGCCCTGCCGATCCCGGCAGGGCCTCCGTCGTTGGTCGTCCGCGTCTCAGCGGGGACTGGCTGAGACGATCACAGGTCCTCGTCCTCGAGGAGGTCGTCCTCCTGGAAGTCGTCCTGCACCGGGTCGTCGATGCCGTTCTCGACCTCGCAGGCCGCAGCACCGAGCGCGAGGGCGGCGGCGCCGCCGAGCAGGGTCATCTTGGCGGTCAGTGTGCGCTTCATCATCGATGGACTCCAAGGTCTGTCGTGGGGTGGTGCTGTCAGGTCGCCTCAGTGTGCCCCCGGCGGCGGTGTCCCAAGCCCTGTCCGTTCGTCCGGAGCCGCGGCCGGTAGTCCAGTGGCCGTGCGGCCCGTGCCGCGCCCCGGCCGATCACGCGGGGCCGAAGGGCTCAAGGGCCGCTCGCGCAGCGCACGTTGCGCGAGGCCGCGGCCGCTCGGTTGACACCCCACGCGCCAGGTCGGTACCGTCCCTCCTCACGCCGCGGCCCGGTGGGTCGCGGTGTGCTACGTCCGGGCGCCTAGTCACGAGCCCACCCCCGAGGGGGACAGGCGGCTCGCCCGGAACCCGTCACCAGGAGTGGAACGCCCGGCCCCGTGGGTCGGACCGTCCGCCTGGTCGATCCCATCCGATCCGACCGGCACCCCCGCCGTCGCGTCCCAGATGACGCGCCGCCGCGGTGGTCGACATGGATGGGGACCGATCCCGACCCCACGACCGACCGCGAGCTCGCGCTCGCGCACGGTCGCCGCCGACCACGCGGTGACCATGCCAACCGACGGAGAACGCCAGGCATGCCCACCATCCAGCAGCTGGTGCGCAAGGGTCGCCAAGACAAGGCGAAGAAGAACAAGACCCTCGCGCTCAAGGGCTCCCCGCAGCGGCGAGGGGTCTGCACCCGCGTGTACACCACCACCCCGAAGAAGCCGAACTCGGCCCTGCGGAAGGTCTGCCGTGTGCGTCTGACCTCGGGGATCGAGGTCACCGCCTACATCCCCGGCGAGGGCCACAACCTGCAGGAGCACTCGATCGTGCTCGTTCGCGGTGGTCGTGTGAAGGACCTCCCCGGGGTCCGTTACAAGGTCATCCGCGGAGCCTTGGACGCCGCTCCCGTGCGTGACCGCAAGCAGTCGCGGTCCCGCTACGGCGTCAAGAAGGAGGGCTGACATGCCGCGCAAGGGTTCCCCAGGCCGTCGCCGTACCCCGGCGGACGCCAAGTACGGGTCGACACTCGTCACCCAGCTGACGAACCGCATCATGGTCGACGGTAAGCGTTCGACCGCCGAGGCGATCGTCTACGACGCGCTGGCCAACATCGGCTCCCGCACCCAGGGTGGCGACCCGATCAGCGTGCTCAAGCGCGCGGTCGACAACGTCAAGCCGCAACTCGAGGTCAAGTCCCGGCGGGTCGGTGGCGCGACCTACCAGGTCCCGATCGAGGTCCGTCCCTCGCGTTCCACCACCCTGGCGCTGCGCTGGATCGTCGGCTACGCCCGGATCCGCCGCGAGCACACGATGGGTGAGCGACTGGCCGGAGAGCTGCTCGACGCCTCCAACGGGGTCGGTGCCGCGGTCAAGCGTCGCGAGGACACCCACAAGATGGCCGAGGCCAACCGCGCCTTCGCCCACTACCGCTGGTGAGCTCGCCCTCGGGATGGCGTGGTCACCGCGACTGACACCACTCCCAGAGCACGAGCAGCAGCACCACCGCCGCTGGCGATCACGTCAGCCCGCACCACCGCTCCCACCCGGCAGCCACCGCGCCTCGTGGGGGACCCGATCACCACGCGCCCCCACCGGGGCGCCGCACCCGAGACCAGGAAGCGACGACGATGGCCCTCAAGCGGACTGCGGAGCTGGAGAAGCTCCGCAACATCGGGATCATGGCCCACATCGACGCGGGCAAGACCACGACGACCGAGCGGATCCTCTACTACACCGGGCGCACCTACAAGATCGGTGAGGTGCACGACGGTGCCGCCACCATGGACTGGATGGAGCAGGAGCAGGAGCGGGGGATCACCATCCCCTCGGCTGCGACGACCACCCAGTGGGGCGGCCACACCATCAACATCATCGACACGCCTGGCCACGTCGACTTCACCATCGAGGTGGAGCGGTCGCTGCGGGTGCTCGATGGTGCCGTCACCGTGTTCGACGGGGTCGCCGGCGTGGAGCCGCAGTCGGAGACGGTGTGGCGTCAGGCCGACAAGTACGGCGTGCCTCGGATCTGCTTCGTGAACAAGCTGGACCGCACCGGGGCCTCCTTCGACTACTCCTTCGACTCGATCCGCGAGCGCCTGACCCCCAACGCCGTCCGGGCCCAGCTGCCGATCGGTCTGGAGTCCGCCCTGGAGGGCGTGGTCGACCTGGTCGAGATGAAGGCCGTGGTCTGGAAGGGTGACGACCTCGGTGCGACCTTCGAGGTGGTCGAGGTCCCGGAGTCGCTGCGCGGCGACGCCGAGATCTACCGCGCCGAGCTGATGGAGAAGGTCGCGGAGACCGATGAGGATCTGCTCGAGCTGTTCTTCGAGGAGGGTGAGCTGCCGGTCGACCGGCTGAAGGCGGGGTTGCGTCAGGCCACCATCACGAACCAGCTGGTGCCCGTGTTCTGCGGGTCGGCGTTCAAGAACAAGGGCGTGCAGACCCTCCTGGACGCGGTGGTCGCCTACCTGCCTTCGCCTCTGGACGTCCCCCCGATGAGCGGCCAGGACCCCAAGACCGGGGAGCCGGCGACCCGGAAGCCCACCGACGACGAGCCGTTCTCTGCTCTGGCCTTCAAGGTCATGACCGACCCCTACGTCGGCACGCTCACCTTCACCCGGGTGTACTCCGGCACGCTCGAGGCCGGCTCCCACGTGGTCAACGTCACCAAGGACGCCAAGCAGCGCGTCGGGCGGATCCTGCAGATGCACGCCAACTCCCGCGAGGAGATGGCCGGCTGTATGACCGGCGACATCGTCGCGCTGGTCGGACTGAAGGACACCTCGACCGGTGACACGATCACCACGGCCGAAGCGCCGATCCTGCTGGAGTCGATGGAGTTCCCGGCCCCAGTGATCCAGATCGCCATCGAGCCCAAGACCAAGACCGACCAGGAGAAGCTCTCCACCGCCCTGCAGAAGCTGGCGGAGGAGGACCCGTCCTTCCGGGTCCACACCGATGAGGAGACCGGCCAGACCCTGATCGGTGGCCAGGGCGAGCTGCACCTCGAGATCATCGTCGACCGCCTCCTGCGGGAGTTCAAGGTCGACGCCAACGTCGGTCGTCCCCAGGTCGCCTACCGCGAGATGGTCAAGCGCAAGATCGAGAAGTTCGACAAGAAGTTCGCCCGGCAGACCGGTGGTCGCGGCCAGTACGGACACGTCGTGATCGACGTCGAGCCCCTGACCGAGGAACTGAAGGCCGAGCTCGAGCTCGGGGCGGACGACCACTACTACTTCGACAACAAGATCGTCGGTGGATCCATCCCGAAGGAGTACATCCCTTCGGTGGACTTCGGCATCCGGGAGGCCATGGAGTCCGGCGTGCTCGCCGGCTACCCGATGGTCGACATCAAGGTGACCCTGACCGACGGCAGCTACCACGAGGTCGACTCCTCCGAGATGGCCTTCAAGATCGCCGGGTCGATGGCGATCAAGGAGGCTGCGGCCAAGGCGGGTATCCAACTCCTGGAACCCGTCATGGACGTCGAGGTGGTGACCCCCGACGACTACATGGGGGACGTCATGGGCGACCTCTCCGGTCGCCGCGGCCTGATCCAGGGGTCCGAGCCCCGGGGCAACGCAACCGTGATCAAAGCGCGGGTCCCGCTGTCGGAGATGTTCGGGTACTCCACCGACCTGCGCTCCGCCACCCAGGGTCGCGCCAGCTACACCATGCAGTTCGGTTCCTACGAGCCGGCTCCCGCCTCCATCCAGGAGGAGATCGTCGCCAAGTCGCGCGGCGAGTGACGACGACCAGCACCTGACAGCATCCGTCGCC
>PWWI01000161.1 GCA_003561535.1 Nitriliruptoraceae bacterium
ACCGAACCGTGGGCCAGCGCACCCACGCCCCGTGCCCTGGAGCCCACATGTTCACCCGTCCCACCCGCATCCTGTTACCCGCGCTCGCTGCCGGCGCCTTGGCTGCGGGTATCGCAGCCCCCGCCGCTGCGGATGAGCACGACGCCCGCTTCCTGCTGCGGACAGCCAACGGCGGAGGCCCGGCGGACCTGAACTTCACCTACGGCGCCGTGGACGACACGGCGGTGGTGGGCGACTTCAACGGCGACGGGACCCAGACCGTCGGGGTACGCCGTGGGGACCGCTACTTCATCCGCAACAGCAACACCGGTGGACCGGCAGACCTCGACTTCCACTTCGGACGGCCCGATGACACCCCCGTGATCGGGGACTTCAACGGCGACGGGACCCAGACCGTCGGGGTACGCCGTGGGGACCGCTACTTCATCCGCAACAGCAACACCGGTGGACCGGCGGACCTCGACTTCCACTTCGGACGGCCCGATGACACCCCCGTGATCGGGGACTTCAACGGCGACGGGACCCAGACCGTCGGGGTGCGCCGCGGGGACCGCTACTTCATCCGCAACAGCAACACCGGTGGACCGGCAGACCTCGACTTCCACTTCGGACGGCCCGATGACACCCCCGTGGTCGGGGACTTCAACGGCGATGGGGTCGACACCGTTGGTGTGCGTCGCGATCGCACCTTCCACCTGCGCTTCACCAACGCCGGTGGTCCGGCGGACCTGACCTTCACCTACGGCAGGGCGGACGACATCACGCTGGTGGGTGACTGGAACGGGAGCGGCACCACCACCGTCGGGGTCCACCGCGTCCCGCAGCCGGAGCCGGAACCGGAGCCGGAGCCGCAGGCCCGGACCGAGAGCCAGTGGCCGGACGTGCCGGGGACCCCGCCGGCCGATGACCCGGTGTGGGTGGCGCTCGCCCGCTGCGAGTCGAACAACAACTGGCAGGCGGTCTCCGCCAACGGCATGTACTACGGCGGGTTGCAGTTCCACCCGACCACGTGGCGCACCGTCGGCGGCTCGGGCCTGCCGAACCAGGCCAGCCGCGCGGAGCAGATCCACCGCGCCCAGCTGCTGCTCACCCAGCCCTGGGCCACCTGGGGCAACCAGTGGCCAGCCTGCTCGCGGAGGCTCGGTCTGAGCTGACCGAACCCGGACGACGGGGCTTGCTAGGTTCTGCACCGGCCGGGCAACGGGTTCGCCGAGGCCAACGGGGCGCTGTGGGGCCGGGACCGCCCGGCCGTCGCGTGACCAGGGGTGCCATCGGATGCCGCCGGAACCGGAGGGTGAGACGACGCGGCTGCGTGTCGTGCTCGCCGAGGACAGCTACCTCGTCCGGGAGGGCATACGGCTGCTCATCGAGGAGGCGGACGACCTCATCCTCGTCGCCAGCTGCAGCGACCACGCGAGCCTGCTGGCGGCCGTCGACGAGCACGCTCCGGACGTCGTGATCACCGACATCCGCATGCCGCCGACCAACACCGACGAGGGCATCCGGGCAGCGCAGGAGCTGCGGGAGCGCCACCCCACCGTGGGCGTGGTCGTCCTGTCGCAGTACGTCGAGCCCGCCTGGGCGCTGCAGTTGCTCGAGGAGGGCTCAGCCGGCCGCGGCTACCTCCTCAAGGAGCGCGTCGGGGACCTCGACGAGCTCACACGCGCCGTCCGCGTGATCGCCGACGGCGGCTCGGTCATCGACCCACAGGTCGTCGACGCGCTCGTGGAGGCGCGCCTGCAGCGCGAACGGTCCCTGCTCTCGCGACTGACGGACCGCGAGTTCGAGGTGCTCGGCCACATCGCTCGGGGCCGCAACAACGCCGGCATCGCCGCCGACCTCCACCTGAGCCAACGTGCCGTCGAGAAGCACATCAACTCGATCTTCACCAAGCTGGACCTACCGGGTGACGAACACCAGGTGCACCGCCGGGTCCGCGCGGTGCTCCTCTACCTGGCGGAGCACGACTGAGCACGGGGGTGCTGCCCACACCGCGGCTCGGGTGGCTGCCGCCTGGTCGGCGGAGCCGCGCCGAGGCACACTGCCGTCATGGAACACATGACCTTCCACACCGTTCGCATCCTCATCGTCGACGACCAGGCGACCTTCCGGTCGGCGGCCCGACTGGTCGTGGACCTCTCGGACGGCTTCGAGGTGGTGGGCGAGGCCGAGACGGGCGAGGACGCCGTGAGCCTGGCGGCCGAACTGCAGCCCGACCTGGTGCTGATGGACGTCAACCTGCCCGGCATCGACGGCCTGGAGGCGACCCGGCGGATCTTGGCCTCGGGCTCGGAGGCGAGGATCCTGGTCCTGTCGACCTACTCACGGGGCGAGTACGAGGCCGCGGCGACAGCGGCCGGCGCGGTCGCGTTCGTGTCCAAGGACGACTTCGGGCCGGACTCGCTGCTGCTGGCGACCGTCTAGCTGCCGTCCCGGCGAGGTCCCGGTCGTCCTCAGACGCCTGCGAACTCGCCCGGGCGGTCGGTCAGTGCCTGCGCGCGCACCGGGATGGAGCCGGCCACCACCGCACCACCGTCGGCACCGGGTTCGATGACCAGGCTGCCGCCGAGCGCGTCGAGGCGGTCGGCCATGTTGGTCAGCCCCGAACCATGGACGACCTCGTTCGGATCGAACCCGCACCCGTCGTCGGTGACCCGGAAGCCGAGCCGATCGTCGCGGTCCTCGAGCAGGATGCGCAGACGGTCCGCGCCGGCGTGCATGACGGTGTTGCGCACCGCCTCGAGGACACAGAAGTAGACGGTGGCCTCGACCTGCCGGTCGTAGCGGCGGAGCCCTTCCGCCCGCAGTTCGGCCGGGATCGGTGAGCGCTGGACCTGGGACGCGAGCGCGCGCTCGAGCCCCTCGGCTTCCAGCAGGGGCGGGTAGATGCCGCGCGCCAGGTCCCGGAGATCCTCGACCGCAGCGTCGGCGATGCTCGACAGCTCCCCGATCGACTCGGCGACCTGCTCGCCGGCATCCTCCTTGGTCGCGATGCTCCGGGCGAGGCCGAGCTTGACCTTCAACGCCACGAGCTGCTGCTGGGCACCGTCGTGCAGATCGCGCTCCAGCTTGCGACGCGCCTCGTCCTGCGCGGCGACCAACCGCCGCCGCGATGCGCGCAGCTCCTCGATCCGGTCGCGGAGGCGTTCGCGCAGCCGCGCGTTGCCGAGCACCAGCGAGGCCTGGCCCGCCATCTGCGCCAGCAGCTCGCGGTCGTGCGGGGTCACGGGGTCGTCCCGCCGCCGCTCGAAGCTCAGGGCACCGAGGAGGTCGCCATCGAGCCGGACCGGCTCCACGTGCGTGGCCCGCGGCACGTCGATCCCCCCACTGGGGTCGCAGGTGGCGGCAGAGTGCTCCGACGGATCGTGCGCGGGCGCGCAGGCCGCCGCACGCAGATCGCCGTCGACCTGCACCCAGATCGTCGCGTGTCGCGCCCCCGTCCCGTCGGCGAGCAGCGCGGCCAACCCCTCGAGCTGGTCCTCAGCCGCCGAGCCGGTCGGCAGGTCGTCGACGAGTGCGGTCAGGATCTCGTAGGGCGTCGCACGGCGGCCATAGACCGCCCGGTTCGCCCACTGCTGGACACGGGCGCGCACCGGCTCGAACAGCACGGCGACCAGTGCGGTCGTACCGATCGTCAGGGCGAGGTTCGTCGGATCGCCGATCAACGTCCCGATCCCCACCACCGTCACGGCGTACAACCCGGTGATGAACGCCGCGAGGGTGACGAACACGATGGTCCGGCTGAGCACCACGTCGATGTCGTAGAGCCCGTGCCGGACGATGGCGATGGCGATGCTGACCGGGACGAACGCGAAACCCAGGGCCACCACGATCTCCGACATCGAGCCGACGGTGGTCGCCACCATGCCAGCGGTGGTCAAGAGCCAGACGAAGATCAGCATGATCACGAGCGCGGCCAGTGCCAGCCACTTGAGCTGCTGGCGCGTGACCGCATCGCCGCGGCGGTAGCGCACCACCACGGCGAGGGCGCCGCTGACCATCAGGATCGGGATGAGGGAGAAGAAGAGCGGCGAGAGCACCGCAGCGATGCCGAGCAGGTCCCCGCCGAAGGGAGGTCCGATCCAGGTCTGGCTGGAGTCGCCGCCCCAACCGCCCGCGGCGAAGGCAGCCGGTCCCCCGACCAGGCCGGCAAAGCCGACCAGCCACGGCAGCCAACGCCAGCGCCGCGACGGGAGTCGACCGTCGGGGAACAGCACGAGCGCCAGGAACACGAGCGGGAGCAACATGGTCGACGCGAGCACACTGAGCGCGCCGAGCAGTGTGCGCAGCTCCATCGGTTGCCCGGCGAGTGGTCCGAGGGCAAGCGCCAGGAGGATGTTGGCGAGCGGCGTGACGATGGCGACGACGAGGAAGATCAGCGCGATCACGTGGCCGGGCCGCTTCCAGCCGATCACGGCCCCAGGGATCGCGAACGAGCCGAAGCTGACCAGCCAGGGACCACCCACCGGCCCGAAGAAGTCCAGGTCGTAGACGACGATGAGGGTGAAGACCGTCACCATCGCGGCGGCCCACAGCACGAGCGCCCCGCCGATCACCGAGCGCCGGTGCACCGCGAGCCACCGCCGATGAGCCGCAAGCCACCGCCGGGGTGCCGCGAGCTCCGGCTGCTGCGTCAGGGACGGGTCCGCGTTCATGCAGGGACCTCCATGGAATGGGCGGGGATCGGTGTTGGAGCTGTGGTCGTGGGTGGTGTGGGTACGTGGCCGGTGATGCGGGTGCCGGTGCCGGGGTGTGAGTGGATGTGGAGGGTGGCGTCGATGGTGTCGAGGCGGGCGGCGATCCCGGTCAGCCCGGAGCCGTGGCTGGTGTGGTGGGGGTCGAACCCGATCCCGTCATCGGCGACCTCGAACCACAACCCGTCGCCGCGGGGTTCGAGCCGCACATGCACCGACGACGCCTGGGCGTACTTCGCGGCGTTCTGGAGCGCTTCGAGGATGCTGAAGTACACCGCCACCTCGACCTCGCCCGGGTAGCGGGGCAACCCGGAGGCGTGCACGGTGACCGGCAGGGTCGACCTGGCTGCCTGCGCAGCCACCGCGACACCCAACCCCTCGGCCTCCAGCAGCGGCGGGTAGATCCCCTGCCCGAGCGCCCGCAGGGTGTCGTCGGCATCGTCGGCCTCGCCCTCGAGCTGCTCCAGCAGCGCCGCGGTCCGCACCGCCCCGGCCGTAGCCGCAGCCCGTGCGACCCCCCCGAGCCGGCTTTTGAGCGCCTCCAGTTGCTGCTGCGCTCCGGTGCGCAGCTGGCTCTCGATCGCCCGGCGGGCCTCATCCTGGGCACGCACCAGCCGGGACCTCGACGCCTGCAACGCCGCCAGGTGCTCACGCAGCTCCGCGGTGAGCCGGGCGTTACGCAGCACCAGCGCCAACCCCCGTGCCAACCGGCCCGCCAACTCCTCGTCCTGCCGGGTCGGAGGCTCGCTGCGCGGCTTGGTCAGCGACACCGCACCCAACAGCTCGTCGTCGTGGCGGACCGGCACCACCAGCGACGCGGGCAGTGCGGGCAGCTCCCCACCCTCCAACGGCCGCGCCACGAGCTCCACACCGGCGCGGTCATCGCTGGTCGCCACCGCACGGAGCTGGTCACCGACCCGCAGCCACACCGTCGCGGGCTGCGCGCCGGTGCCGGCCGCCAGCATCTCGGCGATGCGCTGCAGGTTGTCCTCGTCCCCCGCGCTCGCCGCCTGCGAGAACCCCGCCAGCACCTCATACGGCGTCGCCCGATGCCCGAACACCACCCGGTCCGCCCACCGCCGCACCCGCTGCCGCAACGGCTGGAACGCCACCGCCACGATCGCGGTCGCCACCACCTTCAACGTCAGCGACGACCCATCCCCCACCCCCACCAACCGGCCGACCCCCACCACCACCGCCACGTACACCGACCCGATGAACCCCGCCAACACCGCCACCACCAACGACCGCGAGATCACCACATCGATGTCGTACAACCGGTACCGCAGGATCGCCCGTGCCCACGCCATCGGCATCAGGAGGTAGTAGGGAACGAGCAGGAACAGCCCCAGCCCGAAGGCCCGCGGCGACAGCACACCGCTTGCGGTGCCGAGGAGCACCAGTACCAGGGCGAGCACGAACACGCCGAGTGGCGCGAACAGCCACTTGATCTGCTGGCGGGCCAGTGGCGAAGAGGTGCGGTAGCGGACTGCCTGGGCCGACACGCCGGTCAGCGACCCCAGGCTCACCAGCGCGACGGCGAGCTGGAACCGACCGGGCGCGTCGGGAAGATCGGGGAGGGCCAAGATCGCCTCTGCGAACGAGGGGTACACCGCGAGACCGACGACGAGCAGCACCGGTGCGGCCAGGCCGAACCGCGGCGTCACGCGGCCGTCCGGGAAGCTCGCGACGAGCAGGCCCAAGGCGATGACGGCGACCAGCGACAGCAGCACGATGGCAGGTCGCAGCACGGGACGGGTGACGAACGCCACCCCGAGGCTCTTGCTCGCGAGGGCTCCGAAGGCCATGACCGCGATGCCGAAGAGCACCGCCATCCGATCGTCTGGACGCCGCCGGAACACGAACCCCGCCACACCGACCAGCACGGTCAGCGGGGCGATCAGCCCCACGACGAAGGTGGTCTCGAGGTGGAGCCCGAACTCCGCGACCAGGTCGTTGGCCGCCCGGCCACCGAGCAGTTGGGGGCGCGTCCACCCGTCCACGAAACCGACCGTTGCCAGCAGCACCGTGAGCAGCAGGGTGAGGAACCAGGCAACTCGGATCGCCCCACCTGTCGGTCGTAGCGCATCGTCGGTGCCCGCGGTCATGGTCGTGCCTCCGAGGCATGGTTCGCCGCATGGTCCTTGGTCCACACCGAGACGCTGGCGGGTTGGACGGCGGTGACCGCGGTCGCGGTGATCTCCTCACCGATGACATACAGCACGACGGCAACCAGCGACAGGACCGCGAGCACGCGGCCGACTCGGCAGGCGAGATCGGGGCTGCCCAGCCGGCTCGTCATGCCAGGACCTCGACGGCAGCTGGGTGCGCTGGTGTAGGCCGGTGGGGTGCGGTGGGGACGTGGCCGGTGATGCGGGTGCCGGTGCCGGGTCGTGAGTGGATGTGGAGGGTGGCGTCGATGGTGTCGAGGCGGGCGGTGATGCCGGTGAGCCCGGAGCCGTGGGTGGTGTGGTGGGGGTCGAACCCGATGCCGTCGTCGGCGACCTCGAACCACAACCCGTCGTCGCGCGCTTCGAGCCGGACGTGCACGGAGGAGGCCTGGGCGTACTTCGCGGCGTTCTGGAGCGCTTCGAGGATGCTGAAGTACACCGCCACCTCGACCTCTGCCGGGTAGCGGGGCAGACCGGTGGCGTGCACGGTCACGGGCAGGGTCGACCTGGCTGCCTGCGCAGCCACCGCGGCACCCAGCCCGGCGGCTTCCAGCAGCGGCGGGTAGATGCCCTGCCCGAGCGCCCGCAACGTGTCGTCGGCGTCGTCGGCTTCGCCCTCGAGCTGCTCGAGCAGCGCCGCGGTGCGCACCGCCCCGGCCGTGGCCGCGTCTCGCGCGACCCCCCCGAGCCGGCCCTTCAACTCCTCCAGCTGCTGCTGCGCCCCGGCCCGCAGCTGGCTCTCGATCGCCCGTCGCGCGTCGTCCTGGGCACGCACCAGCCGGGACCGCGACGCCTGCAACGCTGCCAGGTGTTCCCGGAGCTCGACGGTGAGCCGGGCGTTGCGCAGCACCAGCGCCAAGCCCCGTGCCAACCGGTCAGCCAACTCCTCGTCCTGCCGGGTCGGAGGCTCGCTGCGCGGCTTGGTCAGCGACACCGCACCCAGCAGCTCACCGTCGTGACGCACGTCCACGACCACCGACGCCGGCAGCTCGGGCAGTTGCTCGCCCTCCATCGGGAGTGTCGCGAGCTCGGACCCGGCGCCGTCGGGGCCGGTGCTGTTCTGGCTGGAGGCCACCGGACGGAGCTGGTCACCGACCCGTAGCCACATCGTCGCGGGCTGCGCCCCGGTCCCGGCCGCCAGCATCTCGGCGATGCGCTGCAGGTTGTCCTCGTCCCCCGCGCTCGCCGCCTGCGAGAACCCGGCCAGCACCTCGTAGGGGGTCGCCCGATGCCCGTACACCAACCGGTCCGCCCAGCGGCGCACCCGCTGGCTGATTGGCTGGAACGCCACCGCCACGATCGCGGTCGCAACCACCTTCAGTCCGAGCGATGCGTCCTCGCCCACCCCGACCAGGCGTCCGACCCCCACCACCACCGCCACGTACACCAACCCGATGAAGGCTGCCAGGACGGCCACGACCAACGAACGGGAGATCACGACGTCGATGTCGTACAACCGGTACCGCAGGATCGCCACCGCGAACGATGCCATCGCAGCCGGGAACGTCACCAGCGTGGTCGCCCAGTACAGCTGGTAGGCGAGGGCTGGATCGGGCACGACCAGCCAGACGAACTGCGCCGCGGCGAAGGTCCCACCCCCGACAGCGACCCAGCGGATCTGCGCTCGTTCGACCCCTGATGCGCGGCGATATCGGATCACCACGGAGGCGACGGCGAAGACCAGGATGGCTCCCCACACGAGGAAGAGCGACTCGATTGCCGTCCCGACCGGGCCATCCCAGTCGAGCGGGACGTCCCGGTGGTTGGCGGTGAGACCGGCGACGCGGGCGGACTGCATCCCGACCCAGACCATCTCTGCCACGCTGGCGAGGACGAGGAGGCCGACGACCAGCCGCCAACGACGGGAGAGCAGGCGCCCTTCCGGGAACAGCAGCAGGACGACGAAGACCAGGTAGACCGCCGGGAACGGGATGATGTCCGTGATCACGCGCAGGACCACGAGCGACGTCGGCAGCGCCTCCGGCAGGGCGAGGAGACCGTCGCGGACCGCCTCGCGCCCGAAGAGACCGGACACGAGATAGGTGTACAAGCCGGAGACGAAGGTGTGGCCTGCGAACAGCATCATCATCCAGCCCAGCGTCCAGACGAGCAGGTTGGTCGGCTGACGGCGAACGATGAACCAGAACGGCACGGCGAGCACGAGCACGGCGACAAGGTTGTGCAACACCCACCCTCCGACCAACCGTCCCCCGCCGGCGATGAACAGCGGGAACCCGGTGAGGGCCGCGACCACCGACAGCACCGCCAGGACGCGGCCGAGGCGGCAGGCGAGATCGGGGTCGCGGAGGATCCTCACGAGGCGGCCACCGGCGCGACCCTCGGCGGGAACCGGTGGGCAGCGACCGGCGTCTGCCGGCCCTTGACCAGGGCGGGCTCCAGCGTCTCGGCGTCGATCGGGACGCTGAGGGCCTTCATCGTGGCGCTGCTCAGCACGGTCTCGCCGGGATCGGCCCACTGCTGGACCCGCTGGGTGAGGTTGACCGTATCGCCGACCACCGAGTACTCGAGCCGTTCGTCGGAGCCGAGGATCGCTGCCGCCACCGGGCCGGTCGACACCCCGATGCCGAGCCCGAAGGGTGCGAGCCCGCGTGCCACCCAGTCGTCGTTGACCTGCTCCTGTGCGGCGTGCATCGCGGCGGCGGCGGCGACGGCCCGGTCGGCATGGTTCTCGAGCGGGACGGGCGCCCCGAACACCGCCATGACCGCATCCCCGACGAACTGCATCACCGTCCCGTCGTGGTCGACGATCGCGCGGTTCATCGCGGCGCGGTGCTCGTTGAGCTGCCCGGCCAGCACGCTCGGGTCGGTCGCCTCGGCGATGGTGGTGTAGCCGCGGATGTCCGACATCAGCACGGTGACCTCGAGCTCGTCGGTCTCCCCGACACCTCGCCCCTGGGCGCGCAGCAGATCGGCCACGCCACCCGGGAGCAGGCGGGACAGCGACTCGCCCTGCTCCTCGCGGTCGACGATGGCCTGGTGCAGGGTGCGCAGTCGGTCGAGGCTGCCGGCGTTGCCGGCCGAGAGCCCGTCGGCCAGCTTGACGAACAGCCGCTCGATGCTCGCCGCCACCGCCGCTGGCGTGGTCCGCCGAGCGACGGCCAGCGCCTTGATCGTGCGGCCCTGTGCCACCGCGGTCAGCAGCGCCTCCTCCTCGGCGGTCAGGTCGCCCTCCGAGGTGACCGGACGCGTCAGCGCCTCGACGATGATCGGGTCGAGCATCGAGCCCCCGCTGGCGACCTCCCGGACCGCGCGAGCGAGCTGGTCACCCTCACCGATCCGGTCCTTGAGGAGGTAGGCGTAGCCCGCCGCGCCTTCGGCGAGCAGGGAGACCGCGTACTCGGGCTCGTCGTACTGCGACAGGATCACCACCCCGGTCCCGGGATGCCGCTTGCGCACCTGTTTGGCGGCGTCGATGCCCTCGCGTCGGAAGGTCGGTGGCATGCGGATGTCGGTGACGACCACCTGGGGTGCGGTGGCGCCCGCGCCGTCGACGAGGCCGTCGTAGTCCTCGGCGGTGCCGACCACGTGCAGGTCCTCCTCGAGGTCGAGCAGAGCCCGCACGCCCTCCCGCACGATCACGCTGTCGTCGGCGAGGAACACCGTGATGCCCGCCACCGCGCCCATCCGCGCCACCTCGTCGTCTCCGACCCGTGGACCCGCATCGCCGGCCACGGCGTGCGACCACCATCCCCTCGATCGGCCACGCTGGCAAGCGGGCGCACCGGTGCGTCGAGGGTGGTGCTAGCCACACCCCGGACGGCGCGCTGGCACGCTCGCGCTCCTGCGCAGGCGCACGGACGCTGACCCCGGACTCCTCGCCGCCCCGGCCCGTCACCGGGCCCAGCACAAAGGACCCCTCGTGCGCATCACCTCGTCGGTCACCTCGGTGTCGTGGATCCCATCGGAGGCCATCACCGGCCCCGTCCGGCTGCCGATGGATGTCGGTGTCGGGCACTACGACGATCCTCCACCCGACCAGCTGGGCGACGTCGGAACGTTCGTCGCCGCTGACCGTTGCCGCTTCGCCAACGAGCTGGCCGCCTGGGTCGAGGTCGACGACGCGGGACGGATCAGCGACGCCGGGTACGCCGGCGCGGGCCACGTCGGGCCGACATCCATGCGTCTGCTCGGTCGGACGCTGGCCATCCCCGGGGTCGCCTACCCGCTGCTGCAGGCCGAGCCGGAGATCCACCCGGACCGGGTGCGGTTCGTGCAGACCGCCGGGGGGCGCACCGGGGTGCCGATGCCGTTCCCGATGCGCCGAGCGCCGTTCGTGCGCCTGGTCAAGCCCCCGGCCTGGACGACGCTGGCATGCACGATCCACGCGGACGGAGCCGTCGAGCACGAGGTGGTCGACGCGAGCCCCTTCCCGCGCCACTGGATCTACGGCGGCGACGCCCGGCTGGTCGCCAAGAGCGGCTACATCGACTTCCAGACCTGGGCGGAGGCCAACGTCGGGGACCACACGCCCTGGGGCGAGTCGTCCACGGCCGAGGCGCTGGTCACCGAGGTGGAGACCGCCCTCGAGCGCGAGCTGTCCCTGCACATCATGCGTGCGGGCGAGCGACCCGAGCTGCGCCGGCTGGCCGTCGGCGAGCTCCTGACCCGGCAGGGCGAGCCCGGTAGGGAGCTGTTCCTCCTGCTCGACGGCGTGGTGGTCGTCGAGGTGGACGACCAGCCGATCGCCGAGCTCGGCCCCGGCTCCATCGTCGGTGAGCGGGCCGTGCTCGAAGGGGGGGTGCGCACGGCGACGCTTCGGGCGACGACCCCGGTACGGGTCGCGGTGGCGCGGGCCGACCAGCTCGACCCGGCGGCGCTCACCGAACTCGCGAGTGGGCACCGGCGCGAGGAACAGCCCTCCTGATCGCGGCTCCCACCCGGGTGGGTCAGTGCGGTGGACGGATGGTCAGCTGATCATCGGATGGGAGGCGACCACGCGGTCGTCGGGGTCGTAGCGCCGCTTGGCCGCCACGAGCCGGTCGTACTCCCCCGGATCGAAGAACGCGCGGGGATCGGTGGAGTGCTCGGTGAAGTTCATCACCGACCGCCCCGCCTTCCACTGGGCCAGCGCATCGGTCATCGTGGCGACGTGGGCGTCGATGGCCGCGGCACCGTCGGGGTCCATCGGCATCCCCACACCGAAGGCGAGGTAGCCCCCGTCGATGGCGCCGACCACCCCGGCGTCCTCGGGCCGACGAGCCAGGGCACCACCGAGGTGGCGCAGCTCGACCGACAGCAGGGGCGAGCCCGAACCCGGTCCGGCGACGCGGACGAGCTCGGTGATGGTCTCCGGGGTCGCATCGGTGAGGAGGACGGACCCGCCGGTCGCCGGCACGGGCTCCTCGGGGTCCTGCTTGAGCTGGCCGAGGGCGGAGGCCGGCATCGGGGCGAACATGTCGATCTCGGGTGTGAGGCCGCGCAGCGGCTCCAGCAGCGGCGCCAGGCTCGCCTCACCGTCGCTGGAGGCGGCCATCACCACGGCGAAGGAGCGGCCACGGAAGGGTTCGGGGATGTCAGGGATCGGGGGCATCTGTGCCAGCGCCGCGAGCGAGTCCACCGTCTCGGGCAGCTCGGTGGTGGCCTGGCGCCAGGTCTCCAGCACCTCCTCGGCGCGCTCCCACGGCCAGAACATCGCCCCGGCGACGACCTCGGCCACGGGGACCAGCGCGAACTCGATGGCGGTGACGATCGCCAGGCCCCCGCCGCCGCCCCTGAGCGCCCAGAACAGCTCGGGGTCCTGGTCGTGATCGACGCGCAGTGCCCTCCCGTCGCCGGTGACGACCTCCAGGGCCGTGACGTGGTTGGCGGCCAGCCCGTAGCGCCGGGCCATCCAGCTCAAACCCCCACCCAGCGTGTAGCCGACCACGCCGACGTCGGGCGCGGAGCCGGCCAGCGCGGCCAGGCCGTGGGGCGCAGCGGCCTCGGTCACCTCCTGCCAGATCACCCCTCCCTCGGCGCGTGCCCGCCGTGCCACGGCATCGATCGACACGCCGCGCATTGGCGAGGTCTTCACCAGGACCGTGTCGGTCAGGGGTCCGGCCGAGGTCGCGTTGTGGCCCGTGCTCTGCACGCTCACCCGCAGGTCGTGCTCGTTCGCGACGGCGACGACCGCGCGGACGTCGTCAGCGGACCCGCACAACGCGACCGCAGCCGGGGGGTGGTCGCCCAGCAGGTTCCAGGCCCGACGGGCGTCGTCCCAGTCGGGGTCGCCGGGGAGCACGACCGGGCCGGTGTGGTGGCGACGAAGCTCGGTGAACGGGGACGACATGGGCACTCCTCCTCGAGCGGCGCGCGTGACCACGCGGGGCTTGGACGGCGACCCCCTCGGCCGCCTGCGAGCATCCTTCCCGCGTGCGCCGGAGCGACCCAGGGGGCTGACCAGCCACTACCGGTGCGGCTAACCCCACCCCGCGGGCTGGTACCGACCTTCTGACGGCTCCGTCCCGAACGAACCCCTCGAAGGGCACGCACAGGATCCCGACGTCGTGGCCCCGGTCACGGGCAGCGACCACCACGACCGTTCGAGGCGGCGCTAGTCCCGAGGTGGCGGCGAGATGCCGTCCTCCTCGATCTCGATGCTGAAGCCGGCGTACAGGTCCCAGTGCGGGTCGCGGTCGTCGCCGTAGTCCAGGAGCACGCCGACGTCTACCAGCCACCGGGTGGGGTTGCGGTCCGGGCCGTAGGAGTCGAGCGGCATGAGGTCGACCACGACCCAGCCCCGCTCCACCGCGGCGGCATCGACCACCACGACGCCGTCGCCCCTCGGGTAGGAGCCGACCGCGGTGAGCGCAAGGTCGGTCGGTCCTGCTGCGGACCATCCGAAGGTGTTGGGGTGGTAGTGGTGCGCGGGGAAGGGGAAGTCGGGCGGTGGATCCTCCGGCTGGAGGGTGAGCAGGATCGGACCGAAGTCGCCCTGCACAGTGCCCTCCGAGACCTCGTCCGGACCGCAGAAGTGCCCATCAGGGCAGTAGAGATCGAGCTCGACCCTTCCTGTTACCAGGCCCGTGGAGAGGTCCAGGGACACGCGGAACCGAGGCTGGTCGGTGCAGGGGGTCAGCGACTCGATGACCAGATCGCCCTCACGGCGCGCATACCACAGGCAGAGCTCACCCCCGTCCCCGACCTCGAACCCGGGCGTCTCCTGTGTGATGTGGTGGCGTGAGCCGCGGTCCACCGAGACGGCATCGGCCAGGTCCACGTGCTCGAGCTGCTCGATCGCCTCGAGCACCGCCCGCACCGGCCCGAAGTGGCACTGTGTCAGGTCCGAACGGACCAGCACCGCCTCCGGCGAACCCTCGATCCCATCCAGACCGAGCGCACGGGCATGCGCCTGGGCAAGCCGCGCACGCTGGCATTCGGCTGCGTGCTGGACCGCGAGTTCGTCTTGGGTTGGGGGGTCATCCGACTTCAGCGGGCCGCATGCCATGCTGATGGACAGGCCGGCGAGGAGCAGCGGGGTCGACAGCCGGAAACGGCGCATGGGGGGTCCTCGGCTCGGTCGTCCCCCGCTATCCCGAGGTCCCGCACCCGCGACCGCCGGGGAACGAGGTCTTCTGTCACGGTAGGGACCCGGGACGCCCGCCCCTAGGGCCCTGCGTCGCATCCCAGGGCACCGGCACGGCGACCCTGGTCAGCTGCGCGGTTGTGGTGCGACGAGCTCCTCCTCCAGCGCCCGCAACAGCACGTCGCGGTCCGGGTGGTGGGTCGGGTCGGTGACGACCGTGATGGTCACGGTCCCGGCGTAGGACATCGCCGCGAAGGCGACCGTGACGTTGCCGGTCGCCAGGGAGATCGGGACGAGACCGATCACCGGCACGCCGGCGATGGAGACCTGGACTGCCGGCCCCCGCAGGTTGGTGACGAAGGTGTGGACCATGCGCTGGTGGTCGATGAACCAGCGCAGCAGGTGCAGGCGGGCGAGGATCCGCAGCACCACACCGAGCGGTGCGGCCGACGCACCCCGCCGCCCCTGCTTGCGTGCTCGCGTGAGCGCGGCGATCACCGGGAGCCGCTCAGCCAGGGTCCCCCCGGTCGGCAGTGCGATCGGCGCGATGCCAGCCTGGTTGCCAGCTGCGGGGCCAGCAGGGGCACCCGCGGGGACGGCCGCCACCATCACCGTCGCCACGATCTCGTCCACGTGCTCACCGCGCCGCCGCAGCAGCGTCCCGAGGGCGCCCGCCACCGCACCGATCAGGACGTCGTTGACGCTCGCGCCGCCGTGGGCGTGGGCGAACCCCTTGAGGGCCGCGAGCTCGGCCCGCACGACCGCGACCTCCCGCCGTCGCCCGGTCGGGTGGTTCAGCGAACACCTGGTGGCGAAGGTCGGACGATCACCGAGCTCCCTGCGCACCGCCCGCAGCCGAGGTCCGAACTCAGCCAGGCGGCGCCGCGCCCGCGCCAGGCGCGACCGCAGCCCGGGACCGGGCCCTGCCGGTCGTGGCCCGGCCGCCGCGGCGGGTCCAGCCGGGACGGCAGCACCCTCGTCGACCAGCCGTGCGAGCACGGCCAGGCCCCCGAGACCGTCCGCCAGGACGTGGTGGAACACCACGATCAAGGCCACCCCACCGCCGACGAGTCCGGTCACCAGCGTGGCCTGCCATCGAGGTGCCGTCGCCGGCAGCGGGGCGGTGACGCGGCCCGCCGCCAGCGCCAGCAACGCCGGCTCATCGCCGGGTGCCGGGCAGTCCACCACCTCGAGGTGTCGCGCGACGTCGAACCCGGGATCCTCGACCCAGACGGCGCCACCCCCGCCGCGCCCGGCGGTGACCAGCCGCTGCCGCAGGCGCGGGACGCCGGCCAGCCGGTCACCGATCACCCGCTGCAGGTCGGCCAGCTCCACCTCGCCGAGGTGGTCGAGCAGCAGCACCGCACCGATCTGGTTCGGCACGGAGCCGACGTCGGTCGCCAGCTGCCCCAGGTCGGCCGCACCGGCGCGGTCGACCTCGGCGACCTGGGATCGAGCGCGCCTCACGCCTGCGGACACCGCTGCTCCTACTCGCTGGTGGTGGACCTCCCGATCGTGACACACCTCCGGGCACCGGTGCACCTGTCCCTCGCAGACACGCCCGGGACCACGGCGTCGCAGGACCGACGCCGCCGCGGTGAGCGGTCCACCGCGCTGCCAGACACGAATCCCGCTCGAACGCCATCGTCCGCCTGTCGTACCTCGCTGCGGATCGGGGGAACAGCGGTCGCGTCCGGGAAGGAAGCGACATGTCCCCACTCGTTCGAGACTCCACTCCCGACGACCTCAGCGGTGCGCTCCGGGTCCTCGAGGAGACGGCGATCGCGGCCCAGAGTGAACCTCTGGATCTGGCACGGATCGTCACCGACATCCAGCACGGTGCCGTGGGCGCGACGGCGGTGGTCGACGATCACGTCATCGGCACCGCCCTCGCCCGCGTCGATGGCTCGAGCGCGGAGATCACCGCCTTCGGGGTCGCCTCCAGCTGGCAGGGCGAGTCGATCGGCTCGTCGCTGATCGCCCACCTCGAGTCGACGCTGTCGCAGCACGGGGTCCAGCGGATCAGCGCCCTGGTCGGCCCCGACCACCCCGGACGTGGCGCGCTGGAGGCCCGCGGCTTCGTCGCCGCCGAGGGGCTCGTCCGCTACCAGAAGAAGCAGGCGCTGGAACCCGAGGAGGTCCACATCGTCAAGAGCTGGGGAGGCGAGATGTGCTCCGCCGGCCTGTGGGACGAGGTGGCCGGCATGGAGCGGGAGAAGACCCTCATCGAGTCCCGGATCGTCGCGCCCCTGGCCGAACCAGAGCTCGCGATGCGCGTCGGGATGCGAGCGCCGTCGACCGTGATCCTGTTCGGCCCTCCCGGCACCGGCAAGACGACGTTCGCGCGCGCCATCGCCAGCCGGTTGGACTGGCCCTTCGTCGAGCTCCTGCCCTCCAAGCTCGCCAGCGGCGAAGGGACCCTGGCGAACGAGGTGCGCGACGCCTTCCAGGACCTCGGACGGCTCGAGCACGTGGTGGTGTTCATCGACGAGTTCGAGGAGCTCGCACCCAGCCGTGACGCCCGCCCGGCGACCGCCGGCGTGGTCAACGAGCTGCTCAAGTCGATCCCGGAGTTCCGTCGTCGTCCGGGACGACTGCTGGTGTGTGCGACCAACTTCGTCGCGACCGTCGACCCTGCGGTCCTGCGACCGGGCCGCTTCGATCTGCTCATCGGGATCGGGCCGCCCGACGAGCAGGCGCTGAAGGCACTGTGGGAGCAGGCATTGCTCCCCGTCGCCACCTCGGACGACGTCGACCCCGTGGACATCGCCGGTCGGACGAAGGGGTTCACGCCCGGCGACGTCGACCTCGCCGCCCAGCGTGCCGCCGCCGCGGCGTTCGACCGGGCACGATCCAACGGCGGCCATGCGGTCGTCACCCCGGCCGACCTCCTCGACGCGTTGGCGCGCACCCAGCCCTCCATCCCGACGGAGTTGGTACAGAGCTTCAACGTCGAGGCGGAACGCTTCGGTCGGGTCTGACGCTCCGCCGTGGATCGTCCGCGTGCCGCCCCTCTCCTGATGTGGAACGGCTTGTCAAGTGCACGGGACAGGTCTTCTTCGGCGGGTTTCGGGCATAGTCGGGAGGGGCCCTGCTGGCTGCGGTGGGCAGGGCGCGCCGTGGGATGGTGGG
>PWWI01000295.1 GCA_003561535.1 Nitriliruptoraceae bacterium
CCGCTCCAAGCTGGACAAGGACTTCAACAAGCGGCTGCGTCGCTTCATGCACAAGTCCCAGATGATCCAGGGTGAGGCGCGTCGCCAGCGGCGCGGTCGCACCGGCGCGTGACCTCCACCGGCGGGGAGCCGATCTCCGTCCCTGAGGCTGCTGGAGACGCTGGCACCCACGTGCCCGCCCCCAGCCAGGACGCCGTCCGGATCGATCCGGCGGCGTCCTACGCATCGGCAGCGGCAGCCCCCGTCGCCGACGACCGCGAGGTGGCCGTCCTGTCCGCGCAGCTCGGTCGCCCCGCGCGTGGCCGTCCGGCGGTGGTCCACCGGTGCGTCTTCGGTCTCCCGACCGTAGCCCGGGTCCAACCGCGGCTGGATGACGGCACGCCCTTCCCCACGGTGTTCTGGTTGACCTGCCCGGTGCTGCGCTCCCGGGTCGGACGCCTCGAGGCCGACCACGCGATGGTCGGTCTCAACCAGCGGCTCGAGGAGGAGCCGGAGTTGGCCGCCAGCTACGCCGCCAGCTCCGAGCGCTACATCGCCTTCCGGGACCAGCTCGGCGAGCCGCTCCCGGGTGATCCGAGCGCCGGTGGGATGCCGAAGTACATCAAGTGCCTGCACGTGCACGCTGCCCACCACCTCGCCACCGGTGACAACCCGGTCGGGGAGTGGGCCGTCGAGCACGCCACCCCGGCGCCCTGCCCAGGGCCCTGCGTGCCCGAGGAGCTGCTCGGACCGGGTGACGAGGTGGACGGCGCCGTACCTGCCGAGGATCCCGCTCCGGAGTGACCCCGTGCCCACGCCACGCGCCGCTGTCGACGTCGGTTCCAACTCCGTCCGCCTGCTCGTCGTCGACGGCGACGGAGCTCGCCTGACCCGCGAGATGGTGATCACGCGGCTGGCCGCTGGCGTCGACGCCACGGGCCACCTCGACGACCTGGCGCTCGCACGCACCCTGGAGGCGATCGCGGGCTTCCGCGAGGTGTGGGCGTCCTATGGCGTGGAGAGCCGGGTCAGGATCGCTGCGACCTCGGCGGTGCGTGACGCCGCGGACCGGGCGCGGTTCTTCGACGGGGTCCGTGCCGAGACCGGTGTGGAGGCCGAGGTCATCACCGGGGAGGAGGAGGCGCAGTTGGCCTTCCTGGGGGCGGCGACGGCCGTCGAGGTGGCGCGTCCCACGGCGGTCATCGACATCGGGGGTGGATCGACCGAGCTCATCGTGGGCGGCAGCGACGGCGAGGTGGCGGGGTGGGTGTCGCTGCAGCTCGGCTGCGTGCGGGTGACGGAGCGCCACCTCGCCTCGGACCCGCCCGCCGACGGCGAGCTGCGCTCGGCCCGATCGATGATCGAGGAGCAGATGGACCGAGCGGAGAAGGTCCTGGCCGAGCAGGGCGTGGCGATGACGGATGCGGCGTCGCTGATCGGCGTCGCCGGGACCGCCACGACGCTCGGTGCGATACACCTCGGGCTGCCCACCTACGACGAGGACCGCATCCACCGGACCCGGTTGCCGGCCGCTGCCCTGGCCGACATGGCTGAGCGGTTGGCGGGCATGACCTCCGCCCAGCGCGCGACCCTCGGGCCGGTGCAGCCCGGGCGGGAGGACGTGATCCACGGGGGAGCGCTCGTGCTGCACGCGGCCCTGGCGCGGATGGGTCTCGACGCGGTCACGATCAGCGAGGCCGACAACCTCGATGGCCTGGTGGCCTCCCTGGCCTGAGCTGCAGCAGCCGACGGCGGGGTGGTCCCTGCCCGCTGGGGCCGCTCAGGGCGTCGTGCCGACGGAGGTCGTCGCTGGTCGGTGCTCGGGGGTCGCATCCGCTCCGAGTGCAGCGTCGGTGATCGGCCGGTGGAGCGCGACGAGCGCCAGCAGCTGCAGAGCGACAGCGGTCGCGAAGGTGGCGTGCAGGCTCGTGGCCGAGGCGATCACCCCACCGACGGCGGCACCGACCGGCATCGCCCCCATCACCAGCAGCCGGAAGGAGGCGTTGACCCGGCCGAGGAGTGCGCCCGGCACGATGCGTTGCCGGCTGGAGACGGCGACCACGTTGACGAGCACGCTGGCCAGCCCGAGCAGGAAGGCCATGGCAGCGATCGGAGCCACGGCGGTGGTCACCAGCGGCGTCACCATCACCAGGCTCGAGCCTGCGGTCCCCGCCAGCAGCGTCCGGCGGGGACCGAACCTGGCCTCGACCTTGGCGGCCAGCAGCGAGCCGGTGACGCTGCCGGCGGCCAGGATCGCCGCCAGGCCACCGAAGGCGACCTCGGGCAGGCCCATCGGTGAGCCCTCGCCGACCACGAACAGCACGATGACGCCGAAGTAGGCCGCGTTCGCCAGGTTGAGGACCGCACCGAGCAGGCCGAGCGAGCGCAGCGTCGGGTGGTGCAGGAGGTGCTCGAGCCCCTCGGCGATGTCGGCGCGCATCGTGGCGGGTGGGCGGGCTTCGGGCTGGTAGCGCTGGGGCAGGCGGGCGAGTAGGAGTGCGGCGGCGAGGTAGAGCGCTGCGGGGCCGAGGAGCACCGCCGCCCCCGCCACACCCACGAGGACGCCAGCCAGGGGGGCACCCACGAAGTTGTTCATCACCGTCTGTGCCCCGATCAGCCGGCCGTTCGCCCGGCCGAGGTCCTCCCGCGCGACCATCGCAGGGAGAAGGGACTGGCTGGTGGTGTCGAACAGGACCTCACCGAACCCGAGGATGAACACGGCGAGGTAGATCGCCGCCAGGGTCAGGTTGCCGGTCAGCGCCGCTGCTCCCGCCAGCGCCAGCACGGCGGCTCGGAGCGTGGCGGCGCTGATCAGCAGCCCCTTGCGCCCCCGTCGGTCAGCGAGCGCCCCGGCCTGCAACGCAAACAACAGCCAGGGCAGGGTGAACACGGCCTGGATGCCGGAGATGAGCATCGGCTCCCGGGTGGAGCGCAGCGCGAGCAGCGGGACCCCGACCAGCACCAGGCCGTCCGCGAGGTTGGCCGTGGTCGAAGCGGCGAAGAGACGGTGGAAGGGGCCGGGCAGCGTGCTCATCGGGACACCTCGCGGTAAGATCGCAGAAGAACTTCTGCGAAGCTACCTCTGCAGAGTTCTCTTTGCAAAGATATGTCTGCGATATGGGCGGCAAGGGGGTCAACATGAGCGATGAACGCGCTCCTGCCGGCGGGACGGCAGCCGACCCGCAACGCCCGCTGGAGGTCGATCCCACGACGCTGAAGGCGCTGGCTCACCCGCTCAGGGTGCGGATGTACGACCTACTCGCGGATGGTGGACCGGCGACCGCGTCACAGCTGGCGGGAGCGGTGGGGGAGAGCAGCGGCACGACCAGCTACCACCTCCGAGTGCTCGCCAAGCACGGCTTCATCGAGGAGGACCAGTCGCGCGGGGACCGCCGCGACCGCTGGTGGCGTGTGCGTCCCGGCGGTTACTCCCTCGATGCCGAGCGGCTCATGGAGGACCCCGGCACGTCGGCGGCGCTGCGGGTCGCGGCGGGGCAGCTGTGGCAGAACGCCGCACGCCAACTGGAGCACTGGTACACCACGGCCCACACCTGGGACGTGGAGTGGTTGCGGGCCTCGGCGAGCACGACGATGCGCTTCGAGGGGACCTCCGAGGAGCTCGCCGAGCTGCGCGACGAGGTCGTGGAGGTGCTTCAGCGCTTCCGGGCGCGCGTCGGTGACCGCACTCCACCGCCGGGCAGTGAGCGCGTCGTCACCCAGTTCCACGCCTTCCCGGTCGATGGGGCTGCCGGTTCGGGGCAGCGCTCGGGTCCCGAGCGCGCGGACGTGGCGGCGCGCGAGGGTGGGTCCGACGATGGGTGAGCCGGTGGTCGCACCGCCCGCTGACGCCTTCTGGCGACGCCTGCGGTCCGCACTTGCCGGGGTGCCCGACGAGGCGAGGACACCGCCGGCCGAGGCCCGGGTCGGTGCGGTCCTGGTGCTGGTCGAGGAGGCAGCCGACGGCTTGAAGGTCGTGCTCACCCGGCGCCGGCGGGATCTGCGGTCGCATCCCGGCCAGCTGTCGTTCCCCGGCGGCCGCCGGGAGCCCGGCGAATCGCTGGAGGACTCGGCGCTCCGTGAGGCCCGGGAGGAGGTCGGACTCCGACCGGACAGCGTCGAGGTGGTGGGCGTCGGACCGACCTTCTACATCCCACCGTCACGGTTCTGGGTCGCGCCGGTGCTCGCGCGATGGCGTGCGCCGCACCCCCTCTCCGAGAACCCCTGGGAGGTGGACGAGATCCTCCGGGTGCCCCTCGACCGTCTGTTGGATCCAGAGCGGTGGCGGCACGCACCCCTGTCGCTGGAGGGATCCACCTGGGCGTGGCAGCTCGACGACGACCTGCTGTGGGGCGCGACCGCAGGCGTGCTGTCGGTCCTGCTCGACACCGCGGTCCCGGGGTGGCACGGCGGGCGCGAGCCCCACGAGCTGGGTGAGGGCCGCGCGGTCCGCCCCTGGGAGCAGGTCCCGGCTCGCGAGCGCCGACCACGCCTCGAAGGGGACCTGCCGACCCTCGACCAGGTCGAGGTCGTCCACGTGACCTCGGAGCAGGTCAGGGGCGTACGCCGTTGGTTGGACGGTCACGGCGTCGGTGCGACGGCGCGGGCCGAGCAGGCCGGACGTGCGATCGCCCACGCGGTCCGACGGCTCCACGGCCTCGCCATGTCCGATGTCAGCGTCACGGTCCTGGCGGGACCGTCGAGCAACGGCAGCGGGGGCCTGGTCGCCGCGCGGCTCCTGGCGGCCGCTGGCGCGCAGGTCGACGTGCTGGCCGTCGGTGCCTCGCGCCACCCCGAACAGCTGGGCCTGCTCGAGGCCGCTGGCGTCGAGGTGGCCCGGCTCGGCCCACGAGGACCGGACGACTCGCGATCCCCTGGCCAGGTGGTGGTCGATGCGGTGCTCGGGGTCGGTGCCGTCCCGCCGTTGGCCGACCTGCCCAAGGCCGCCGCGAGGTGGTTGCGTCGCCACGATGTCCCCGTCGTGTCGCTGGACCTGCCCAGCGGGATCGGCCCCGATGTGGGGTTGCGGGGTCCCTGCATCACCGCGGACGTGACCGTGAGCCTCGGGCTGCCGCTGGTCGGCCTCCGGGAGCCGATCACCCATGCCTACGTCGGTGATCTCTACCTCGCCGACCTCGGGGTCCCGCCAGCAGCCTGGGAGGCCGTCGGGGTCGCGCTCGGCGATGGGTCACCCTTCGCCCGAGGACCCTTGGTGCGGTTGACCTCCGGTCACCGCGCGACCGATGCCGGCACGCCGGATCAGGCGACGCTGACCGACTGAGCGTCGGTCGCCGGGTGCGATCGCGCGGTCCGGCCGTCGGTGCGGGTGGTGGGGTTCGAACCCACACGGGCCTCGCGGCCCCAAGGATTTTAAGTCCTCTGCGTCTGCCAGCTCCGCCACACCCGCGTGGTGCGAGCGTACGACGCCGTCCCTGACCACGTGTTCCACCACGTGTTCCACAGGTCACGGATCCATCGAAGATCGTCCTTGACTCGAACATGTGTTCGAGTATGATGGTGTCCACGCGGCGACAGGTGTCGTCGGGAGACGGGAGCATCGGTGGAGCCACGGGTTGGAGAGGGGCGACCTCCCACGGCAGGTGTCGCCCTAGGAGCCGGGTGGTCCCGGCCCTGCCCGCGTGGGCGGCACGCCGGCCTCGCGGCCGAGGACCGCTCCGGCTACGCCTCCGCAGAAGGCCACGAGGTGTCGGCTCCGGGTGCAGGCGCCACCTTCGGTGTGCTGCCGGCTGCACTGGCCGAGGCCGAGCGCTCGGTGGAGAGCCTCGCTGCGAGCGATCTCGACGACCTCCCCGACGCAGCCCTCGATGACCTGCTGCACCGCCTCCGCCGCCCGATCGCCCAGCTGGTGGCGCTCCGTTCCCGTGCGGCGGCGGCATCCCAGACGAGGCGCCTGGCTGCAGCGCCCTCCGTGCCGACGGGGGCCGCCATCCTCGACCACCAGCGTCAACTCGCCTCGGACCAGCAGATGAGTCCGTCCGACGCGAAGCGGGAGATCGAGGCCGGGCGGGCTGCCCGCGACCATGGCGAGACCGGGATCGCCTTCGCCGAGGGAGATATCGGGCCGGAGCACGCCCGGATCATCGCGCGGGTGCTGCAGGCGCTGTCGCCGGGGCGACGGGACGAGGTCGAACTGGAGCTCCTCGAGCTCGCTCGTCGACTCGACCCGATCGCCTTCGGCCGGCGAGCGAGGTCCGTGCTCGCCAGGGAGACGCCGGCAGCTGCCGCCCAGGACGAGCGTCGCCAGCAACTTGGGCGCAGGGTGCGTGCGACCGACACCCCCGACGGCGGGTTCGTCTTCTCCGGCCTGCTCTACGGCGCGGCTGCCGAGCAGGCACGGGTCGCGCTGGATGCCTTCCGCCAACCGGACGCGCCCGGTGAGCATCGCTCCCCGGAGCAGCGCACCGCGGACGCTTTCGAGCAGCTGTGCGCTGCGGCGTTGCGGGTCGGGGAGGCGCCCACCACCCACGGCGTGCGTCCACACGTGATCGTCATCGTCGATGCGGAGCAGCTGGCTGCCTACCGGTCCGGTGAACGGTTCGCTGTCGGACGCTTCGGCTGGTCCGGGCAGCCGGTCACGGGCCAGGAGTTCGGCTCGTTGCTCGCTGACAGCGACGTGACACGAGTCGTGTTGGACGCGCAAGGGACGCCGATCGAGGCATCGGAGGCGGTGCGCACCGTGCCGATCGGCCTGTGGCGTTCGTTGGTCGTCCGGGACGGCGGCTGCACGTGGCCAGGCTGTGACGCTCCGGTGTCGTGGTGCGACGTGGCCCACGGCCACACCGCCTTCGCGGCCGACGGACGTCTCTCGCCCGACAACGCAGCCCTGCTGTGTCGTCGGCACCACCGCCGGTTCGACCGAGGGTTCCACCGCATCACCATCGTCGGTGGCTCCGTCTCCTACACCCCGGTGTCCACTGAGCATCCCGACCGGTCACCGCCGACGGCCAGGAGCCGTGGCGAACCTGCCCCTTCGCCGGGCGAACGCGATCACGATGGCCCAGCGAACCCGGGGACCTCGCGACGGCCGACGGGACGGGAGCCATCGGCTCCCCGAGGGTCGCCGGCGTCCGCCAGCGGATCCGATCCGTGGGAGCAGTCGGTGCTGCTCGACGACCAGCAGCCGTGATCGGATGTCGGAGCGGTCACGGCAGGTGCGACGTGGCGGCCTGCGGTGATCGCCGGGGAAGGTGCCTCCAGCTCGGCGCTCGCGCGCGCGCCTGCCCTTCGCGTGCTCGTCGCCCGTACCCTCGCGAGCGCTCGGGTCGGTCCCCTATCGTCAGGATGTTCTGCCGTGGACACCTTCGTGGCGGCTACCACTCTGCAACGCATCGATGTGACGGGCGCCGATCGCTCTCGCTACCTCGAGGACGTCACGACGCAGCACCTCGTCGAGGTACCCGTCACCCACGTCCGCGGTGCCCTCGTGCTGGACCCGCACGGGGCGCCCAACGCGATGTTCGATGTCGTCGTGCTCGGCGATCGTCTCGTGCTGCTGGTGCCGGACCAGGGGGTGCGGGAGCTCGTCATGGACGTGCTGGCGGCGCGGACCTTCCTGTTGGACGCACGTTTCACGCCGCGTGATGACCAGGTCGTCTCGGTGCGTGGCGACGACGCTGCTGAGGTCGTCGCTCGTGCTGGTCTGACCGTGGTTGACGGCCGCTGCCGTCTCGCGGGGGACATCCTGATCGTCAGCCGCGCGGGTGGTGTCGATCTGTCGGGCCCACCGGCCGCGGTCGAGGACGCGGTCGCTGCGCTGCAGGACGCCGGTGCGCGCTCAGGCGGCGCCGAGGAGCTGGATGCGTGGCGCATCGCGGCGGGTGTACCTGCGTGGGGGAGGGAGGTCGCTCCGCCACACCTGCCCGAGGAGCTCGGGTTGCTGCCCACCCACGTGCACCTGGCCAAGGGCTGCTACCCCGGACAGGAAGCCGTGGCACGGATGTGGATGCTCGGTCGGCCTCGGCGGCGGCTGGCCGTCGTCGGGCTCGACGGTGCGGTGGCCCCGGGATGGCGTACGGGGTCGGGCCGGGAGGCCGTCGAGGTCACCAGCGTCGCGCCCGGGGGCCAGCGGGGACTCGCGTTCGTGCCGGCGGCCGCGTCGGCCGGAGCGGTCTTCGGCGGAGCCGACGACCAGGAGCCGCGGGTGACCGTCGAGCGCGTCGTCGGGGACGATCCGGCGCCACCGGGACATGACCCAGCCATCGTGCGTCGCCGGGACAAGTAGGGCAGGTCCACTCCCTGCCGGTGGTTGGACACCGGCCCCGTGCCCGCGCGGCTGGGCCCGTTCTCGCCTCACGCCCGCGCGGCTGGGCCCGTTCTCGCGTCACGCCCGCGCGGCTGGGCATCCGCTGCGAGCAGGATCACCGCGCTGACCGTGTCCCGGGAAGGTCGGCCGAAGCTCGACGGTCCGCACCCTCCGGTGATCAGAGCGCTCGGATGGCCTTGAGCACCGCGTCGGCGTGCTTCTTGGGCTGGATCTTCGGCCAGACGGCAGCGACCTTGCCGTCGGCGTCCACCAGGACCGAGGAGCGGATGACCCCCTCGTACTCCCTGCCGTACATGCTCTTCACGCCCCAAGCGCCGTAGGTCCCGATGGCCTCCTTGTCGGTGTCGGCCAACAGCCGGTGCGGGAGGTCGTGCTTGTCCGCGAAGGCCCGATGGCTGTCCACCGGGTCCGGTGAGATGCCGAGGACGACGGCTCCCGCCTCCTCGAACTCCGACCACTGATCGCGGATACCGCAGGCCTGGGTGGTGCAGCCCGAGGTGTCGTCCTTGGGGTAGAAGTACACGAGCACCGGCGCGCCTCTCAGCGCCCGCAGCGACACTTCCTGCCCATCCTGATCCTGCAGGGTGAAGTCCGGTGCCTCGTTGCCGATCTCGAGCATGTCCTGTCTCCATTCCGGGCGGTGGTTCGTTGAGAGCTCACAGGGAGGGCCCCTGTCTCGGGCGCATTCGTAGCAGCCGGCGTGGTCGGCGCACCAGGCGGTCCGCCAGAGCCTGTGGAGGAAGGACAGCGGTCCGTGCGGCACAGGCCTGCCCGGCACCCGCGATCTCGTGTCGACGAGTAGGGTCTCGGCGCAAACGTCGAGGAGTGTGGAAGAGATGAGCGACGAGACCATCGAGGTGTTCATCGAGGTCCCGATGGGGTCCCGGAACAAGTACGAGTGGGACTTCAAGCGGCAGGCCTTCGTCCTCGACCGCATGCTGTTCACCGCAGTGCGGTACCCGGGTGACTACGGCTTCATCCCCGACCCCCTCGCTCTGGATGGCGACCACCTCGACGCCATCGTGATCCTCGGTGAGCCCTCCTTCCCGGGCTGCACGGTGAACGCAAGGGTGCTCGGGATGCTGGACATGAGCGACGACAAGGGGCCGGACGAGAAGATCCTGACCGTGGCTGATCACGATCCCCGTTGGGCCAACCTTCGCTTCCTCAACGACGTTCCGACCCACCTCCTGGACGAGATCGCCCACTTCTTCGGCATCTACAAGGACCTCGAGCAGAAGCTCGTGGATGTCCGCGGTTGGGAGAACCGGGAGCGGGCGCTGACCGTCATCGACGAGTCCCGGCAGCGGTACGAGGGGCCCGAGGAGTCGATCGAGTACCCCCAGTGACTCGGGCGTGGCCGCAACGGAGTGATCACTGAGGCACTGCCGGGCGCGCCCGACCGCGGGCTGAGCGGTCGAGGGTCATCCGCGGCCGAAGAGCCTGCGGCGGCGACGCTGACCGTTCCCACGGTCGGTCGCCTCGCCGGCCTTGTGAACGCTGCGACGGGATCGCGGTGCCTCTGGCCGATCCTCGGCTCCGCCCTCCGCCGCCGATCCGGTGTGTTCGTCGTCCTCGCGGTCTGTCCGCCTCGTGGCGTCGCCAGCCGGTGCTGCCGAGGTGCGGGGTGTCGGCGGGGCGTCATCGCCCCGTGCCAGCGAGCTGAGCTCACGCAGGAACTCGGAGACGTCGACCTCGCCACCGAAGGAGGTCGATCCGGCGGCGTCGGCGGCGTCGCCGAGGTCGGGGACCCCCTCCTCCGCGCCGCTGGCCCCTGCGGAGTGTTCACCAGCGACCGCTGTCGGATCGAGGTGGTCCGACCGCCGCACGGCGAGGTCGAGAGCTGCGCCGACACCATCCGCGGGGTCCGAGAGGGTGACGACACCTCGCTCACTGAGGTCCGCGAGGACGCACGCCAGGTCGTAGCCGCCGTACCCGAGAGCCCGCGCCAACTCCCAGAGGTTGCGGCGTTCGTCGATCGCGCCCAGCACCGTGACGGCGTCGGCACCGAGGTGGTCGCCGTCGTGGTCCGCCCCCGCGAGCTGGGTGGGCTGCAGGTGCGGAACGGTGTCCGGCCGCAATGCCGCCGGGGGGAGCCCCGCGAGCCGGTCCTCGCGTTTCCGCACCTCCTCGAGCAGCGTCTCCACGTCCACGAGGGGGCGAACGCTCGTCTGAGAAGGATCGGGCCCGGACGGCTCGAAGCCGTAGCGGCCCGTCCTCCTGGCGCGCAGCTCGACCATCCCGTCGATGATCTGGCCCACCAGGACGTCCTCGATGACCGGGGGGTCGACCAGGCCGCTGTCGAGGAGCGCTCGAGCCAGGGCGAGGTCGTCGACCACCTCGCTGTGGGATCCCGAACCCTCCGGGCCGCGACGCAGGTCCTGGAGCACCCTGTCGAGGGTGAGCTCGTCGAGGTGACCACCGCCCGTCAGCCGGCTGGCCAGTCGAGCGCGGGGCTGGGGCGATCGCGCGTCGCTGATGGCGCCGTCGCGAAGGGTGACCGAGCCAGGCTCGCCGCCACCGCCCACCACCAGCCGACCGGTTGCCCGAGCGGACGCCAGGGCTCGGCAGATCCCCGCCAGCGTCGTGTTCGAGAGGTCGCCATGCATGGGCGCAGCCTACTGTCGACCGCAGGCCCACCCGGCTCGGCGCAGCACGACGAGCCGCAGGCCGGAGATCGGACCACGTGCCGCGATGTGCTGGTGCCGTGCGGGGCAGCGACAGGTAGGGTGGCCGTGGCCGACGAACGCCGCCGAGGTCGCCTGATCGGGAGGTCGTCAGTGAGCGGTCCCGGAACCGGAGCCAACGAGGTCGACGCTGCGTTGGTCGACCTTCCGTCACCCGAAGCGCTACTGAGCGAGGCGGCGCTGGAGCAGCTCGACACCCTCGACACCGACGATCTGAGGCGGATCCGGTCCGAGTGCGAGGCTGCCGAAGAGGGGATCTCCTACGCCCGGCGACTCCTCCAGGGCCGGCTCGACATCCTGCGGGCGGCGCTCGATCAGAGCGAGCATCCCGACGCGGGGCAGCTGCTGGCCGCGCTGCCCGCGATCATGGCCGACCAGGGCCACGTGAGCGACCCGGCGCAGGCACGCTCGCTCCGGGTCCGGGTGCCCGCCGACGCCGAACGCTACGCCGCGGTCATCGACGCGGTCATCACCGAGGACGAGGTCCCCGAAGGCACCGACAGCGACCTGTCCGACCTCGAGCGGGTGGTCGGTGTCCTGACCCAGGTCGAGCACGAGCTGTCGGCACGGCGCCGGGCACTGTTCGCCCGCATCGATGGCCTGCGGGCGGAGCTGCTCGCTCGCTACAAGGACGGACGCGCGGACGTGCGTGACCTCCTCGGTTGACCGGGGAGCACGACACCGAGGTGGCGGACGCCACCCGGCCCGGCGGCGCGGGCGCCCGACGGTCCGCTGAGGCCGCACCGCTGCTCGCTGAGATGACCCGTCGGGACGTCCGGACCGGCCGGCAGCACCTCGAGTCCGCCCATGCCGCGCACCTCGTGGTCAGTGGCCCCGACGGCGAGGTGGTCGCCAGCTGCGGCGATCCCGAGCACCCCACCTTCATCCGATCGACCGCGAAACCGTTCCAGGCGACGGCCTGCCTGGAGGTCCTCGAGGAGACCGGGGACCCCTCGCGCCTGCCCGACGATGACGAGCTCGCCGTGGCGTGGGCCTCGCACCGTGGCGAGCCTGGCCACCTCGGCACGGTGACCCGGCTCCTCCAGCGCTCGCAGACGGCCCCCGACGACCTGACCTGCCCGCCGGCGGTGCCGGAGGCCGCCCCCGGGGCGGCCCCCTCCCGGTTGCGGCACAACTGCTCCGGCAAGCACGCGCTGTTCGCCCTCGCCGGTCGCGCCCTCGGCGTCGCGGGCCCAGCGCTGCTCGACCCCGCCGACCAGGTCCAGCGACGGGTGCTGGCGGTACTCGAGCGGGAGCTCGGCCCACCGTTGGCCATCGGCGTGGACGGGTGTGGCGCCCCCGCCGTCGCCGTCCCGATCGGTCGGTTGGCGACGGGTTTCGCTGGGCTCGCGGCAGCCGACCGGTTCCGGCGGGTGCGTCAGGCCGGTGTGGTCCACCCCGGGCTCGTCGGTGGCGAGGGACGCTTGGAGACGGCGCTGCTCGCTGTGGGTGTGGTCGCCAAGGTGGGGGCTGAGGGCGTGTACGGCGTCGGGTGGCTCGCGGCCGACGGCCGGTCCTGGGGGCTGGCGATCAAGGCGGTCGATGGAGCTGCCCGTGGGGTCGCGGCGGTGACGGCCGAGATCCTGGCCGCCACAGGGGTCGTCCCGCCGGGAACCTGGACGCCGCCACCGCCGCTCGGCGGGGGTGTCCCCGCGGGCCAGGTCCGGGTCACCGATGAGGTCGCGAGGGTGACCGCCACGCTGGCAGGCATCGGGGTCGGGCGCGCGAGCCGGTAAGGTCAGTGGCGCCGGTCGGCGGGGGGTGCCGCCGCGGAGAGCGAGGGACGGACGGTGAGCGACGCGCGGCCCAGGAGGCCTTCGGGAGCGACCGCTGGCTCCGCTGCCGGCGCTGCTGACTCCGTGGGCGCCGGAGGTGTCGCGGGCGCTGGAGAGCCTTCGGGCGCTGGTGGGTCTTCGGGCGCTGGAGAGTCCTCGGACGCTGGAGGTGTCGCGGGCGGTGGTGGGCCGGCCGACGCCACGGCCGCCCGGAAGGTCGACTCCCCTGCACCTGACCCCTCCCTGACCAACGATGCAGCGGCCGATGGTGACGAGGCTGCGGACGCCGGTGGAGAGCACGAGCATGCCTCACCGCTCGACGACCTCGGCAGCTACATCCGACACCAGCGGGAGTCGGCGGCCCTCTCCCTGCGCAAGCTCGCCAAGATCGCCGGCGTCAGCAACCCGTACCTGTCCCAGATCGAGCGGGGGCTGCGAAAGCCCTCGGCCGAGATCCTGCAGGCGATCGCCAAGGCGCTGGAGATCTCATCCGAGACGCTCTACGTCAAGGCGGGCATCCTCGACGAGCGCGAGATCGTGGTGGTGGACGTGGAGGCGGCCGTCGCCGCCGATCCCCACCTGACCGGTCCTCAGCGGCAGGCGCTGCTCGAGATGTACCGCTCCTTCCGGCGGCTCTCGGAACTCAAGGAACAGCGGCCGAGCCGGCGTCGTCAACTGCTCGACGCGTTGACGCCCGGCGACGTCGACGACGCGGCCATCCGGGCCGCGGAGCCGGCTGCCGCGCCCGAGGACGGCTGAGCACGACCGTTGCTCGCGCACCTGGGCAGGACCTGTACCTGCCGCGGTGCGCGAGCAACCGTTGCGGGGTGGTGATGGAACCGCCACCTCGAGGTCGGCGTGACGCGAGCGAGACGTGACGCGAGCGAGACGTGACGCGAGCGAGACGTGCACCCCAGGTCGATGCGTCGTGGGCGCGCCGTGCCCGGCGGTGCAGATGGCGGGAAGGACCGGGACCACCGGTGCGTTGCCAACATGGACGCCTCGGTGCGTCCAGCACCGCCCGCGTCAGCCCGCTCCGCGACCCGTCGGTGACCGATCGGGCCGTGGGCCGCTCGTTGCGCGTACTACCATCCCCTGTCAGGGGCCCGCTGTGAACGTCGGCTGTGAACGTCGACCGGCCCCTGTCGTCGCGCCGGGCTCCCGCGCCAGCCCGGCATCGGTACCCGCCGACGTCGACGAACCCCCGTCACCCACCGGGGCGCGGAACGACCGTGCCCTCCCGAGGACCCGCTGTGATCGAACTGCGTACCCACGATGACCTCCAGGCTGGAGGTGAGCGGTCCGCGTGGGATCTCCTCCTCGACGAGGATCCGGACGCGACGGTGTTCCACACCCCGCGGTACCTCGATGCCTGGCACCGGACCTTCGGGGGCACGACCGCGATCCGGGTCCACACCGTGCACAGCGACGGTCGCCTGATCGGCGTGATCCCTGAAGCCAACGACCGGCAGGGCAGCGCCGGTGGCCCTGAGGAGATCCGCCGGTTCCAGGGCGGCACCGAGGTGACCGACTACCTCGGCCCCGTCAGCCGTCTCGAGGACCGCTTCGACGTCGCGTCGGCCTACGTGGACCACCTCGCCGGCGACGTCGATTGGGACGAGTTCGTCGCCGGCGGCCTGCCCGTGGACAGCAGTTGGCCGGAGGCGTTCCGCCGCGCCCTCGCGGCCCGCGAGCTCACGATCATCGAGGACGGCCGCGAGGACGTCTGCCCCCGTGTTGCTCTGGGTGGCGATCACGACCAGGTCCTGTCCCGCCTCCCGGGGCGGCTGCGCCAGGAACTGATCCGCAAGACCCGCAAGCTCGCGCGCGACGCCGGGGAGTTGGAGTTGGTGCAGGTCCCGGCCGGTGAGGTGGTCGACCGACTCGATGCCTTCCTCGACCAGGCCGCCGAGAGCTTCCCGGACAAGGCGGGCTTCTTCCAGCGTCCCGACATGCACACCTGGTTCCGCACCCTCGCCGGGGAGTTCGTTGCCGAGGACATCTTCCGTCTCCATGAGTTGCACGTCGGCGGGCTCCCGGCGGCGTCGACGGTGTCGCTGGTCCATCGGGGGACCTGGGGTCTGTACAACTCCGCCTTCGATCCGACGCTGGCGTCCTTCGCCCCCGGCGTGGTCATGGTGCACCTGCTGATCGGCGAGGCCAGCGACCAGGGCCAGCAGGTCTTCGATCTGCTGCGTGGCGACGAGCCCTACAAGTACCGCTACGGCGCCAGCGATCGGGTGCTGGAGCGCCTGGTGGTGCGGCGATCGTGACCGCTCCGGCAGCCCAGACCTCACCCGGCATCGAGGACGGCAACGGCCCGCCCGTGCGGCGGGTCGCCCTGCTGAGCGTGCACACCTCGCCGCTCGACCAGCCGGGGAAGGGCGATGGCGGGGGCCTGAACGTCTACGTCCGGGAGGTCGCCGAGCGCATGGCCGCCCAGGGCGTCGAGGTGGACGTGTTCACCCGTCGCAGCGACCCCGCTCAGCCCGCGACATCGACCATCGCCCCGGGGGTCGACGTCCACCACCTCGATGCCGGCCCCCCGGCCCCCGTGGACAAGGAGGAGGTCACCAACCACCTCTGCGCCTTCCTCCTCGCCCTCCAGGCCCATCCGACCGCAGGCACCCACGACGTGCTGCATGCCCACTACTGGCTGTCCGGTTGGGTCGGGCGTCGGATCGCCCCGCGCTGGGAGATCCCTCTGGTCCAGACCTTCCACACCCTCGGGGTGCTGAAGAACTCGACCCTCGCGCCGGGTGACAGCCCCGAACCTCCGCTGCGCCTCCACGCGGAGGAGCGGGTGGCCACCGACGCCGACCGGGTCCTGGTGCTCACCTGCGGTGAGGCGAGGTTGCTGCACACCACCTATGGGCTGTCCGGCGCCCGGCTGACCGTGGTGCCGGCCGGGGTCGATCTCGACCGGTTCTCGCCGGGGCCGACCCAGACCGACCGGACGGAGGGTCCCGAGCTGCTGTTCGTCGGCCGGCTCCAGCCGCTGAAGGGTCCTGACGTGGCGCTGCGTCCCCTCGCCGAGGTCCGCCGCCACGTGCCGGACGCACGGCTCAGGATCGTGGGTGGCGCCTCCGGGAACGGCCGGGGTCGCACGGGGCCCGACGAGTTGCGGGCGCTGGCCACCGAGCTCGGCGTCGCCGATGCGGTCACCTTCGAGGACGCTGTCGCGCAGGCCCACCTGGTCGAGCGGTACCGGGCGGCTGAGGTCCTCCTCGCGCCCTCACGCAGCGAGACCTTCGGGTTGGTCGCGCTCGAGGCCCAGGCCTGTGGGACGCCGGTCGTGGGGGCCGACGTCCCGGGCCTCGAGGCGGTCGTGCGGGGCGGTGGCACCCTGGTCCCCAACCACGATCCCGTCGACCACGCGGCGGCCGTCGTGCGGCTGCTGACCGACCCGGTCCACGCGGCGGCCACGCGCCGTGCCGCCCTCGCCGCGGCCCGGGCCGCCTCCTGGGACCGCACGGTGGAGCGGCTGCTGGCCGTCTACGCCGACGTGGTCGCCGAGCGCGTCGGCGTGTCCGCGGACCGGTCGGTGTCGCCGGTCGAGGGGTCGTCGGTGGTGGCCGAGCGTCGTTCGGCCTGAGCAGCGTGACCTCGTCGGTGGCGGCCGCGCGTCGTGGGGCCGGCCGCAGCACGGCGGGGTTGCGCCGGCCCCACAGCCCGCACCGCCGGCCCGCACCGCCGGCCTCAGCCCTGGTGGGGGTACCGCCAGTCGGTCGGCGGATCCCAGGTCTCCTTGATCGCGCGGGGTGACACCCACCGCAGCAGGTTGAACACCGACCCGGCCTTGTCGTTGGTGCCCGAACGGCGGGCCCCACCGAAGGGTTGGCGGGCCACGACCGAGCCGGTCGGTTTGTCGTTGAGGTAGAGGTTGCCGGCGCTGTTGCGCAGCGCCTCGCTGGCGTCGGTCAGCACCTTGCGGTCCTCGGCGAGGACGGCCCCGGTCAGGGCGTAGCGCGTGGCCTGGTCGACCTCGGCGAGCATCGCCTCCCAGTCGGCGTCGTCGTAGACGAACACGGTCAGGATAGGACCGAACAGCTCGGTGGTCATGGTGTGCGAGCGCGGATCCTCGGTCACCAGCACCGTGGGCGGGACGAACCAGCCTTCACTGTCGTCCGGGGTGCCACCGACCAGCACCTCGACGCCCTCGCTGCGCGCGCGCTCGATGGCGGCCGCGTGGGTCCGGAAGGCGCCCTCGCCGATGACGGCGCCCATGAAGGTCGACAGGTCGCGGCCGACGTCCCCCATCGTCATGCTCGTGGCCACGTCGGCGAGCGGATCACGCAGCTGGTCCCACAGACTCCGCGGCAGGTAGGCGCGGGAGGCGGCGGAGCACTTCTGTCCCTGGTACTCGAAGGCGCCGCGACCGAGCGCGACCACCAGCGGGTCGAGCTGGGCGCTCTCGTGCGCCAGCACGAAGTCCTTGCCGCCGGACTCGCCCACGATGCGTGGGAAGCTGCGGTAGCTCGAGACGTTGCGGCCGATGCGCTCCCACAGCGAGCTCAGCACGGTCTCGGAGCCGGTGAAGTGCAGCGCGGCGAACCGGGGGTCGGCGATCGCGACCTCGGCGACCCTGGCGCCGTCGCCGTGGACGAGGTTGATGACCCCGTCGGGGAGCCCCGCCG
>PWWI01000074.1 GCA_003561535.1 Nitriliruptoraceae bacterium
TGGCGAGGTCGCCGCGGTAGCGTGGGAGGCACACGGGGTCATCGCTTCGGCGACGACCCCAGAAGGCTCGCCGGCACCGTCAGCGACCTCCAGACCGAGCTCACGAGGACAGGCACCGAGGTGGTCCAGATCGTCCCCACCGTGCTGCTCGCGCTGATCATCATCTTCGTGATGCCGGTGTGGCCCCACAGTCGCGGATGGGGGTGGCCGCCAGCGGCGATCCTGGCGATGGGCCTGGCGACGTTGGTGCTGTTCTCCCTGACCGTGGTCCCCGAGTAGGGGTCAGCCGGCCGTGGAAGAGGTGCGGCCCGCCAGGGACTGACGGGTCACGGTGCTCAGCAGCTGCGCGTCAGGCGCCGGCGGCCTTCGCGGCCTTGGCGGCAGCCTTGGCGGCCTGCTTCGACTCCCTGACCCGCTGCAGCGTCTCCTCGTCCAGCACATCGGCGATCGAGCGGTACCCGGGCTCCGCGTACTCCCCGGCGGCTTCCTCCCAACCGGGTGGACGGACACCGCACTGCTTGCCCAGGAGCGCGATGAAGATCCGGGCCTTCTGGTCGCCGTAGCCGGGGAGTGCCTGGAGACGACGCTTGAGGTCGGCTCCGTCCTCGGCTCGCTCCCACACGGCTGCTGCCTCGCCACCGTGGTGCTCGACCAGGTGGGTCGCCAAGGCATGCACCCGCTTGGCCATGGACCCGGGGTAGCGATGGATCGCCGGCTTGGTGCGGAACAGCGCCTCGAGCTCCTCGGGGTCGGTGCTGGCGACGTTGGCAGGGTCGAAGGGGCCGTCGAGCCGTTCCGCCAGCCTCGACGGGCCGAGGAACGCGACCTCCATGGCGATCTGCTGGTCGAGCAGCATCCCGACCAGCAGCGCGAACCCGTCGTCCGACAGAAGCCGGTCGGCCTGCTCGTCGCCCGTCAAGTGCAGCGTCGTCTCCATCGTGTCCCTCGTCCTCGTCGCGTGGGTCGGGTCGGTCAGCCTTCGTCCTCGGGGCGCACCTCGAACTCCTCCTCCGGGTCCACCTCGTCCTCGGGGTCGGCCTCGCTCCCGATCGGTGCAGCAGCCAGGGGATCGGTCGGGTCCACCTCGCCGTCGAGGAAGCGTTGGAGCTCAGCGACCAGCAGGCCGGCCAGCGGTGCCGCCACCTCGCTGCCGGCTCCCCCGTCCTCGACCAGGATCGCGAACCCCAGTCCCTGGTAGGTGCCGACGAACCAGGCGTGCTCGACGCTACCGCCGTCCGCCTGGGCCGTGCCGGTCTTGCCTCCCACCTCGGCGTCATCGACCGCCGCCTCCGTGCCGGTCCCGTCGGTCACGGTCAGGGCGAGCGCGGTCCGCAGACGCTCGGCGGCGCCGGTGGCCAGGGGCAGGGAGGTCCCCGGGCCATCCTCAGCCAGCACGTAGGGCTGGTGCCAGACGCCTTCGGTCACCGCAGCCACCATGGCGGCGAGGTGGAGGACGGAGGCCTCGACGCGAGCCTGTCCGAAGGACGCCGCGGCGAGCTCGGCGGTGTCGGCAGGGGTGGGGAAGCTGCCACCGAAGGCACCCAGGGGGTGCAGCGGTTCGACGTCGAACCCGAACCGCTCGGACGCCTCGGTGAGAGCATCGCTGCCGAGCTCCGCGCCCAGCTGCGCGAAGGTGGTGTTGCAGGACTCGGCGAAGGCCTCGCCGAGGGTGATCGTGCCGAGGTCGCGGTCACCGGCGTTGGTGACGGCCAGGCCCCCCACGACGACGCGCGCGGGACAGGCCACCTCGTCGTCCAGGTCGTACCCGGCGGCCAGCGCGGCCTCCAGGGTCACGAGCTTGAAGGTCGAACCAGGTGGGTAACGCCCGGTCCTCGCCCGGTCGAAGCCGAACAACGGCCGGCTCGCCGTCCCCCGCACCGCACCGTCGTTGCCGTCGACGACCACGATCGCCGCCGGTTCCTCGACGTCGATGAGCGCGTTCTCCACGGCGCGCTGGACGCCGACGTCGAGGGTGGTCTCCACCGGGGTGGACTCCTCGGCCTGCACCTCGTCGATCGTGTGGGTCAGCGGACCGCCGCTGGTCTCACGGAGCCCGACGCGGAACACCTCGGAGCCGGTCAACTCCTCGTCGAACGCCGCTTCGAGGCCGAACTGCGGCACGTAGGTGCCGACCGGCGCGTCCACCCCCTCCTCCGCGAGCTCCTCCAACTGCTCCGAGGTGGCCTCGGCCACCACGCCGACCAGGTGCCGGGCGAAGCCGAGATCCATCAGTACCCGCCGTTGCCCTTCGGGCGGATCCCGTGGCTCTGCGATCCCCGGTGTGCGCCGTAGCGTCGTCCACGCGGCCTCCGCCCGGGCACGGCTCACGACCACCACGGGGTAGAACCAGTCGTCGACGAGCTGCCCGCGGTTCAGCTCCCGGTCGGCGATCGCGCCCGTTCCGGGGAGCGCGCGTTCGAAGGCGGCGGACACCTGCGCCGGGTCATCCATCGCACCGGGGATGAAACCGAGCCAGCGTCCATCGTCGCTGGCCAGTGCCGTGCCGTCGGCTGCCAGGATCGGCCGGCGTGCCACCTCCTCGGCCTCCGTGGCGAACTCCCAGGTCGGTCGCAGCTCCGGGTGCAGGGTCGACAGCGACCAGTCGACCCCCCACACGCCGCGGTTCCGGCTCAGCTGGAGGTCGGTCTCCCACTGCACCGGCCGGGGGGCGTCGGCGGGGGCGACGTCCACGGTCACCCCGACGGTCGCCCGGCCGTCGGCGGCCTCGGTGAGCTCGCCCGCGGTCAGCGTGAAGCGGGTCGGCTCCAGGGCCTCGACCAACTGCTCGTGTCGACGCTCGAAGTCCTCGGGTGCCTCGCCGGAGAGCTGGTCCGCCATCGTGGCCGTGTCACCGGCAGACCAGGCATCGAGGTAGAGCTCGACCACCTCGCGGGCGCCGTCGGCGATGACCTCCTCGTCCGTGGCGCCAGGCTCGGTGGTGGCGATCAGCCACTCGTAGCCGAGGTAGCCGAGACCGCCGACCACGGCGAGCCCGACGATCAGGGCCAGGACCTCACGCAACCGCACGGGACGATGCTCCTCGACGGGACGGAAGACCGGGCTCCCGTCGACCGTGGACCGTACCGGTCGGGGGTGACGTCACCCCTCAGGCGTGCGAGGTGGCTGGGGTGCCGACGCAGGGGTGGATCGGTCGGGGGCGGTGCCGGACGCCTCGGCCTGCTCGGCCCCGGTGGCCACCGGGGCGGCGGCGTCGGTGGGTGCGGCGGCGTCGGTGGGTGCGGCGGCGTCGGTCGGCTCGGCGGCGTGGCGGCGCTGCCACCAACGACGCGCGAGCAGGCCGACGACCAGGAAGGGCGCGAGCAGGAGCAGCGTGATCGGCAGCACGGTCAGTGCGATCCGGATCAGACCGTCCGCCAGGTCGGTCAGAGCCCGCACCGTGGTCGCCAGGGCGGCACGGGCCGTGCCGCCGGGATCCCATCCCGGGTTCGCCACCGGACCGGTGGACGCGGTCGGCGACAGCCGGAGGTGGACCGTGGACATCGCGACCTGGTCGGTCAGCTGTGTGCGTCGCGCGTTGGCCTGGTCGATCTCGGCCCGCACGCTGTTGATGCGATCGAACACCCGCAGCAGGTCTTCGGTGTCGGCGCCGGTCTCCCGCACCTCGGTGAGCAGCTCCCGCAGCTCGGTCTCGTAGGCCTCGAGGTTGGTGAGCTGCGCGTCGAGGTCGGTGAGCTGGGTGGTCACGTCGACCTCGTCCAGCCGGCGCTCGAGGACGGCGTCGGCGAACTCGTCGAAGGCATCGAGGGTGGCCTGCAGCTGGCTGCTCGGGACGCGGAAGGTGAAGCTGCCGGCCACCACACCGTCAGCGTCGCGCGTCAGGTCGGTGCCGGCGACGTAGCCCCCGCCGGCCTCCACCACCTCGACGACCCGTACGGCAACCTCAGCGGTGTCGGTGGCGCGGATGTGCATCGTGCCCGTGCGGATCACCGCGCGGCCATCGGGCCCGCCGGTGGTGGTCGGTGGCCGGTCACCGGTGTCGACCGCACCCACCTCGTCGTCCATGGCGGCTTCATCAGCCATGTCCATGTCGTCGCGGGACATCTCGTCTTCGGGGGCGGCCGGCATGCTGTCATCGCTGCCGGACCAGCCGTCCATCTGGTCGGTCACGGTCTCGGTGACCCTGCCACCGTCGCTGGCGCAGCCGGCCAGCGCCGCGGCGGCCAACAGGCCCGCCAACAGCAGCAGGCTCGTCGAGCGGGATCCTCGTCGGGTCGCTGTCGCTGCCACGTTCGGGCCTCCCCTCAGCCGCTCTCGTTGGCGGCCCTCAGCAGGTCGGACGCCGGCGGGGAGCCGATGGTTCCAGGCCGGGTTCCTCGGTCACCGAGGTGGCGGACGGCGTGGCGGAGCGGGCGTGTGCCCGGCAGCGGTCGAGCGGTGCGTACCCTGGCATCCCACCCGTATCCACGAGCACGCAGCGGCTCGCCCGGGTGTCGAGCCCACCCGCACCTCGAGGGTCCCATGGCCAGCACGTCCTCATCCGCGCCCGCCGCGAGCTCGCGGTCGGAGCTCAACGCCTGGCTCGTCGAGGAGCTCTACGAGCAGTACCAGGAGGATCCGGAGTCGTTGTCCTCCGGGTGGCAGGAGTTCTTCGCCGACTACCGCCCGACCCCCGCCACGGAGCCGCGGTCCACCCCCGGGGAACCGGACGGCGACGGCCGGGCCGCTGGCGCAGACGGCGCCACCCGGTCGCGGGCGGTCGGCGCGGTGCCCGAGGGCGTCGAAGCGAAGCCGCTGCGGGGGGTCGGGGCCCGGATCGTGGAGAACATGGAGACCTCCCTCGGGGTCCCCACGGCGACCAGCGTGCGCGACGTGCCGGCGAAGCTGCTGGAGGTCAACCGCGGGTTCATCAACAACTACCTGCGTCGCCAGCGGGGCGGGAAGGTCTCCTTCACCCACCTCATCGCCTACGCGATGGTCAAGGCCGTGCAGGACGTCCCGGCCATGCGCAGGGTGTTCACCGAGACCGACCAGGGCAAGCCTGCGCTGATGCGCACCGAGCGCTTCGGGCTCGGGCTCGCTGTCGATGTCGAGAACGACGACGGGTCCCGCTCCCTGCTGGTCCCCGTGATCCAGGACGCCACCTCGCTGTCCTTCGGGGAGTTCCTGCGGGCCTACGAGGAGATCATCCGCAAGATCCGCACCGGCAAGCTCGACCCCGCGATGTTCTCGGGCACGACGATCACGCTGACCAACCCGGGCACGATCGGCACCGTCCACTCCATCCCGCGGTTGATGGCCGGGCAGGCGGCGATCCTGGGTGTGGGGGCCATCGGCTACCCGTCGGCCTACCAGGCCGCCGATCCGCGCACCCTGGCCAAGCTCGGGGTCAGCAAGGTCATCCCCCTGACGTCCACCTACGACCACCGGGTGATCCAGGGCGCCGAGTCGGGGCTGTACCTGCAGCGGGTCCACCAGCTGCTGCTCGGTGAGGACGGCTTCTACGACGAGGTGTTCGCCTCCCTCGGGCTCCCCTACGAGCCGGCGAGGTGGAGCACCGACCGCACCGATCTCGACGACGAGACGGACCTGCTCACCAAGCAGATGAAGGTCGGGCAGCTCGCCAACATGTACCGGGTCCGCGGCCACCTCATCGCCGACCTCGACCCGCTGCGGCAGTCCCGTGTGGCGTTGCACCGCGAGCTCGATCCGACCTACTACGGGCTGTCGATCTGGGACCTCGATCGGGAGTTCGTCACCGACGTCGGGGGTGGTGACCGGCGGGTGCAGCTGAGCGAGACGCTCGGGGTACTACGTGATGCCTACTGCCGAACGATCGGGATCGAGTACGGCCATGTGCTCGACCCGGAGCAGAAGCAGTGGATCCGCTCCCGTGTCGAACGGGCGGAGGAAGAGGAGGAGTTGTCGGCCGAGGACCAGCTGTGGATCCTGTCCCGGCTGAACGCCGCCGAGGCCTTCGAGTCCTTCCTGCACACCAAGTACGTCGGGCAGAAGCGCTTCGGTCTCGAGGGCGGCGAGTCGCTGATCCCGCTGCTGGACGCGGTCTGCGAGGCCGCCGCCGACAGCGGCGGCGTGACCGACATCGTGATGGGCATGGCCCACCGGGGCCGCCTCAACGTGCTGTCCAACATCGTCGGCAAGTCCCACCGACAGATCTTCGGTGAGTTCGAGGGGCACATCGACCCCGACACGGTCCAGGGTTCGGGTGACGTCAAGTACCACCTCGGCACCCGGGGCACCTACCGCTCACGAGCGGACAACGAGGTGGAGCTGCACCTGCCACCGAACCCGTCCCACCTCGAGGCGGTCAACCCGGTGGTCGAGGGGATCGCCCGGGCCCTGCAGGACACCGGCGCACAGGGCGAGGAGGGTGAGCGTCGGCATCCCGCCCTGCCGGTGCTGATGCACGGGGACTCCGCCTTCGCCGGGCAGGGCGTGGTCGTGGAGACCCTGAACCTGTCGCAGCTGCGGGGCTACCGGACGGGCGGGACGATCCACGTGGTCATCAACAACCAGGTCGGCTTCACCACCTCGCCGGAGGCCTCCCGGTCCTCGTTCTACGCCACCGACGTGGCCAAGACGGTCCAGGCGCCGATCCTGCACGTCAACGGCGACGATCCCGAGGCCGTCGTGCGGGTTGCCCGCCTGGCCTTCGCCTACCGCGAGACCTTCCACCGCGACATCGTGATCGACCTGATCTGCTACCGCCGACACGGCCACAACGAGGCGGATGACCCCTCGTTCACCCAGCCCCGGATGTACGACCTGATCGAGGAACACCGCTCGGTGCGCAAGCTCTACACCGAGTCGCTGGTCCGGCGCGGGGACATCTCGCTGGAGCAGGCCGAGGAGGCGCTGGAGGACTTCGAGGGGCGGCTGCAGCAGGCCTTCGAGGAGACCAAGCAGGCGGCGCGGCCCGAGCCGCCGCGGGCGGTCCCGCCCGAGGAGCGAGGGGTCCTGGCCGCGGTCGACACCGGTGTGGACCGCGGTCACCTCGACCGCATCGCGGCGGTCCAGTTCGAGGTGCCCGACGGGTTCCACCGCCACCCGAAGCTGGATCGGATCTTCGCCAAGGCGCGGGAACGCTACGACGCGGAGCAGATCGACTGGTCGCTGGGCGAGACGCTGGCGTTCGGTTCGCTCCTGCTCGAGGGCGTCGACGTGCGGCTGACCGGACAGGACTCCCGGCGTGGGACCTTCTCCCAGCGGCACGCGGTCCAGGTGGACTACCACTCGGGCGAGGAGTACCTGCCGCTGGCCAACCTCTCGGCCGACCAGGGGCGCTGGTTCGCCTACGACTCGCTGCTCAGCGAGTACGCGGCGCTGGGCTTCGAGTACGGCTACGCCGTCCAGCGACCCGAGGCGCTGACCTGCTGGGAGGCCCAGTTCGGGGACTTCATCAACGGTGCCCAGATCGTGATCGACCAGTTCATCGTCGCGGCCGAGGACAAGTGGGGGGAGACCTCCGGTCTGGTGCTGCTGCTGCCGCACGGCTACGAGGGGCAGGGGCCCGAGCACTCCTCGGCGCGGATCGAGCGGTTCCTGGTCCTGGCTGCCGAGGACAACATCCAGGTGGTCAACGCGACCACCTCGGCGCAGTACTTCCACGTGCTGCGGCGGCAGATCCACCGCAAGGGGCGCAAGCCGCTGGTCGTCTTCACCCCGAAGTCGCTGCTGCGCTCGCCCGATGCCACCTCGCCGTTGTCCGCGTTCACCGACGGTCGGTTCCACGAGGTCATCGACGACCCGGAGGTGGTGGACGGCAGCCTGGCGCGCGACGAGGTGTCCACGGTGCTGCTGTGCTTCGGCAAGGTCGCCTACGACCTGCTGCGCGAGCGCGAGCGGCGGGACGCATCGGCGGCGGTGGTCCGGGTGGAGCAGCTGTACCCCTTCCCCGCGGCGCAGCTCACCGAGGTGCTGTCGTCCTACCCGGCGGCGTCCGACGTGTGTTGGGTCCAGGAGGAGCCCCAGAACATGGGGGCGTGGGGGTTCGTCGATGGCCGGCTGTGGAACCTGCTGGAGTCGCTCGGGGACGGTCGTCGGCTCCGGCATGCGACCCGGGCGCCGTCGGCGTCGCCCGCGGCCGGTCAGCACGTGGTCCACGAGCAGGAGCACGAGCAGCTGATGGCCGAGGCCTTCGGCGGCCGGGACGACTGAGCCCCCCACGACCCCGCCGGCCCACCGCCCGCCGGCCCACCGCCCGCCGGCCCACCGCCCGCCGGCCCACCGCCCGCGAGCCCACCCGCGACCTCGCGGACGCCAACGCCGGCTGACCCACCCCGGCTGACCTACCCGCGACTTCGCGGACGCCACCGCCGGCTGACCCACCCACGACCCCGCGGACCTACCGCCCGCCGACCCACCCCCGCGGACCTACCCGCGACCCCGCGGACCTACCGCCCGCGAGTTCCAGCTGTTATCTGCTGGTTCTCGCTGAGGATCTCGGCCGCGGGGGCCAGTGGGGTCCCGCTCATGCGATTTCCAGCAGCTATCCGCTGGAACTCGCGGGGGATGACGGTGGCGGCTGCCCCGGCCGTGGTCAACGGCCGAGCGGCGTGGGGGCGGTCCGGCGCTGGCACGCTGGCTGTGCACCTGGTGGTCGCCCGTCAGCTGCCCATCAGCCGCGGGGCTGCGAGCCCCAACTCATCAGCCCGCGCGGTCAAGGCGGCGCCGAGCCGGGCGAGCAGTGCGCGCTCATCGTGGAGATCCTCCGCGGTGACGTAGATGAGCCGGATACCCGCCGCCGTTAGCTCCTCATCACGGACCCGGTCGCTGCCGCGGCCTGCCTCGGTCGCGTGGTCGGCACGTCCCTGGTACTCGACCGCGAACCGAAGCGTGCGGAAGTAGAAGTCCAGGCAGTGTCGAGGCGAGATCCAGACCTGCACCTCTGCCGGCGGATCGAAGCGGCGGAGGACCCGGGCCAGCGCGCGTTCCCCGTCACCGGTTGCCGACGTGCCATCCATCTCCAGCAGCTCACCGAGGAGGCCGCAGCTCACGTGGCTGACCGTGCCGAGCCGCAAGCGCTGGGCCCTGGCCGTGAGCTGGCCCGGTTGAAGCCGATCGGTCCAGCGCAGGCGGTCGTGGGCGAGCCGCAACGCTCTCGGCCGCACCCCCGGCGCACGTGAGGCGGGCTCGATGAGCGCATCGGCGGGCTCCGCGACGCGCACCTCGCCCAGGTGCCAGACGGACCGGTCCGGGTCCGGGTCGGTCCGTACCACGAACGCCACACCCGTGACCCGTCGACCACCCGGGACCACGATCTCGAAGGCCTGACCGAGGTCGACGGCCTCCATATCGAGGAGGCCGAGGGCGGCTGGGCCGGTCAGCGTCGCACCGACGCCGCTGCGCAACGTCGCCGCGACGGCGGGCTGTTGCGGATGGGCGGCCCCACCGCGTACGCGGTAGACGCCCCGCAGGAGCCGCTCGAACCGGGAGGTCGCGAGCAGGTGGTCGGCATCGACGCTCCCGACCATCGCAACCAGTTGGCGACGTGCGAGCACGCCGAGCTGGTCACGGCACAGTCGGTAGACGTCGTCGGGTGGCTGCATGGCCACCAGTCTCGCGGTCCGCGGGCTTCTCGTCCGGATGGGTCTGGCGGTCCTGTGGACAGCCGGACCCCGTGGGGGTCTGCTCGGCCGGGGACCGTCGCGAGAAGCAGCAGATACTGGCTGGAAATCCCCACGCTGCGGCGCCTTCCGGCCATGACCGGCCTTCCGGACGCGAGAAGCAGCAGATAGTTGCTGCTTCTCGCACCCGGGTGGGCTGGGGGCGAGGGTCTACCCGGGTGGGCGGGGGCGGGGGTCTGCCCGGGGCCCGCGACCGGGTGGGCCTGTCCGAGGAGCCAGCCCCCACGGGCTGGGTCAGGGCTGGATCATCGCGGCGTCGGTGTAGCGGACCGCCGAGTCCCACAGCAGCCACTCGTTGATGCCGGCGTCGTAGGTGGCGCGGATCTGTTCACGCACGTAGTCGGTCCGGTCCGGGTAGCCCAGCCGGATCGGCCAGTTCGAGTCCTCGAGCCACGGTGCGACCCGCGCGCGCTTGCCCTCGGTCGCCTCGAGCCACACCTCGAGGTTGCGGTAGACGATGTCGTAGGGCTGCATCAGGGGGTTGGCGACGTCGTACTCGCCCGGTCCCCAGTGCGAGGGGTAGATCATCGGGGAGACGTAGTCCAGGACCTCGGCCAGCCGTTCGACGTCCTGGCCGACCTCCCAGGGCCGGTCGGCGGAGACACCGTAGAGCGACGCACCATGCTCGATGCCGAAGGGCGCGAGCCGCTCGTCGGCTGCGCGGGTGAAGGCGTAGATCTCGTCCTCGACGCTGCCCTCGAGCCCCACCACGGTCATGTTCTCGAGGGGCCCATCGGGCTTGCGCAGGTAGTCCCACAGGATGTGGTCCACGCCCATCGCGGCCGCCTCCTCGGCGATCGCGATGTTGTACTCCTGGACGTCCGGGTTGGCGAAGTTCGCGAAGCCGTTGTAACGACCGGTGTAGAAGTCGCTGCCGTCAGCGGTCTGGATCGCCAGGGCCCGCTCGTCGTTCGCCCACGCCCAGGGCGCCAGGACGGGGTCGGCGAAGGCGACGATCCGACCGATGACGGGCACGCCCAGGGCGTGGAGCTCCTGCACGGCGGCTTCGAGGTCGATCCGACAGTCGGGGGTGTCGGCGCCGATGCGCTGCGCGAACTCGTTCTCGGTCGCGAAGCCGACCTTCCCGGTCTCGTCCTTCAGGTCCAACTGCACGGCGTTGATGCGGCCGGCCTCGACCGAGGCCATGACCGGATCCTTCAGGCTCGGCGAGACCCAGCCGCAGAAGGACACGTGGACGCTGCGCATCTCGTCGACGCTGGCGCGCGATGGCACGACGACGAACCCGCCCATCTCGTCCGAGGTGCGGTTGCCCGCGGCGTCGGTCGCGGCCACGACCAGCTCGCCTTCGGGCGGACCGTCCAGCTCCACCTCGAAGCTGCCGTCCTGGTCCGCGGTCACCTCGATCGCGCCGACGGTCACCAGGGCGCCGGCCTCGGTGACGCCCGAGATCGTGACGGGCTCGCCGGCGACCAGCCCGCGCTCGGGCACCGCGACCTCCAGATCGGGCGGGGTGACGTCGACCTCGAAGGCCCAGCGCTCCAGCAGTTGCGCGTCGGTGTCGGCGTCCTCGTCCAGGGCGCTGGCCGGGTCGACATCCACCACCTCGGCGTCGTCCTCCTCGGCGGCGTCGGGGTCGGGGAGCGGCACCCGCACCACCGCGAGCTCGTAGACCCCGTCCTCCAGCTCGCCCGGGCTCCAGGTCAGCCGGTTGTCGCCGTCGCGCTCGGCCGTCTCGGTCACGTCGTCGGCGTCGAGCAGCAACCGGATGTCGTCGAGGTGGACCACGGTGTCGGTGTCCGCGTCCTCCTCGGTGTCGGCGGCGAGGGCAGCCTCGATCTCGACGCGCAGCTCGGCCAGTGCCTCGGCGTTGTAGAGCGCGCCGTTCTCCGGGCCGGAGATGCTCAGCTCGCGTGCGGCGAAGGGATCGTTGCCCGAGCAGGCGGACAGCAGCAGCGCGGCGGCGGTCCCGAGGGCAGCGGGCAGGAGGGTGCGGGTGCGGTGCTTCACGGTGACGTCCCCCGGGGGAGCCGGCCGGCAACCGGCGTGGGTCAGGGCGCAGGCAGGGTGCGCGCGGTGGGTGAAGGTACCGTGCCGGGCCCATCGAACGGACCTGTCAGGGGGGTTGGAACTCGTGCGAACACCAGCGCTGCGTCGTCGATCGACGCTCCACGCCGCCAGCCCGCACACCTCGTTGAGCGGAGGCCGCACAGCGGTGCTGGCTGCGCTCGTCGCGCTCGCCCTGCTCCTGGCCGCCTGCGGTGCGGGTGACGAGGTTGCGACCGACGAGGATGCCGGGGAGCCGATCGAGGAGACCGACGACCCCGATGACCGGGACGACCCTGCCGACGACGGCGCCGTGGAGGACGACCTCGACGGCAGCGATGGCACCGACGAGGACGCCGACGATGCCGACGAGGCCGCTGCGGCGCCACCGGTCGATCCGGCCGAGGTCGACGCCAACGAGCTCGGGGTCGTGCCCGTCGTGATGTACCACCAGCTCCGTGAGGACGGTGGCAGCATCTACGACATGACCGAGGAGGAGTACCGGCAGGAGCTCGAGTGGATGTTCGACAACGGCTACCGGCCGATCACCACCTCCCAGCTCGCCCGGGGCGACATCGACGTCCCCGCGGGCACCAAGCCCGTGGTGCTGACCTACGACGACTCCACGACCACCCAGGCCCAGCTCACCGAGGACGGCGAGCTCGACCCGGCCACCTCGCTCGGCATCCTGGTGGAGATCGCCTCGCGCTACGACGACGTGGAGCCACGGGCCTCGGTCTACGTCATCTCCGGGTCGCTGTTCGGTGGGACCGCCGCGGGTGAGCAGGTCCTCGAGGTGCTCCACGGCCACGGCATGGAGATCGGCAACCACACCCACACCCACCCCAACCTGAGGGGGCTCGCGCCCGACGAGGTCCGCGACGAGCTCGCCCGCAACGTGGCCGTCGTGACCGAGCTGGTGCCCGACACCGAGGTGGTGACGTTGTCGCTGCCGCTCGGGGTCTGGCCCGAGGATCGGTCCCTGGCCGTCAGCGGATCGTCGGATGCGGGCAGCTACGACCACGAGGGCATCCTCCTCGTCGGAGCGAACCCGGCGCCCTCGCCCTTCCACGCGGAGTTCGACCCCCTGGCCATCCCCAGGATCCGCTCCAACGTCGACCCGGCAGCGGAACTCGAGTCGGCGTGGTGGTTCGAGGTGATCGATTCCGGCGGCAACAACGCGCCGTACGTCTCCGACGGCAACCCCGACACGATCTCCTTCCCCGCGGAGCTGGCCGAGCGGCTCGATCCCGCCCATGCCGACCGCGCCAACCCCTACTGATCCCACCGGTCCGTCGACTCCCCGGCGGCGTCGGGGTCGGCGGCAGCCATCGCGACACGAGCACGAGCGCCTCCGCTCCCAGATCCGCCAGCGCCCCTGACCCCGACACGCCCCGGAGCCAGACCAGTGCACAGCGACACCGACCGACTCCTGCCGGCGAGCCCGATCACCTCGCTGGCCGACCACTTCGCCGCCGGTGGCGGACGTGGGCTGGCCCGGGCCCAGGAGCTCGGGCCGGCAGGGGTGTGCGAGGTCCTCGACGCCGCGGGGCTGCGCGGCCGGGGCGGGGCGGGGTTCCCGACGGCGAGGAAGTGGCGCGGGGTCGCGGCGACGGCGCGGACCGGCGGCGGCGAGGTGACCCTGGTGGTCAACGCCGCGGAGGGTGAGCCCGGCACCTACAAGGACCGCACGCTGATCACCGACCAGCCCTACGCGTTGCTCGAGGGCATCTGCATCGCGCTGGCGACCACCGGAGCTGCGACCGCCCACATCGGGATCAAGGAGAAGTTCGTGACCCCGGTCCAGCGGCTGTCCGAGGCCCTGGCCGAGGTCCGCGAGGCCGGCTGGCCCCACGCCGACCGCATCGACCTCGTCAACGGGCCCGATGCGTACCTGTTCGGTGAGGAGTCGGCGATGCTGGAGGTGATCGAGGGCAACCTCCCGCTCCCACGGATCGTCAAGCCCTTCGAGGCCGGCCTCCAGGCCACGACCGCCACGGCGAACCCGACGGTGGTCAACAACGTGGAGACGCTCAGCCACGTGCCTGCGATCCTGGCCAACGGCGCCGACTGGTTCCGGGAGGCCGGGACCGAGGACTCGCCCGGGACGATGGTGTTCACCGTCGTCGGGGACGTGGCCAGCCCGGGTGTCTACGAGCTCTCGCTCGGCACGCCACTGCGCACCCTGCTCGAGGACATCGCCGGAGCCACGGAGATCAAGGCGGTCTACGGCGGGGTGTCCAACGCGGTGATCACCGAGGAGCTGCTCGACACCCCGCTCTGCTTCGACGCGATGCAGCAGGCCGGTAGCGGGCTGGGCTCGGGTGGGTTCATCGTCTACGACACCTCACGGTCGATCGTGGACGTGATGAGTGTGCTGCTGAACTTCCTGGCCGTGGAGTCCTGCGGACAGTGTAACGCCTGCAAGCTCGGCAACACCGCCATGGCGGAGCTGCTCGCCAAGGTCCAGCGGGGTGAGGCCCAGCAGACCGATCTGGAGTCCCTGCTGCGCTGGTCCCAGACGGTCACCGACTCCAACCGGTGCTACCTGCCCGTCGGCTCGCAGCTGCTGGTGGGGTCCACCGTGCAGGCGTTCGTGGACGAGTTGGTCGACACCGTCGACGCCGGGGTCCCGACGCCGGCGGACCTGCCGACGCCGCTGATCGAGCACATCGACGAGGACAGCGGCGAGGTGACCTACCACGAGCGCTACCACCTCAAGCAGCTCGACTGGTCCTACGCCGACGAGGACCCCGGCAAGCTGCGGTTGGAGGGGCTGCGGGACGGGTGAGCCGCGACGCCCCCAGCGGCCGGTCGCGACCCGGCGGCCCGAGCGCCCGGCGGCCCGAGCACCCGGCGGCCCGAGCGCCCGGCGGCCCGACAGCCCGGCGCCCGCGTCACACCGCGTTGATCAGCAGGCTGAACCCGACCGCCGCCAGCAGGCTCACGCCGGCTGCGCCGAGCACGAACCAGAGCGAGATCCGGTGGCGCATGTCGCCTCCCGTGGTCGGGGTCAGGTCAGGTCGAAGCGCTCGAGGTTGATGTGGTCCTCCAGCACCCCGCGCTCGAGCAGCGAGGCCTCGACGGCGTCCATCATGGCGTCGGGCCCGCACACGAAGTACTGGGTCCCGCCGCGCCAGTTCGGCAGGTACCGGTCCAGCACCTCGGGGCTCAGCACGCCGGTCTCTCCCTGCCAGCCGTCGGGCGGATCCTCGAGCACGTAGGTGACGGTGAGGTCGAGCCGCTGCGACAGCTCGTCGAGCTCGTCGTCCAGGGCGATGTCGGCCCAGGTCGGGGCGCCGAACAGCAGGACCATCGGCCGGCGGTCGCCACGGTCGGCCAGGGTGCGCAGCATGCTCATGATCGGGCCGATGCCGATCCCTCCCGCGATGAACACGAACCCGGCCGCCTCGTTGCGCTCGTAGCTGAAGACCCCGTAGGGGCCGTCGAGGTAGGCGCGGGTCCCGGGCTCGAAGCGGTCGAGGCCGGTCGTGAAGTCGCCCAGCTCCTTGACCGTGAAGGAGACCCGGTCGGGGTGCTCGGCGCTGGAGGAGAAGGAGAAGGGGTGCTCGCGGATCGCGAAGGGTGAGGTGTCGAGGGTGACCCAGGCGAACTGGCCGGGTTGGAAGCGGATGCCGTCATGCCCTTCGGCCCGCAGCGTGAGCTCCCAGGCGTCCTGCGCGGCCGGCTCGACCGACTCCACGGCCCACGGTCGGCGCAGCTGGCGCAGCGGCTGGTAGAGACGGACCTTGGCGTACATCCCGACGAGGACGACCATCAGCACGACCCACACCCCGAACCGGAAGGCGGTGTCGACGTAGTAGCCGGAGAGGCGGATGTGCACCAGGGACACGACGATGACCGCGATCCCGAGCAGGCCGTGGGTGAGCCGCCACCACTCGTAGGTCAGCTTGCAGCGCTCGGTCCACATCGACGTGACGATGATCACCACCAGGAGGCCGAGGGCGATGACGCCCGTGACACCGGTCCAGGTCAGCAGCGACAGGTCGTAGATGGCCGATCCGAGCGGCGTGATCGGGACCAGGATTAGCGGATGCGCGAGCAGGAACGCGAAGGCCACGAAGGAGATCTCCTTGTGGAACTTCAGCACCACGTCCAGCCCGTAGGGCGCGTCGACGGGCTGGAACCTCGCCGTGGTGGCGAACTGCAGGCCGAGCATCGACAGCCCGACGAAGCCGAGCGCGATGGACAACTCGTGCCAGAACCCGCGAGCCGGCGGTGGGTCACCGGCCAGCATCAGCAGCAGCGGTCCGACCACCACCACGAGGTAGACGACCAGCCACAGCGCTCCTCGGACGGCGAATCGCATCGTCGCGTCTCCTTCAGCCGGGGGCGGTACTCCTGGCTCGGCTCAGTCCTCCACGGCTCAGCCCTCCACCTCGTCGGCCCTGGGCGGGTCGGAGCCAGCCCGGGTGCAGGTGATCGCGGCGACCCGCCGCGCGTGGACCAGCGCTGAGCGCAGGGCGACGTCATCGAGGGCCGCGAGAGCGGCACGGTCCGCGATGCCCTCACGGTCCAGCCAGTCGAGGAGCCCGGAGGTGAACGCGTCGCCGGCGCCGACGGTGTCAACCACCTCGACGCGCTCGCCGGGCACCGGCACCTCGCGGCCGTCGGCAGTCAGGGCCACCGCACCGTCGGGACCCCGGGTCACCACGATCAGGGCCGGCCCCGTGTCCGCCCAGCGCCGCGCCACGGCGTGCCATCCGTCGAGCTCGGGGTGGAGTTGCTCGAGGTCCTCGTCGCTCACCTTCACCAGGTCCAGGCCGGCCACCACCTCGTCGACCATCCCGGCGTAGGGAGCGACCCCGCCTGCCTGCTCGAACACCAGGGGACGGACGTTGGGGTCCAGGCTGGTCAGTCGTGCGCCCGCCTCCCGTCGCAGCAGTGCGGCCAGCGCGCGGCCGGTGGGCTCGTGGGCGAACCCGATGGCGCCCAGCGACACGTGCAGCGCGGCGCCTGAGGGCAGGGCCGGCAGGTGCGCGTCGTCGACCGAGGCGGCCGCGGTGCCGTCGAGGTAGAAGCCGTAGGTCGCACGACCCTCGTCGTCGAGGTGGACGACGGCCAGCGTCGATGGCCCCTCGAACCTCGGCGCCAGCGACAGGTCCACGCCGTCGGCATCCAGGCGCTCGGCCATCAGCTGTCCGAAGGCGTCGGTCGACAGCCCGCCGAGGTAGAGGGTGTCACGGCCGAGACGACCGAGGCCCACCGCCACGTTGTAGGGCGAGCCGCCGGCCAGTGGCAGCAGCAGACCGTCCCGGGGTGCCAGGTCGATCAGTGCTTCGCCGGCGACGACGATCACGGCGTGCCCTCCTGCTCGTCCTCGTCGGTACCCGCCTCCAGTTCGACGATAACGGCCGCGTCCTCGGGCAGGGTGAGCTCGCCGTCGATCAGCACCGTCCGGTCGTCCGTGGCGAAGGCCAGGCGGGCCTGCTCCGGCAGGACCAGCGTCGCGGGCCCGTCGCCGTCACCGACGTGGAGGGCGACCA
>PWWI01000033.1 GCA_003561535.1 Nitriliruptoraceae bacterium
CTCGAGGGTCTTGTACCCCTGAACGTTGATGGCGGAGAAGTGGACGAAGAGGTCGTCGCCGCCCTCATCGGGCTGGATGAACCCGTAGCCCTTGTCCGCGTTGAACCACTTGACGGTGCCGGTCGGCATCTGGTGCATCTTCCGTGTATCGGCGGGTGGCGCGCCACGTGCGCGTCCACACCGACCTTGGCGTATCACGTTCCGGTGGTGCTGGAACGCATCTGACGCGCCCCAGGATAGCGCGGGTGCCCCCCTTGCGGGCCGAGGACGGGGCGGCCTGTGGACGGGGACGCGCCGCGTGTCCGTGGCGACCGCGGCCGGTGGCCTCGTCGATGCCGGCAACCTCACCGACGCTCGCGAGCCCGACCCGGGTGATGGTCGGTTCGCCGTCGACCCGCACGAGGTGGACCGTCGCCTCGGTGTCGATCGCGGTGGCAGGGGTGCCATCCGGTGCGAGCAGGTTGGCCACCGCCATGGAGCAGCACCCCGCGCGGGCGGCGGCGAGCAGCTCCTCGGGGTTCGTCCCGGGTCCGTCCTCGCACCGGGACACGAAGCCGTACTGGCCGGAGTAGGCGCCGCTGCCGACGGCCATGGTGCCGTTGCCGCCCTCGAGGTCACCCTCCCAGCGGGCGGATCAGGTCCGTGCCGTCACGACCTGCTGCTGGGTGGTTCCCCCACCGTCGGTGGTGCGCGAGATCAGCGCGTGCGGTCGTCGGTGTCGCCGGGTTGGCCGAAGAACGGCACGCGGTCGAAGTCCAGGTCGTACCGCTCGATCGCCTCGGGCAGGACGCCCTCGTCGAGTTCACCGAGCTTCACGAGCTCCGCGAGGACACAGTAGGCGGTCGAGGTGGCGTCGACGCGGTGGTAGCGGCGCAACGCCTGGCGGGTGTCGGCCCGTCCGAAGCCGTCGGTACCGAGCACCGCGTACGGCCCCGGGATCCAGTCCGCGATCTGGAAGGGCGTGGCCCGCATCCAGTCGCTGACCGCGACGTGCGGCCGCCCGCTCGTCGTGTCCTCGAGGATGCGCCGCACCAGCGGGACGCGCTTGTCCTGGGTCGGGTTGGTCCGGTTCCAGGACTCGACCGCGGCACCGTCGCGCGCCAGGCGGTTCCAGCCCGGTGCCGACCAGACGTCGGCGGAGACGTTCCAATCCTCGGCCAGCAACTCCTGGGCCTTCAGCGCCTCGTTGATGATCGTGCCCGAGGACAGGATGTGCGCGGTGTGGTCGCCACCCGGCCCCTCCTTGAAGCGGTACAGGCCGTCGATGACGTCCTGATCGTCGACGTGATCGGGCATCGCCGGCTGCACCACGGGCTCGTTGTAGACCGTGAGGTAGAAGATGACGTCCTCGCCAGAACCCTCCTCACCGCCGTACATCCGCCGGATGCCGTGCTCGACCAGGACCGCCAGTTCGTAGGCGAAGGAGGGGTCGTAGGCCTCCACGCCCGGGTTCGTCTGGGCGATCAGCAGCGAGTGCCGATCCTGGTGCTGCAGGCCCTCACCGTTGAGCGTCGTCCCGCCCGCGGTCGCGCCGAGCATGAAGCCCCGTGCCCGCTGGTCGGCCGCTGACCAGATCAGGTCGGCGGTGCGCTGGAAGCCGAACATCGAGTAGAAGATGTACATCGGGACCATCGGCTGACCGTGGGTCGCGTAGCTCGTGCCGGCCGCGTGGAAGGACCCCATCGACCCGGACTCGGTGATGCCCTCGTGGATGATCTGCCCGTCGGTGGCCTGCTTGTAGGACAGCAACAGCTCGCGATCGACCGGCTCGTAGTTCTGCCCGAGCCGGTCGTAGATCTTCGCGGTCGGGAACCAGGAGTCCATCCCGAAGGTGCGCGCCTCGTCGGGGATGATCGGCACGATCCGCTCGCCGAAGCCCTTGACCCGCAGCAGGTCCTTGAACACCCGCACGGCCGCCATCGTCGTGGCGACCTCCTGGTTGCCGGAACCCTTCTTCAGCGCCGCGTAGGCATCGTGGTCCGGCATGGTCAAGGCGGGGTAGGACACCCGCCGGCGTGGCACGAAACCGCCGAGCGACGCACGCCGCTCCTTGAGGTAGGCCACCACCTCGCTGTCCTCCCCGGGGTGGACGTAGGGCGGGAGATCGCCCTCGAGCTGCTCGTCGGTGACGTCGAGGTCGAGGCGGTCACGGAAGGTCTTCAGCGCCTCGGAGGACAGCTTCTTCATCTGGTGGACGGCGTTGCGGGCCTCGAAGTCCGGCCCGAGGGTCCAGCCCTTGACCGTCTGGGCGAGGATCACCGTCGGGGCGCCCGTGGTCTCGGTGGCGGCCTTGTAGGCGGCGTAGACCTTGCGGTAGTCGTGCCCGCCGCGGGTGAGCCTGCTGAGCTGATCGTCGGTGTAGCGGTCGGCGATGGCCTTCAGCTGGGGATCGGCGTTGAAGAAGTCCTCACGGACGAACTCGACCCCCTTGGCGGTGTAGGTCTGCATCTGGCCGTCGGGGACCTCGTTCATCCGCTTGACGAGAGCGCCATCGACATCGAGCGCGAGCAGCTCGTCCCACTGCCGACCCCAGATGACCTTGATGACGTTCCATCCGGCGCCGCGGAAGACCCCCTCGAGCTCCTGGATGATCTTGCCGTTGCCCCGGACCGGGCCGTCGAGCTGCTGCAGGTTGCAGTTGATGACGAAGGTGAGGTTGTCGAGCCCCTCACGGCTGGCGACACTGAGCGCACCGAGTGTCTCCGGCTCCGCGGTCTCGCCGTCCCCGCCGAAGAACCAGACCCGCTGCTGCGAGGGGTCCTTGAAGCCGCGGTTCTGGAGGTAGCGGTTGAAGCGGGCCTGGTAGATCGCGTTCAGGGGGCCGAGCCCCATCGACACGGTGGGGAACTCCCAGAACTCCGGCATCAGCCGCGGGTGCGGGTAGGAGGACAGCCCGCCGGGTTCGACCTCGGAGCGGAACAGGTCGAGCTGCTCCTCGGTGATCCGGCCGATGAGGTAGGAGCGGGCGTAGATGCCCGGGGAAGCGTGCCCCTGGACGAACACCTGGTCCGCACCGCCGGGGGCGTCGTGACCGCGGAAGAAGTGGTTGTAACCGACCTCGTACAGCGAGGCCGCGGAGGCGTAGGTGCCGATGTGGCCACCGGTCCCGCGCTTGACGTTGGTGCGGTGCACCATCACCGCGGCGTTCCAGCGGATGTGGCGTCGGATCTTCTTCTCGAGCGTCTCGTCCCCTGGGAAGTCGGGCTCGCGCTCCGGCGGGATCGTGTTGATGTAGTCCGTGGTGGTGAGCGAAGGAAGCCCGATGTTCTGCTCGCGAGCCCGCTGCAGCACCTTCAGGAGCAGGAACCGGCCCCGGGTCGGGCCGTGCTCCTCGATCACCGCATCGAAGGACTCGAGCCACTCGCGGGTCTCGGTCTCGTCGGCGTCGGGGTACTGGTCGGGGATCCCATCGGTGATGATCTGTCGCTCGTCACTGTTCGCCACGGAGGTCTCCTGGTGAGCTGACCGGCGACTGGCGACGGGACCGGAGGATGCGGGGTCCCCGACCGCCGGGGTGCCCAACGGTAACCGTTGGCGACCGACCTCGCCGGGGTGCCGTCGCCACCTTGCCCGCGGTGCGTCGTGGGGTGAGCGTCCCGGCCCTGGCGGCGGCGCCTGGCCCCGCGGCCGGTGCCGGCGCGGACGTGCGCACCCAGGTCGACGACGAGGTCGAGCGGCGGCGTGCGAGGACCCGAGCGAGGACCCTCGAGCGCTGCGAGCCGAGCTGACCGGCGCGAGCGAGGTGCCCGGCCGGCCGCCCGAACAGGACGGCTACCGTGGTTCCCGGTGGAACACCTGTGACGAGGAGGTCGGCGGTGGCCCGCAACGCGAGCAGCAAGCCGGTGACACCGGACCAGCGGATCCGCGATCTCCGCAAGGAGTTCCGCTCCTTCGACGGCGAGGAACCCGGCCCCGAGCGGGCTGCCCGGCTCGCGGGGTTCACCCGCGCAGCGCACCTCGAGCGCCAGCTCAACATGGCCATGCACACCGCCGCCCTCTGCCTCGAGGACGATCCCGAGGCCCCGGCGCTGCTGGTCGCCGCCTACGCCGCCGACGAGGGCGACGAGGAAGCCCGGCTCGCGGCGCTGAGTGACCTCGTCGACCTGGCCCGCTACCTCGACCGCCCCGAGGTCAAGGACGCCGCGATGGAGCTGCTCCGCGAAGGCGCGCGGACCTGGGTCCTCGCAGCAGACGAGGGCGAGCGTCGCTACCGCCTGCGGACGGTCCAGTCACTGACCACCGTCGCCGTGGCGGACGAGATCCGCGACGAACTCGACCGCCAGCACTGAGCCGCGTGGAGCCCGGGACCGCGCTGCCGATCGACGCCGACGACATCGCACGCGCCGCGGCACGGCTCGAAGGTGTCGCCCACCTGACCCCCGTGCTCACCTCGCGACGCCTCGACGCGGCCACCGGCGGCCAGCTCCATCTCAAGGCGGAGCACCTCCAGCGGGTGGGCGCCTTCAAGTTCCGTGGCGCCTACAACGCGATCACCGCGCTCCCCTCGGAGGTCAGGGCCCGGGGCGTGGTGGCCTTCTCCTCCGGCAACCACGCCCAGGCGATCGCGCTGGCCAGCGCGCTGCACGGCGTCCCCGCGACCCTCGTGATGCCGACCGACGCACCGGAGGTCAAGCTCGCCGCGACCCGCGGTTACGGCGCCGAGGTGGTGACCTACGACCGGTACGGCGAGGACCGCGTAGCGATCGGCCAGCGGATCGCCGAGGAGCGCGGGGCCACGGTGATCCCGCCCTTCGATCACCCGGAGGTCATGGCCGGCCAGGGCACGGTCGGCCGTGAGCTCGTAGCGCAGGTGCAGGGACTGGACCTGCTCGTCGTCCCCGTCGGCGGCGGCGGGTTGCTGTCGGGGTGCGCGGTGGCGGTCACCGCTGCGCTCGGCGAGGTGGAGATCGTCGGCGTCGAGCCCGCGGGGCGCCACGCAGCCCGTGCGGCGCTCGCTGCGGGGGAGGTCGTCGAGGTGGCGGTTCCCCGCACGCTGCTGGACGGGCAGCAGACCAGCCACGTCGGGCGACGGCCGCTCGCGATCTTGCGCGCCATGGTGGACCGCGTGGTCGGTGTGACCGACGACGAGGTGCTCTCCGCCCTGCGGTGGCTGACGATGACCGCCAAGCAGGTCGTGGAGCCCTCCGGTGCGGCGGGCCTGGCCGCCGTGCTCGCCGGTCACGTCGATGTGACCGGCCGCCGGGTGGGCATCGTGCTCTCCGGCGGCAACGTCACGCCGGAGGTGCTGGCCCGGGCCCTGCGGGCGCCTGGCTGACGATGCCGCCGTGGCGGTCGTGGCGGTGGTTGTGGCGCTGGTCGGTCCCGTTCCCGGCAGACGTGCGCCGGCGGCCGCGGTGGTGGTCGGCCCTCAGCTGGCGCGCGCGAGCCGCCGAGGGTGTGACCAGGCCGCGCGCGCGGTGGCGTAGGCGACCGCCGCCGCGTGGTCGTCGCCCTCCTCCAGCGCCTCGACGGCCCGCCACAGCTGCGCGCAGGTGCTGTCACGCTTGAGACCCGCCGCCCCTCGGAGCCGACCCGCGTTGCCGTGGTCCAGCTCCAGCAACGCCCCCGGATCGAAGGCGTCCACCCACAGCGACAGCTCGCCGAGCGCCCCGAGGACGTCGTCGGCGTCGAGCAGCACCGAGCCGACCACGTCGATGACCCGCTCGAGTCGGTTCCCTGCCTGCCCCACCGTGGTCAGGTGGACGAGCCGTGGGCCCCTGCCTTCGGGGGGGTCGGTGAACCGCTGCTCGTTCGGAGCGAAGGCCAGGAACCAGGGCAGCGGGGCCACGAAGGGGTGGTCGAGCACGTGGGGGACGGCCGTGGACGTCTGCTCCAGCACCCGGCGACCTCGCGGTTCGGGTATCAGGGCCTCGAGCACGAAGCCCGGCACCTGCCCAGCCAGCGCCGCGTACGCCAGCCTCGCGCGCGACTCGAGCTGCAGCGGACACACCATGGTGCGGCCGGCGACCCGTCGCACCTGCACGACCTTCGGCGCCGGGCGCGGGGTACCCGTCGGCAACGCCGTGGTACTCCACGCCACCTCGACGTCACGGGCCTTGGTCCGCGACAACCCCTCACCCCGGTCCAGAGCGTCACGGATGGAGGTCGCGGCGGCCTCCGTCAGGGCCTCGAGGGGTGAGAACACCTTGAGCTGTGCGCACGGGACGGCCATGGGTTGGACGGTAGCCAGACGGATGGGCGGCACGCGACAGCAGAGGGGGTTAGGGTCGTCCCACGGCCACTGCGACCCAGCGGCTGCCGCACCTCCCACCGCGATCCGGGCGATCCCCAGCGACAGGAACGACGATGCAGGGCACCTTCGCCCACTTCGATGGCCACGAGCAGGTCGTGTTCGGCAACGACGAGGCCACGGGGTTGCGGTGCATCATCGCGATCCACTCCACCGCCCTCGGGCCGAGCCTGGGAGGGACCCGCTTCTGGCCCTACGAGGACGACGAGGACGCGCTGCTCGACGTGCTGCGGCTGTCCAAGGCCATGACCTTGAAGGCCGCCTGCGCCGGGCTGGATCACGGCGGTGGCAAGGCGGTGATCATCGGCGACCCCGCCGAGCTGCGCTCCGAAGGGCTGCTGCGCGCCTACGGGCGGGTGATCGCGAGCCTCGGCGGCCGCTACGTGACCGCCTGCGACATCGGCACCACCCCGGCTGACATGGCGATCGTCCAGCGGGAGACCCACTGGGCCACGGGAGCCGATCCGGTCGAGGGTGGATCGGGCGACTCGGGCATCCTCACCGCCGTCGGCGTGTACCTGTCGATGAAGGCCGCGGCCGAGGCCGTCTACGGCAGCGGGGAGCTCGGCGGACGCCACGTCGCGGTGCAGGGCCTCGGCAAGGTCGGACGACGCCTGGTGGAGCACCTGGTCGACGAGGGGGCGAAGGTCACGGTGGCCGACGTCGTGCCCACGGCCGTGGAGCGGGTCGCTGAGCTCCCCGGCGTCGAGGTCGTGGGGGCCGAGGATGTCCTCGCCGTGGACGCCGAGATCGTGTCACCGAACGCCCTCGGCGGGGTGTGGCACCCGGACAGCATCGCGACGCTGCAGGCCAGCATCGTCTGCGGAGGTGCGAACAACCAACTGGCCACCGAGGAGGACGGCGAGCGGCTGCACGAGCGCGGGGTGCTGTACGCCCCCGACTACGTGGTCAACGCCGGCGGGGTCATCAACGTCGCCGATGAGCTCCACCCGGCGGGACACTCACCAGAGCGGGCCCGCCGACGCGCCGAGGTGATCCCACGCACGCTCTCCCAGATCATCGACGTCGCCCGCGCCGAGGGGGTCAGCACCGAGGTGGCGGCCATCCGGGTCGCGGAGCGCCGGATCGCCACGATCGGCGCCCTGACCCGCTTCCGGCTCCCGCTCAGCTGAGCCCGCGCGGTCCCGAGACCCGCCTCAACCTTCGGTGGCCCCCTCGGCGATCGGGGCGTCCACCGGCACCTCCTCGGTGCTGCGCGCGAACACGGGCAGCCGGACCCGCACCTGCGGCACCCCGGACCGATCGCGGACGCTGACCGTGCCGCCGAGCGCGGCGATGGCAGGACGCAGGGCCAGCGCTCCGGGTTCGTCCGACCGCGGCTCGGACAACAGTGCCTCCGGCAGCACACCGCCGCCGTGGGCGATCACGATCTCGGCCTGCTGGTCGAAGGCGAGCACCTCGACGGCCATCGCTGAATCCATGGGCGCGTGCTCGTGGACGCAGCGCAGCAGCTCCTCCAACACCGTGGCGACGGCGAGCGGATCGGTGTGGATCGCGGCCGGGGTCGGAGCCAGCACCACGACCCGTCGGACCGGCTGACCATCAGCGCCGACGGGACCATCGGCGATCGCCGGGACCAGGACCGCCAGGTCCACGGTCTCGGGCTGCGATATCTCGTCCGTGGCAGCGTCCGCTGGCGGCCCGGGTTGGTCGGGTGCCGCGGCCCGGTGACCGTCCGGGACCACCCGGGCGAGCGCACGCCCTGCGTGAGGCGCGAGCCGCTCCAACGCCCGTTGCTCAGTGTGGGTGAAGGCAGAGCCGTCGGCACCACGCTCGAGCACCAGGACACCGACCACCTCGGCGCTGCTGCGCAGCGGGACCGCGAGTCGGGGCGCGATGCTCCGGTTGTCAGCCCCGCCGCCCTGGGACCACCGCAGAGGCGCCCCACGGGCGAGCGCGCGGGATGCCAGAGCCGCGGCCCCTGCGCCGATCTCCGGCCCGTTGCCGTCATCCTCGCCCTCCACCGACACCAGGAGGTCGTCGGCGGCCCGCAGCAACACCGTGATCTGCCGAGCCGGGACCAACTGCTGGGCGGCCGCCCTCAGGCGAGCCGCCGCTTCATGCAGCGTGTCGGCGTCCGCGAGGTGACGCGCGGCCAGGTCGACGCGCTCCAGCCGCGACACCTCCTGCGCCAGGTCGTGACGCCGCTGCTCCTGGGCTGCGGAGACCCGCAGGACCCGCCGGGACCACCACTCGGCGATCACCGCGTCGAGGGCGTACAGCGCAGCGATCACCAGGAGCCCAACCAGGAGGATGGTCGCGCGGTCGACACCGGCCGGTCGCACCGCGATGGCCCACAGCACGAGCAGCAGGACGAGCGCGGCCAGCCCAACACCGAGCCAACGCAGCCAGCGGATGCGGGCCAGCTCGACGGACAGCGGTGATCCGGCGTCCGGGCCCGGCGAGGGACCCGCGCGCTCCGACGATGACGAGATCGACATCGGACCTCCGAGGCCGCCTGGGACCGTCATCATCCCACGTCGGGACGGGGCGCGCCCGCCCGAGATGCGCATGCTGCGGCGAGCTGCCGCCCTGAGCAGGCGCCCCCGCCCCCGGCACCGAACGCCGGGCGACGTTGCTCGCGCACCGAATGCAGAGTGGCGTTGCTCGCGCACCGAACGCCGGGCGACGTTGCTCGCGCACCGAACGCCGGGCGACGTTGCTCGCGCACCTCAGCAGGGACAGGTCCGGCCCCGGTGCGCGAGCAACCGCGACCGGCCGCGGCGCGGCCTCCGGCTCCCGGTCTCCGGCCGGCGGTTCCAGCGGGCATCACGGATCGAGCAGGAGCTCACGGACGGCGGCGGTGGGCACGTAGACCACACCCGCCTCCCCCGGCTCGACCCTCAGTGTGATGACGTCCTCTCCGAGCCCGAGCAGCACCCCGGCCAGCAGCTCGTCGACGTCCTGCAGTCCGAGCACGACCCGGGCTCGCTCCTCCGCCAGGCGCCCGATGACGTCCACCAGCGTCCGTCCCTCGGATCGCTCCCGGTCACCGGCGGCGACCGCAGCAGGGCTGCCAGGTTCCGGGCGCAGGCTCCGGATCGCGCTCGCGCGGACCAGGACCACCTGCCCTCCCGAGGCACGGACCGCCACGTGATCGCGACCCAACGCGACGAGGGCACCGAGGTAGCTGCGACCTCCGGCCAGCCTGACGATCACCCGCTGCCGATGCTCGGCGAGGTCCTCGAGGGTTCCATCCCAGGTCGCGACCTCCTGTGCCCGCGACAACCGGCTGCGTCGCTCACCCCGGGCGGCGATCTCCTCGTCCACCCGCGCGGCATCGCCGAGCTCGAGGAAGGCGTCACGTTCGGGTGGCTGCCAGCTCATGACAGCACCGGCGGCAGGAGCAGCACCTGTCCGGGCAGGATCAGGTCAGGGTCGTCGCGGTCAGGGAGGCGATCACGGTTGCGCTCGATCAGCTCCCGCCAGTACGGCACCACCTCGGCGTCGGAGGGGGACCGGCCGTGCTCCTGCGTGAGCTGGGCGCTCGCGATCCGCCACAGCGACTCGCCGGTCCGCACGGTGTGGGTGACCGGGCCGGGGTCGTCGGCCGGCGCGGCCGGCGCGATCGGCGCGTTCGCCGAGGTGGGCGCGCTCGGCGCCTCAGGGTGGTCCGTCCCTTCCCGATCGCCGGCCGCTCCCGGCTCGCTGCCGACCTGCCACGGCAGCAACACCGTGGCCGGCGCGAGCGGCCGGGCCGGTGCGGATGGCCGGGTCGGTGCTGATGGCCGGGTCTGCGGGGACACGGCGGCGTCCGGTGCCGAGTTGCCCGGCTCCACCGGGTCGACGACGGTCGCATCCGGCCCCGGACGGCCCGCGATGGGGGGGTAGGGCAGGCCACGCAGGGTCACCGATGGCGATCCGTCACCGGTGGACGTCACCGGCCCCTGCCCTCCCCCCAGCGACCCGTCGGGCGTCGACCCGTCGTCCTCCGCCGCGGCGGCTGCCAACCGCACCGTCGAGGGGGTCGACACCGCGCCGCCACCAGGGCTGGTCACCGAGGTCACCATCGCCGTCGCCAGAGCGACACCGAGGGTCTGCTGGAGCAGCCGCCGCACCGGCGGCAGGGTCAGCGCGTCGGCGATCCGCAGGAGGCGGGTGGCCCGCAGCAGACGGGCGACGAGACCGACGCTGGTCACCCCCACCAGGTACCAGCACACCGCCAGCACGAGCAGACGCAGCAACGCCATGCTGGCGACCAGGGGCTCGCGCCCGCCCAGCCAGGTCCCCCACGTGGCCGGATCGGTCGGCGGCGCCGCGAGTGAACCGGTGCCCAGAGCGTGGACCAGCGCCGTACCACCAGCCAGTGCCGCGCACCACACCCCGAACTCAACGAACCGTCTCAGCCTGGCCTCCCCCTCCATCGCCTCCCCGTTCGTGAGCTCGACCGTTGCCGGCATCCCGGGCGTTGCCCCCCCGCCCGCTGATGCATACCATACCCTCTCACACCACGCCGTCCACCTCGACTCGGGTGGTTGGGGACCCGGATCCGGTCGGACGGTTGGACGGACGGGGCAACGGTGACACTCGAGGTACCTGGCTACCGCCTCCGCGGACGCATGTCCGAAGGCCCGACAGGTGGCGTGTACCGCGCCGAAGCCGTCGGCCACCCCGGCCGCCTGCTGTCCGTCGAACACCTCGTCGCAGCTGAGCCGCTGCTGACCCTGGTCTCGCAGGATCTGGAGCGACGGCGTCACTGCCAGCATCCCCACCTGCTCGCCGTGCTCGACGTCGTCCCGACCCGCACCGGGATCGCGGTCGTGTCCCCGGCCACCCCGGGAGGCTCCCTGGCCGACGCTCTGACTCGGGCACCCGGCGGGCTGCCGGCCCCGGTCGTGGCGGCCACCGGGGCGCGGATCGCCTCAGCACTCCAGGCGCTCCACGACCATGGCAGCCTGCAGGGGACGATCACCCTCGAGGACGTGCGGTTCGACGCCGGAGGACGACCGCTGCTCGCCGGCGCCCTGACCAGCTCCGGCCACGCTCGACCTGAGCGGTCCGGGTCGCCGCCCGTTGACCTCACCGTTGAGCTCGCCCCGTGCGCGCCGCCGGGCGACCTACCTGCTCCTGCTGCGTCCGATGACCTCGTCGCGCTGGGTGCGGTCCTCTCCACGGCGCTGGTCGGCTCGCCTCCGGGCACGGCACCTGGCCCCGAACGCCCCCTGGCCGGCGACCCACGGAACGGGCCCGTCGCCCCCGAACCCCCGGCGCAGCTGGTGGACGCCCCGCGATCGCTGCTCGAGGCGATCGCGCAGGCGACGGCCCAGGACCCCACCGACCGCCCGGCGAGCGCGGCGCAGCTGGCCAGCCTCCTGGACCGGGCCGCCCGCGACGCCGCCCGCGACGCCGCCCCCACGTCACCGCCACCGAGCGCCGCGGAGGTGGGCGAGGCGGAGCCCACACCCCACGCAGAACCGACACCCGAGGCGGAACCGACGCCCGAGGCGGAGCCGACGGGCGAGCGGCCACGTCGCCCCGTCCGGCGATCGCTGACGCTCGTCGCACTCCTGCTGACCGCCGCGGCCGTCCTGCCGGTGGTGCTGCCCGATAGTGACCGATCCCGTCCCGCGCCGGCGCGCACGTCGGCCTCGCTGCTGCCCGCCGCGCCGGACCCCGTCTGCGAGGATGTGGCGCCACCGGAGGGGGCAGGCGAGCTGCTGCTGGTTGGCCTCGAGGGTCGCAGCTGCGCGACCCCGATCCGATGGGATGGTCGTCAGCTGTCGGTGGCCGTCGCTGGCGGTCCACCTCGGCGTCTCCTGCTGGACGCGGACCCGCAGGACCAGCTGCTGACGGCCGACCTGGATTGCCGGGGACGGGACGCGCTGGTGCTGTACCGCCCGGGGACCGGCGAGGTGTTCATCCTCGACCGCCTGGCGGCCCCGGGTGAGGAGATCGAGGTGACCGGGCAACCGTCCGGTGCGGTCGGCGGCCACGCCACCGTCCATCCCGGCGTCGACGGGTGCGACCGGATCGTGGTGATCGACCCGGGATGAGGATGCCCAGGACCCCGGCGACCGGCCAGCAGTGAACCCGCCGCCCGCTCACCGCGAGGGGCCGGCCGGTACGAGCCAGACGGCCTCCGCCGGGACCTTCAGCGTGACGGCCGCGCCGGCACCGAAGGCTGCGAGCTCCGCGCTCGGCGCCTCCACGGTGAGCTCATGGCCGTCGATGGTCACGGTGACCCGGGTCCGGGTGCCGAGGTAGCGCGCAGCCGCCACCCGGCCGGCCAGCAGGCAGCGCTCGGATCGCACATCGTCGGGGGCCCCGGGCCCGCTGTCCGTGGCGGCCTCAGCGGCGCGCAGCCGCAACCGGTCTCGGCGAAGGACCACCTCGACGTCGGCCCCGCCCGCCCCTTCCGCCCCCTTCGCCGGCTCCGCCATCTCCGCCCCCTCCGCCCCGGCCGCCGCCCGGCCCCCCGGTCCTGGAACCCCCACGGGCAGCGGCAGGGGACCGACCGGCGTCGTCACCCGGTCCCCGGTCCGCCGACCGGGCAGGACCTCCGTGGCGCCGATGAACCGGGCCACCTCCCCGGTCGCCGGGCGTTCGACCACGTCCCGGGGCTCGGCGTGTTGGTGGAGCCGACCGTCGAGCAGGACCGCCAGCCGGTCACCGAACACCACGGCCTCCTCCCGGTCGTGGGTGACGACCAGGGTGGTCAGCGCGCGCTCGCGCTGCAGCTCGACCACGAGCTCGCGCAGTCCGTCACGCAGGTGGGGGTCGAGGCTCGCCAGCGGTTCATCGAGCAGCAGCACCTGCGGGTCGAGCACCAGCGCCCGGGCCAGGGCGACCCGCTGCCGCTGGCCGCCCGACAGCTCGGCCGGCCGCCGGCTGCCGAGGCCTCCCAGACCAACGCGCTCGAGCATGGTGGCGGCCCGCCGCTCGCGCTCCCGCCGGGGCACGCCGCGCATCCGCAGGCCGAACGCCACGTCCTCGAGCGCGGTCAGGAAGGGGAACAGCCGGTGCTCCTGGAACACCAGGACGACGCCGCGCCGCTCGGCGGGCAGTTCGGTGACGTCACGGCCACCGAGGTGGACCCGGCCGGCGGTCGGTGCGGTCAGGCCGGCGACGACACCGAGCAGCGTGGACTTGCCGCACCCGGAGGGCCCGACCAGGGTGGTGATCAGCCCCGGCGCCACCTCGAGGTCGACGCCGTCGAGGGCCACCACCTCGCCGTAGCGCTTGGTGACGCCACGCAGGTGGAGCGGGGCCGGCCCGTCACGGTCGGTCACCGGGCGCCTCCCAGGGTCGGCACGTCGCGACCGAGGATCCGGGCGGTCACGACCAGCAGCCCCACCGCCGGCAGCGCGTGGACCAGGGCCGTGGCCGCGGTGACCGCGGTGTCACCCCCGGCCGCGGAGGCGAACAGCAGGATGGGCAGCGTCACGACCCGACCACCGCCGACGACCAGGGTCGTGGCGTACTGGCCCCACGACACCAGGAAGCCGAACAGGGCAGCGACCGCCAATCCAGGGGCCACCAGGGGGCGGGTCACCGACCAGGCCACCTGACGGCGGTTCGCCCCAAGGGTGCGGGCCTGGTCCTCGAGCCCGAGGTCCGCGTTGGCGAACACCCCCGCGCTCAGCAGCACGACGTAGGGGGTCGCCGGCACGAGGTGGACGAGAACGACACCCGGCAGGGTGCCGGCCAGCCCGAGACGCAGGAAGGTCACGTGCAGCCCGATGGCGACCGCGATGCCGGGGACCAGCACCGGCAGCAGCACCACCACCTCGACGACTCGTCGACCGCGGAAGGCCCGGGTACCGAGGACCCGCCCAGCCGGCACGGCGACCACGAGAGAGACCAACGTGACCCCGGCTGCCACCATGAGGCTGTCGCGCAGCGCCACCCAGGTCCCGGCACCGGGTGCCAGCACCAGTCGCCAGGCCCGCAGCGACCAGGTCTCGGGGAGGATCTGCGGGTGGAAGTAGCCGCGGGAGAGGCTGGTCAGCACCAGGGGCAGGAAGGGCAGGAGGAGGAGAGCGACCAGCGCCGCCGCGGCGACGGTGGTGCCGGGCCGGCCGTGGCCGGGGCCGCCGGGCCGGCCGTGGCCGGGGCTGCCGCGGCCGGGGCCCTCGACGCCGGCGGCTGCTGGCCCCGGTCGGCCGATCGGGGTGGGTGGCGACGCCGACCGCCGGCCGGTCTGCGGCAAGGAGGACGCTGCAGGCGGGGAACCGACGGTCGATCCCGGCGTCGGAGTTCCGGTCCCGTGCGCGCTCACGCCCCTGCCCTCCGGACGGCTCGTCGCGCCAGGGCGACGCCCACCAGGACGACCACCACCACGATCGCGGTCACGACCACGGCCAGGGCCATCGCCTCGGGACGGCTGGCGAGGTCGACGTCGGTGTAGCGCTGGTGGACCAGGACGGGCAGCACCGCCGGGTAGCTCGCACCGAGCAGCAACGGCACCTCGAAGGTCCCGAAGGCGAAGGCGAACACGATGATCGCCGTGGACAGCACGCCGGGCAGCAGCACGGGCAGGGTGACGAACCGGAACCGCTGCCAGGCCGAGGCCCCGAGGGTGGCGGCGGCGACCTCGAGGTCATCGCCGGCGGCCCTGAGGATCGCCAGGGCGACGATGCCGACGAAGGGCACCTCCTTCCACACGTACTGCACGATCACCCCGACGGCGTAGGGGTCGTACAGCAGCGCCGGGAAGTCGGCGGGTGCTGCGGTCCATCCGACGCTCGTCGTCAGGCGGGACACGAACCCGCTCTGCCCGAGCAGCAGGAGGATCGCCACGGCACCGATCACGTGGGGGATCGGCAGGTTGAACTGGAACAGCGTGGTCAGCGACTGCCGGCCGACGCGCACCCGCCGCAGCAGGAGCGCGGCTCCGACCCCGAGCACGACCGACAGCAGCGTCGAGGTGACCGCGACGTGGGCGGTCAGCGCCACCGAGGGCCAGAACTCCGGATCGGCGAACAGGCGGCGGTAGGCGGCGAGGCTCGGGCCAGCCGTCCCGATCGCGCCGACGCCCAGGGAGCGGCTGAGCGCCGACCACACCGCTCCACCGAACAGCACCCCGACCACCGCCAGGGCCGGCGCCAACCCGGCCCAGGTCCGCACGGTGTCGTCCCGGGACCATCGACGGGCCTGCTGCACCAGCAGCGGTGCGCTCACCCGCCGCGGCCCTGGCGGATCCTTCGATCCCAGTCCGCCTCCAGCCGGATCGTGAGCTCCGCCAGCGGGTTCGAGGTCCGGACCGCCTCGAGCTCCGCAGGCGGCACGGCCTCGTCACCGAGCCCGGCGGTGACCGCGTCGATCGCGGCGCGCTGCCCGGCGTCGAGCCGGTCGGGCGAGATGGCGATGCCGTCACCCCAACCGTTGACCGGATCGAGCTTCGCGGCCTGCAACGCCGGATCGAGCACGAGGTCCGCGAACACCATGGCGGCGGCCGCGTCGGCGGCGTTGAGCGGGATGGCGAGGTAGTGGTGGTCGCCGATCGTGCCGGTGTCGAACACGAAGGGGCGGGCCGTCGCGGGCAGGACGCCGGCGTCGATGTTGGCCCCGATCCCGGCCGGCAACTGGGTGAAGGTCAGGTCCACCTCGCCGTTGGCGAACAACCGGTCGAGGTCGGCGATCTCGTTGGGGTAGGTCACCCCTCCGCGCCACAGGGCAGGAGCCAGCTCCTCCAGCAGGGCGAACAGCTCCCCAGCCACCTCGGTGTAGCGGTCCTCGTCGAACTCCTCGACCCAGGCGTCGGAGTCGCCGTCCAACTCGTGGAACCACTGGGTCAGGAAACGTGTGCCGTGGAAGGCCGGTGGGGCCGGGTAGGTGAACCGGCCGGGGCGTTCCCGGATCCACACCGACAGCTCGGCGTAGGAGCGGGGCAGCTCCTGTGCTGGGGTGCGGGCGGTGTCGGCGACGAACTGGAACTGGGCACTGCCCCACGGCGAGGTGGTGAACGCCACGGGCCGGCCGGCATCGAAGGCCACCGCCGGATCGTCCCAGTCGACGAGAGCGGCGTTGGGCAGGTGCTCGGCCCATCCGGTGGCCAGCAGCGCATCGGCCTGACGCATCGTGGCGAAGTTCTCCCCGTTCAGCCAGATGAGGTCGATCGCGCCCGAGCCGGGGTCGGTGCGCCCGGCCTCCAGCTCACCGAGCACGGTGTTGACCGCATCGGCGGTGTCGGCCACAGGGACGCGGTTCAGGCGCACGCCGAGCTCGGCCAGCGCCGGCCCGTACACCTCATCGACGAAGGTGTTGATCTCGGTCGAGCCGCCCCACATGTGGAGGTCGACAGTGGTGCCGTCGGCTGCGGCCAGGACCGCGGGCCAGTCACGCGGGTCCGGGGCGGCCACCACCCCGGCCTCCTCACCTAGCGCGCTCCCGCCCCCGCACGCCGCGAGCAGGACCGAGCCGGCGAGAAGGATCAGCGGCCACGCCGCGCCGCGGGCCGCTCCGCTGGTGGCTCGGCTGGTGGCTCGGCTGGTGGCTCGGCTGGTGGCTCGGCTGGTCGCTCCCCCAGTGGCTCCGCTGGTCGCTCCCCCAGTGGCTCCGCTGGTCGCGGCGGCGCGGGAGGCCCTCCGGGGAGCGCCAGCAGCGTCCGGGTTCGCGGCCCGCGCCACCGAGGCGGGGCCGGACGCGGTCACATCGTCTCTGAGAAATCGAACTTGATCTGGGCGAGCTGCTCGTGCTCCCCAGGTACGGGGATCGGGTACTCGCCGCTGAAGCACGCGGTGCACAGCTTCTCCCGCTGGTGAGGGGTCGAGGCGATCAGGCCGTTCAACGAGATGTAGTGCAGAGAGTCGCAACCGATGAAGTCACGGATCTCTTCCACCTCGAGGTCGGCCCCCACCAGTTC
>PWWI01000168.1 GCA_003561535.1 Nitriliruptoraceae bacterium
CCCTGCGCCATGTGCGCCTGCACCACCTCGACGACGGGCTCACGACGGCAGCCGGCTACGACGTCGAGGGACGCCCGCCCACCCACGTGCGTTACGGCGGGGACGTGAACGTGGCCGTCGGCCTGCCGCGCCGGGTCGGGTGAGCAGCGCGGCCCCCGTGACCTCGCGGCGGGGTCGGGAACCAGCCGCCGCTGTCCGGTGCGTGACCCCGCGGTTGCGGACCGGCGCGGTCGTCCACGGAACGCTTCGCTTGCTACCGTTCCGCCCGCCAGTGGTGTGTGCGGTCGGCGTGGGAGACGGACGTTGGTGTGGCGCAGACGTGGGCCCGGTCGTGGGCCCGGTCGTGGGGCCGGGCTCGGCGTGGTGCTCGTCCTCTCCGTCCTGGCGGTGCTCGCAGGGGCGTGCTCGAGTGCGCCTGAGTTCGCCCGCACGATCGACATGGAGGACAACTTCTTCGACCGCGAGGTGACCCGCATCGCCGAGGGCGAGGCCGTGCGCTTCCGCAACCGCGGGGTCGTGCCCCACAACGCGATCGACGTCGACGGTGCCTGGTCGACCGGTGAGGCGGTCGGCGGCGAACGGTTCGACCTGATGGAGCCGGACGAGGAGGTCGTGATCACCTTCGACGAGCCCGGCGTCTACCGCTTCTACTGCTCGCTGCACGCTCCTGCCGACGGCGCGTCCGGGATGGCCGCGACGCTGGTGGTCGGCGACGTCGACTTCCAGGCGGCGGGGGACGACGCTCCCACCGACCCGGTGACGGAGTGGACCGGGCTCACCCGCCGGGTCCCAGAGGAGCATCCGACGATCCAGAACGCCGTGGATGCGGCCGACCCCGGTGACCTGGTGCTGATCGCGCCGGCGCCGGAGACCCCCGAGCACCTCGCCGACGACGGTCGCTACGTCTACAAGGAACAGGTCGACATCGCGACGCCGTACCTCACGATCCGGGGCACCGACCGCAACGCCGTCATCGTCGACGGGGAGCACGAGCGCCCGATCGGCATCAACACCGTCGCCGCCGACGGCGTCGCGGTGGAGAACCTCACCGTCCGCAACACCACCGGCAACGGCATCTACTGGACCGCGGTGCGCGGCTACCGCGGCTCCTACCTCACCTCGATCAACAACGCGATCTACGGCATCTACGCCTTCGACTCCACCGACGGGCTCTTCGAGCACAGCTACGCCAGCGGCTCGAAGGACGCCGGCTTCTACGTCGGGCAGTGCGACCCCTGTGACGCGGTCCTGACCGACGTGATCGCCGAGAACAACGGCATGGGCTACTCCGGCACCAACGCCTCCGAGGTGTTCATCATCGACTCCGTGTGGCGGCACAACGTCTCGGGGATCGTGCCCAACACCCTCGACTCCCAACGGCTGCCACCCTTCGGCCGCGTGACCATCGCCGGCAACCTGATCCACGACAACGACAGCCGCGAGGCCCCGGCCTTGAGCCTGCAGTGGTCGGCCTTCGGCAACGGGGTGCTGCTGACCGGTGGGATGGACACCCTGGTGACCCGCAACCGGATCGTCAACCACGAGCGCAGCGCGGTGACCGTCGGCCCGAACCTCAGCCGCAACTTCTGGATGAGCGGCGGCAACGTCGTCACCGACAACGTGATCGAGGGGTCCGGCTACGCCGACCTGGTGCTGGCCGGCCCGGCGTTGACGGGCAACTGCTTCGACGGCAACACCCCCTCGCGGACCGTGCCCGGCGCGCTGGAGACGACCGCCGGCTGCGGGCCCGACGCGGTCGCCGGGGCGCAGGCCGCTCCCGCCGATCCCGACCGTGGCGCGTTCCGTACACCGTCGCGGTACCACCTGGCGCCGACCCTGTCCTTCGTCGGGCTCGTGGCCGAGAGCGAGTTCGGGCTCCAACCAGTCAACGACTACCGCGACACGCCCCACCCGCCGGACCAGGCACCGCTGCCGGGCGGTGTCGATGCGCCCGTGGTCCCGGCGGTGGAGGTGTTCGCGGGCTTCGGGCTCGACCTCGATGACATCGAGGTGCCCGACGCGCCGGCGGAGCTGGTCGTCGACCGGGCCTCCGCGCCGCTGGTGGCCGGGGTGCCCTTCGGCATGGGCGGGTTCTCCACCCTGTTCGCGGTGCTGGGCTGGCTGGCCCCCTTCGCGCTCTTCGTCTCCTGGGTGGCGTTGGCGCTGCTCGACCTCGCGCGGCGAGACGACCTCGGTGTCGGGGCCACGGTCGCCTGGACCGCGGGCGTGCTGGTGGTCCCCTTCCTCGGTGCACCCGCCTACCTGCTGGCCGGTGGCGCGAGCTTGCCGCGGTGGCTGCGCTGGGTGAGCGTCGTCGGAGCCACGGTGGTCCTGGGGGTCCTGCTGGGAGGGGCCGCGGTACTCGGGGGGCTGCTGTGAGGCCCGACGACGGACGACGACGGAAGGTCACGTGATGGGTGCGCTGCAGGTGGTCATCGGCTTGTACGCCACGGTGCTGCCCTTCGCCGTGCTGGGGGCGTGGATCGCCGTCGCGCTGTGGGACCTGTCGCGGCGGGTGAACGGGGCGGAGCTGAGCAGAGGTGCCGCGGTCGGCTGGTCGGTGGTGGTGCTGGTCGTCCCGGTCGTGGGTGCCGCCGGGTACCTGCTCGCCAGCCCGTCGCTGCCGCGGTGGCTGGCGGCGACCTACGTCGGCGGTGGGGTGGCGGCCTGGCTCGCGGTGCTCGGGGTCACGGCAGGCCTGGGCGCCGCAGGCTGATGGACGGGGAGCCCACCTCCGAGCCGGACGCCGCCGAGGAACAGCCGGCGGGGTGGAGCCGCCGGGACGTCCTGCGGCGTGCCGGGATCGCCGGGGCCTTCGCGGTGGGCGGTGGGGTGCTCGGCCACGAGCTGATCCCGCACCGTCACGCGCCGGCCGTCGCCGAGGACCGCGGACCGGAGCACCACGGCTACGGGGCTGCGGAGCCGCCGTCGGCGGTCGTTGGCAGCTCGGCGGGGACCCAGCACGGCCTCTACGGCCACGCGACCGCGCCACCGACCTCGCTGACCCAGGCCGACCTCGACGCGGTCACCTTCCCCCCGCCGCCCGACGGCCGCCGTGGGGTGACCCGCGACTACGACCTGTCGGTCACGGCGCGCCAGCTCGCCGTCGGTGACGGGGTGATCGTGGATGCGTGGACCTACGACGGCTCGGTGCCGGGTCCGATCCTGCGCGCCACCGAGGGCGACCGGCTCCGCATCCGTATGGCCAACCACACCTCCCACGCCCACAACGTCCACCTCCACGGCCGGCACGACCCGGCCATGGACGGCTGGGAGCCGATCCCACCCGGCGGGGAGTTCACCTACGACGTGATCGCCGAGCCCTTCGGGCTGCACCCCTACCACTGCCACACCGCGCCCATCGCCGAGCACATCGGGCGCGGGTTGTACGGCGCGATGATCGTGGACCCTCCGGGTGGCAGACCACCGGCGCTGGAGGTCGTGCTGGTGCTCGGTGGGTGGGACCTGGACGGTGACGGTCGCAACGAGCTGGTGGCCTTCAACGGCGTGGCCGGTGCCTACCACCGGTTCCCGATCCGTGTCCCCGTGGGGGAGCTCGTCCGGGTCTACCTCGTCAACCTGCTCGAGCACGACCCGATCGCGTCCTTCCACCTCCACGCCCAGACCTTCGACGTCTTCCGCTCCGGGACCGCCCTGGAGCCCGACGAGCACACCGACATCGTGGCCCTGACCCAGGGGGAGCGGGCCATCGTGGAGTTCACCCTGCCGGAGGCGGGCCGTTACATGTTCCACCCGCACCAGTCGAGCCTGGCCGACCGGGGTGCGATGGGGTGGTTCGCCGCCGTCTGAGCGGTCCCGTCGCCAGCGCGTCGTCCCGGCTCAGCGGCCGAGCAGCTTCGACAGCCAACCACCGCCGGAGCTCGGGGCGGCGGCACGTTGTTCGGCGTCGGTGCAGGTGCACTGCTGGTCGCGCGGCACCCGCGCCATCACCTGGGTGACGTGCTGGCCGCAGCCCGCCCAGGTCGTCTTGCCGCAGGCGCGGCAGGTGGCCTTGCTGCACATGGTCGAGCTCCCTTCCGGTCGCGTATGGATCGCCACCGCGTGGCACGGTGGTCGTCGGTGTCAATGTCAATCGGTGTCGCTGCGGCCGTCCAGCCGTTCGCCGGGCCCTCTCCGCTCCCACCACACCAGTCCGACCACGCCGATCAGCACCACGGCGATCGCGATCCAGTTGTTGCGGGACAGTCCGAGGTAGCGCTCGATCGTGTCGATCCGCAGCGTCTCGATCCAGCCACGGCCGATGCCGTAGCCGATCAGGTAGACGAACAGCAGCGAGCCACGGCGCCTCAGCTTCCCGGCCCGGTCGAGCCACAGGATCACGCCCACCAGGGCGAGGTTCCACAGCGACTCGTACAGGAAGGTCGGGTGGAAGGTCGTCCCGGGCGGGTAGCCGGCGCGCTCCGCGACGCGGTCGTCCACCGCCAGCGCCCAGGGCAGGTTCGTGGGGCGGCCGAACAGCTCCTGGTTGAAGTAGTTCCCCCACCGCCCGATCGCCTGGGCCAGCGGCAGCGCGGGAGCGACCGCGTCCATCATGGCCGGGATGTCAGCACGCTTGGCGCGGACGTAGACGATCACGAACAGCGCCCCTCCGACCAGCCCGCCGAAGAACGCCAGCCCGCCCTGCCAGATCGCCAGGATGTCGCCGGGCCGGGTGATGTAGGCCGCACCATGGGCGCCGCCCTCCAGGAACCGCGGGATGATGTAGCCGATGCGGGCACCGAGCAGCCCGCCGAGCAGGGCCAGCAGGCCGGCCTTCTCGGCGATCTCGGGTGAGCCCCCGAACCGCTCGTAGCGCTTGACCATGAGCTGCA
>PWWI01000146.1 GCA_003561535.1 Nitriliruptoraceae bacterium
TCCCCACCGAGGTGGAGTGCCACCGCGGCCAGCCCGGTGGAGTTGGTGTTCGTCCCGTCGGGTGAGGCGTAGCTGCCGTCGTCGGCCTGCTGCGACGCGAGCCAGGCGGTGGCCGCGCCGACGGCGTCGTCGGCGCCGACCGCGTCGAGGGCCTGGACGACGAAGGAGGTCGTGTCGACCGATGGTGCGCAGTCCGGGGCGGAGCCGTCGGCCTTCGGTGCGACGAAGGTCGAAGGGAACCCACCGTCGGCGCACTGCTGCTGCAGCAGCAGCCGGACCGCCGGCGAGGTGGCGTCGACCTCACCGGCACGGGCGAGGGCGAGCACGGCCAGGGACTGGGTCAGGGGGGAGGAGAAGTCCCCGAAGTCGCTCGTGTCGCGGAACCGACCCTCGATGAACTCGGCGCGGTCGTCGCTCGGGCGCGCGAGCGCCGCGGCGGGGGCGGTCGGGACCAGGGCGAGGAGCAGCGTGAGGGCGGTGAGCAGGGCGAGGGTGCTGCTGAGGGTGGAGCGGGCGGTGGGACGAGCCACGTGGGTGCCTTCGGTGAGCGGTCCGAGACGGTGGTGCCCGCACGGATCTGCCCAGAGACGACGACGTCCCCCCGGGACACGTGGTCACGTGTACGCAGGAGGACGGACGCTCGGGCGGAGCTCGCCCGGGCTCCGCCCCGCAGACCTCGACGGTGGATGGAGCCGCTCGCCACGAGCAGGTATCCCGACTCGTCGCCTGGCACGCTCCGGTGGTCAGGGTGACCTGGGGCGTGGACGACCTACGGTTGCGGGTCAGTGCCGGAATCCGACCGGACTTCCCCTGCTGCATGGTGTTCGGTTGTCTGCGACCCCCGTCGCCGGCGGCCGCAGACCAACCCAACCACACGGCCCGGTCCCGAGCAAGCTCGAGGCGACAGCTTCAGCCGTCGGGGTTCCGGGCCAGGACGGCGCGGGCGACCCGGGACACCGGTGGACGCCCGAGCTGCTCGGACATCCAGCCGGTGACCGAGATGACCTCCGACAGGTCGACCCCGGTGTGCACCCCCGAGCCCTCCAGCGCGTAGAGCAGATCCTCGGTGGCGAGGTTGCCGGTGGCGCCGGCCGCGAAGGGGCAGCCGCCGAGTCCACCGGCGCTGGTGTCGGCGATCCTCACGCCCGCCTCGAAAGCCGCCAGGGTGTTGGCCAACCCCTGCCCGTAGGTGTCGTGCAGGTGCACCGCCAGCCGGTCGACCAGCACCGTCCGTGACAGCACCTCGATCAGTTCCTGGACCTGCAGGGCCGTGCCGACGCCGATCGTGTCACCCAGCGACACCTCGTCGCACCCGAGCTCGAACAGTGCGGTGGTGACCCGGGCGACGTCCTCGGTCGGCACCTCACCCTGGTAGGGGCAGCCGCACACCATGGAGACGTAGCCACGCACCCGCAGGTCGTGCCGCCTCGCGCGGCGGATGACCCCACCGAAGCGCTCGAGGCTGTCGTCGATCCCGCGGCCGAGGTTGCGTTCGCTGAAGGGTTCGGACGCCGAGGCGAACACCGCGATCTCCTGCGCCCCGGCCTCCAGCGCCCGGTCCAGCCCCCGGTCGTTGGCGACCAGCACCGGGTAGCGCACGCCCGGTCGGGGTGTGATCCCGGTCAGCACCTCTGCCGCGTCGGCCAGCTGGGGGACCAGGTCGGCCCGCACGAAGGAGGTCGCCTCCACGACCTCGAGCCCCGTGGCCGCCAGGCGATCGATGAACGCGATCTTCACTGCCGTCGGCACGATGCCCGGTTCGTTCTGCAGCCCGTCGCGCGGGCCCACCTCGACGATCCTGACGCGTTCGGGCAGCTGCACGGTCATCCCCCTGGGTGGGCCGGTGCCGCAGGCTCGGCGGCGGGCTCGAAGGCGAGCAACGTGGTGCCGGCGTCCACGCCCTGTCCCGGGTGCACGTGGACGGCGGTCACCGTGCCGGCCACCGGCGCCCGGACGGGGTGCTCCATCTTCATCGCCTCGACGATCACCAGGGTGGCGCCGGCGTGGACCTCCGTGCCCGCGGCGACCTCGACCGCGATGACCGTGCCGGGCATGGGAGCGGTGAAGGTCGCCGCACCCGTCGGGGCGCTGGCGTCGGCGTGACGGACGGCGGGGACCTCGTCGAGGACCCGGGTCCGACCCCGGTGGTGGAACCAGACGTGGCGTCGACCCTCCGGGCCCGTGATCACCTCGACGTCGTCGGGGCCGAGCTCGACGGGGTCGAGGTGGCCACCGTCGCCCGTGATCTCGGTGCGGCTACCCCGCGTGGTCACCAGGAGCCGGTGTGGCTGGTCCGCAGCGGTGATCCGGTCGGCGAGGGCGAGCGGCCACCCGCCGCCACCGGTGCGAACCGCCCCGAGGCGGCTCCAGGGCGAGGCGGGGTCCGCGGTGCGACCGGCGTCGTGGAGCGCGAGCGCGGCGGCGGCGACCTGCGGCGCCGCGAGTGGCTCAGGTCGCCACCCGGCCAGATGGTCGGTGAGGAAGGAGGTCGTCAGGTCGCCCGCCGCGAAGGCCGGGTGGGCCAGGACGGCGTCCAGCAGCTCGATGTTGGTGACGACCCCGCGCAGGCTCGTCCCGGCCAGCGCCTCCCGGAGCCGGTGGATCGCGCCTGCACGATCGGGTCCGTGGGCGATGAGCTTGCCGACCATCGGGTCATAGTGACGGGTGACGGCGCTGCCGGTGTCGACGCCGACGTCGCAGCGCACGCCGGGGCCGGTGGGCAGCCGCAGGGCGTGGACCGTGCCGATCTGGGGCAGCTGCTCGACGGGGTCCTCGGCGTAGAGCCGGACCTCGATGGCGTGGCCGGTCCGGGTCAGCGACGCCTGGGTCACCGGCAGCGGCTGCCCGGCGGCGACCGACAGCTGCAGCGCGACGAGGTCGAGGCCCGTGATCAGCTCGGGGACGGGGTGCTCGACCTGGAGCCGGGTGTTCATCTCCAGGAAGTAGAACCTGGGCTCGTCGGTGTCGATCGTCGTGCCGTCGACGAGGAACTCGAGCGTCCCGGCCCCGAGGTAACCGACCTCCCGCGCCGCGGTCACCGCCGCGGCTCCCAAGCGCTCCCGGAGACGGTCGTCCACGGCTGCCGACGGCGCTTCCTCCACGAGCTTCTGGTGGCGACGCTGGACCGAGCACTCGCGTTCGAACAGGTGGATCACGTTGCCGTGGGCGTCGGCGAAGACCTGCACCTCGATGTGGCGCGGCCGGTTGACCAATCGCTCGAGGATCAGGCGGTCGTCACCGAAGGCACCACGGGCCTCCCGCCGGGCGGCGACCAGCGCGCTGGCCAGCGCCTCGGGATCGGTCACCACCCGCATGCCCGTGCCGCCGCCGCCAGCCACCGCCTTGACCACCAGGGGGAAGCCGACCTTCTCCGCCGACACGAGCAGCGCTGCGTCGTCGAGGTTGGCACGGTTCTCCCCGGGCACCACGGGAACACCGGCGTCGGCGAGTCGGCGCTTGGCTGCCGCCTTGTCGCCCATCAGGGCGATGACCTCGGCTGCGGGGCCGACGAAGGTCAGCCCCGCCTCGGTCACCGCGCGGGCGAAGGCGGGATCCTCGGCGAGGAAGCCGTAGCCCGGGTGGACGGCGTCGCAACCGGTCTGCGCCGCGGCCTCGAGCAGCCGCGTCGCGTCGAGGTAGCTGGCGGGAGCCGGGGCCGGGCCGAGACGTACCGCCACATCCGCGTCGCGGACGTGGGGCTCGTCGGCGTCGGCGTCGCTGTACACGGCGACCGTGGCGAGGCCGAGCTCACGGCAGGTGCGGATGATCCGGCGGGCGATCTCACCGCGATTGGCGACCAGCACACGAGTGATCACGCCGTCCTCCCTCACATCCGCAGCACGCCGCGCCGGATCGCCCCGACGGGAGCGTCGACGGCGGCGGCCAGCCCGAGCCCGACCACGTCGCGGGTCTGGGCCGGCTCGATCAGCCCGTCGTCCCAGAGCCGTGCGGTCGCGTGGTAGGGGTGGCCCTGCCCCTCGTAGGTCGCCCGGATCGGCGCCTTGAAGCGCTCCTCCTCGGTGCTGGACCAGTCGCCACCATCGGCCTCGATCCGGTCGCGCTTGACGGTGGCCAGCACGGTTGCGGCCTGCTCGCCGCCCATGACGCTGATGCGGGCGTTCGGCCACATCCACAGGAACCTGGGGTCGTAGGCCCGTCCGCACATCGCGTAGTTGCCCGCACCGAAGGAACCACCGATCACCACCGTCAGCTTCGGTACCCGGGCGCACGCCACGGCTGTGACGAGCTTGGCGCCGTCCTTGGCGATGCCACCCGCCTCGTACTCCCGGCCGACCATGAACCCGGCGATGTTCTGCAGGAACAGCAGCGGGATGCGCCGCTGGTCGCAGAGCTGGATGAAGTGGGCGCCCTTGAGCGCCGACTCGCGGAACAGGATCCCGTCGTTGGCGATGATGCCGACGGGGATCCCGTGGATGTGGGCGAACCCGGTGACCAGGGTCTCGCCGTACAGCGGTTTGAACTCGTGGAAGCGCGAGCCGTCCACGATGCGGGCGATGACCTCCCGCACGGGGTAGGGCTGGCGCACGTCGCTGGGCACGATGCCGTACAGCTCCTCGGGGTCGTAGGCCGGTGGCTCGGGTGGGCGCAGCTCCAGCTCCAGCGGCCCCGCGCCGTCGAGGGCAGCATCGCGGTGAGCGGTCCTGGTCGGCAGTGTCGCGACGGCGTCACGGGCCAGCGCCAGCGCGTGGGCGTCGTCGACGGCGAGGTGGTCGACCACGCCCGAGGTGCGGGCGTGCAGCTCCCCGCCGCCGAGCTCCTCGGCGGTGACCTCCTCGCCCGTGGCGGCCTTCACCAGCGGCGGTCCGCCGAGGAAGATCGTGCCCTGCTCGCGGACGATGATGGTCTCGTCGCTCATCGCCGGCACGTAGGCCCCTCCGGCGGTGCAGGAGCCCAGCACCACGGCGATCTGACCGCAGCCGAGCGCCGACAGCTGGGCCTGGTTGCGGAAGATGCGCCCGAAATGCTCCCGGTCGGGGAACACCTCGTCCTGCAGGGGCAGGAACGCCCCACCGGAGTCGACGAGGTAGACGCACGGCAGGCGGTTGTCCCGGGCCACCTCCTGGGCGCGCAGGTGCTTCTTGACCGTCAGCGGGAAGTAGGTGCCGCCCTTGACGGTGGCGTCGTTGGCGACCACCACGACCTGCCGCCCGGCCACCCGGCCCACTCCGGTGATCAGGCCCGCGCCCGGCGCCGCGTCGTCGTAGACCCCATGAGCCGCCAGGGGGGACAGCTCCAGGAAGGGGCTACCCGGATCCAGCAGTGCCTCGACCCGTTCACGCGGCAGCAGCTTCCCGCGCGCGGTGTGCCGCCGTCGAGCCTCCTCGGGCCCGCCGAGGGCGGCCCGGGCGTGCTGATCGCGCAGATCATCACGGAGCGCGAGATGGTGGGCCCGGTTGGCCGCGAAGGAGGGGCTGGCGGGATCGACGGTGGTCGGCAGGGTCGGCATGGGTCGATGCTAGGTCGCGAGCGCGGGGCAGTCGTCTTCCCGGCCTCAACCGGTCAGTCGCGCCTTCACCAGAGCGGAGACCCTGGCACCGTCGGCCCGCCCGGCGACCTTGGCCATCGTCGCCTTCATGACCTGGCCCATCGCCTGCGGTCCGTCGGCTCCGAGATCGTCGATGACCTCGTCGACGATGGCGCTCAGCTCCGCATCATCGAGCTGAGCCGGCAGGTAGGCGGTGTACAGCTCCGCCTCCGCGAGCTCCGATGCCGCTGAGTCGGTGCGGCCGCCGGCCTCGAAGGAGCTGGCGGCCTCCTTGCGACGCTTGACCTCGGTGGTCAGGACCTGCTGGACGACCGCGTCGTCGAGGCGGCCCTGGGGCCCGAGGCCCTCCGCGACCGCCCGGTTCTTCAGCGCGGCGACGACCATCCGCAGCGCCGAGGTGCGCTCCCGGTCCCGGGCCTTCATGGCCGCGCGGAGGTCGTCCTCGATCCGGTCGTGCAGGCTCACGGCGTCCCTCGTGTCGGTTCCTGGAGCCTACTGGAGCGGTCGGCGACGGACTGGCGAAGCCCGCCCCGCGGATCGGCAGCGGGACGGGCTTCGCGGTCGCACCCGTGAGCACTCGGGCTCACGAGGTGGCGGGGATCACTTGGCGGTGTCGGTCGCGGCCTCGGCTGCCGCTTCGGCGGTCTTCTTCGCCGAGGTACCGGCGGCCTTCACCCGGCTCTTGGCGGCCTTGGCCTGGGGCTCGGTGGCCTCCACGGTCTCCTCCGCGGCACCCTTGGCCGCGGTGACGGTGCCCTTGGCCTTGCCGCTCGTCTCCTCCACGCCCTTGCGGGCCGTGGTGGCCGCGCCCTTGGCCTGCGAGACGGTCGCGTCGACGCCCTTGCGGGCCGTGGTGGCCGTGCCCTTGGCCTGCGAGACGGTCGCGTCGACGGCCTTGTGCGCCGTGGTGACGGTGGCCTTGGCCTGGGCACCGACCTTGTCGGCCTGCTGGGCTGCGGTCTCGACCGCGACGTCGGCGGTCTTGGTCACCGAGGTGAGCGCGCCGCGCAGCTGGCTGCGGGCGTTGTCCGCCTGGTCCAGCAGCTTGCCGAGCCGATCGTCCTTGCGGACGTCGTCAGCGATCTTGCGGCCATCCTTGGCCTTGGCGTCGAACCGCTCCTCGAAGGTCTCGAGGTAGCGCTCCGCTTCCTTGGTCAGGCGCTCGCGGAGCTCGCCGATCGTCTCCTCGAGCCGCTCGGGGATCTCGCGCACACCCTTGAGCTTCTCCGGCGTCTCGCCGGCCTCGGAACGCAGGTGCTCGATGCGGTCCGGCAGGCCCTTGGCCAGCTCGACGACGTCACCGACCAGCCCGGCGGGCGCGTAGCCCGCGTCCTCGATGATGGTCTTCAGCTCGCGCTCGGTCAGCCGCGGTGCGGGTGCCGTCGCTGGCTTCTTCGGGGCGGTCTTCTTGGCGGTGGTCTTCTTCGCCGCCGTCTTCTTCGTCGCCCGGGGGGCGGTCTTCTTGGCGGTGGTCTTCTTGGTGGTCTTCTTGGCGGTGGTGGTCGCGGCCATCATGGCCTCCTGGATATCGGTCGATGTCGGGCCCGTGGGGGCGTCCGGGAAGGGGACCGCGCGGGAGCCGGGTCGGTTCACCGTCTGGGCGCACCCACCGTGGGCGCGGTCCCCTCCCCGGACGCCACGTCCGGCTGATCTGCTAACGATAGTACGCGATAAGTGCTAACTCGCGCAAGCACACATGGATGAACGGATGGCCACGGCCGTGCAGAGTGGCTGTCGGTCCGGCTCGGCGCGCAGGAGTGCTCGCTCGAGCTAGCGCAGCAGCGGGCTGGCGCTCAGCCCTCCAGGGCGGCCGCGTGCAGCGCGAGCTCTGCGTCCAGGACCTGCTGGACGGGTCCCAGCCGCAGGTCGAAGGCCCGAGTGGCGCGTCGCAGGACCGCGTCCCACCACGCCGGTGCGGCCTGCCGGAGCTCCCCGGACACGAGCAGGTCGGCGACCGATCCGAGGGGGCGCTGCTCGCTGGCGGCGCCGACGATGCGGTACCCGCGGTCCCGTGCCGGTCGGGTGTCCACCGGCAGCAGGTCCGGATGTCCGAGCGTCACGGTGACCTCGGCCCCATCGGGGACGGAAGGGAGCTCCATCGTCCAGTCCGGCCCGTCGACCTGCAGCCGCAGCAGGATCGCATCAGCCGGGAGCGACCGAGGCCTGGTGAGCACGCGCACCTCGTGAGGAAGGACGGATCGGGCGGGCACCGCATCCTCGCACCCGGCCGTGCGCGAGTCACGCACCCTCGTCGGTGGGCGTAGCCTCCCGCGCCAGGCACCGGACCGGACGGTGTCGGACGACGGGCGATGGCGGAACGGACGGTGGTGATGCAGATCACGGTGCTGGGCGCCGGGGGCACCGTGGGGCGCCGGATCGGTGGCGTGCTCGACGCCGACCGGGTCCCTTGGCGCCCGTTGGACGCGGCCATCGGGGGCGTCGGACCCGAGGTCGGCCAGGTGTTGATCGGGGCGGCGGGGGGCGATCTGGAGGGCACCCGTCGCGTCACCGCGGCGGCGCTCCGGGCCGGCATCGATGTGGTCGACGTGGATCGCGAGGCCGGTCACCTGCGCTGGCTGCACGCGCTCGCGGCCGGCGTCGGCCCCAGCAGCGGCGCCCGGCTGGTCGGTGGTGCCGGTCTGCGCTGGGCGGTGGGGGACCTGCTCACGGCGGTCGCCGCCGAACAGGTCCCCGAGCCCGCCACGGTCCACGTCGCCTACACCGCAGGCGGCGGCCGTCGTCACCTGACGCCCGGGGAGCGTCGCGCGGAGCTGTCGGCACTGGGGCAGGAAGGTGTCGCGCTGGAGGATGGTCGGCCGGTCCCGGAGCCAGCCGGAGGGCGCCGCCGCCTGGCCTGGTTCCCGCGCCCGGTCGGACCGTCCCACGCCGCGGCCGTTCCCGGGGGTGAGGCGGTCACCGTGCCGCGGCACCTGCCCACGGTGCGGACGGTCCACAGCTACGAGGCGATGGTCGGGTGGCGGGCGGAGCTGCTCCAGGCGCGGGCCAACCTGGCGCGCACCGCCCGCGGTCGTCGCTGGATGGAGCGCCGGCTCGCCACCGATCGACGTGAGCCCCGTCGAGCCGAGCTGGCCGAGGAGCGGTGGGGCTGCGTCGCCGAGGTGGTGGGGGGAAGGACGCTCGGGCGTGCCTGGGCCTACGGCCACGATCCCGTCGAGGTGACGGCGCGCCTGGCCGTCGCCTTCGGCCTGCGGCTGGCCGCCGGCAGGACCACCCGCGGTGAGGGCGGGCCGCTGGCCCCCAGTGAGCTCGATCCGCCCGGGCTGCTCCTGGACGAACTGGCCGACGCCGGCACGTTGAGGTGGTCACGGTCACACACCATCCTCGAGGACCGCTGAGCTGCCGGTGGCGTCCTCGACTACGGTCGGAGCCACGGCGTCACATCGCCCGGGGCGGCGCCGACCACCCTTCGCAGGAGCATCCCGTGGCAGACCGGCAGGCACCGACCGGACCCGACGGCGCTCCGATGCCCGACCCCCGGGCCACCGACGAACTGGAGGACGTTTCCATGGCCGGAACATCGCAGGCAACCGCTGATCGTCTCGACGAGACGCGGGCACAGCTGCTCGAGCGCATGGAGGAGGCCAGGGAGGTGCTCGCCGCACGCGCCAAGACGGGGAGCACCGAGCTGGCGAGCTGGGCCAAGGACACCGGTTCCGATCTCGCGGAACGGGCCGGCCCGGTGATCGCCGAGCGGAGCGAGCAGGCCAGGGACGATCTGGCGCGTCGCTGGCATGATCTCGAGGAGGACCTCCCCGTCGACGTGGAGACCGTGGTCCCGCAGGTCAAGCGAGGTCTGTGGCAGGTGGTTCGGGCGGCGCTGGGCGTGCTCCTGCTGCTCCCGAAGCTGCTGGTGCGGGGGCTCGGGAGCCTCGGCAGCCTCGCCGAGGACGTCAGCGAGCGCGGGCTGGTCGCGGGGGAGCGGGCGCGTGAGGTCGCGGCGGCGGTGCCACCGTCCAAGCGCGAGCGCCGGCGTCGGTGCCTGCGCACCGCGGCCTGGACCGGTGCCGGTTTCGGCGTCGGGCTGTGCGTGGGCTGGCTGGTCGGACGTCGCCAGGAGGAGATGGTGACCTACGAGCCAGCGGAGCTCGGCGCGCACCTGGAGACCGCGCCGGTCCCACCCGGCCCGGTCGCCGCGCCGCTCGACACCACCGAGGAGCCGCCCGCGGTGCTCGGGGAGGTGGCTGAGGCCGACACCGAGGCCGGCGCCGGTGCCGACGACGGTGGTGACGCCGATGACGAGGGTGCGACCGGGGACGAGGAGCCGCGGTGACCGACGAGCTGCTCGGTGACGAGCAGCTCACCGGCCAGGTCATCGGCACCTACGTCTCGGACCCCGTGACCGGGTTCGGAGTGATCGAGCTGGAGCTCGACACCGGTGATGGGGCGCGCTGCGTCGGCCCGTTGGCGAGCCTGGTCGAGGGTGACGCCGTCCGGGTCGTGGGCCGGTGGACCAGCCACCCGCGCTACGGCCCGACCTTCGATGCGCTGCTGTACGAGCACCTGGTGCCGAGCACCGCGGAGGGGCTGGCCAGCTTCCTCGCCGGAGAGCGGTTCGCGGGGGTGCCGGAGCTCGCCCGCGCCCGGGTGCTGACCACCTTCGGTGCCGGCACGGGCCGGGTGCTCGACCACCAGCCCGAACGCCTGACCGAGGAGGCCGGCCTCGCCGCCGCCGACGCGGCCGAGCTCCTGCGGGCGTGGGCCGGCGGGCGGGCACTCGCGGACCTGGTCCGGCTGGTCGCGCCCGTGCGATGGCCCCGGGACGTCGTGACCAGCGTCCACGCGAGGTTCGGTCCGGAGACGGCTGCGCTGGCCCGCACCGACCCCTACGTGCTGCTGGAGGCGGACCGGGCCCGCTTCGCCCACGTCGATGCGCTCGCCCGCCACCTCGGGGTCGACGCCAGCGATCCGGCACGGCTGGCCGCCGGCGCCCGGGCGGCGGTGGACGCGGCCCGGCAGCGAGATGGTCACGAGCACCTGCTGCGCCATGCCGCCGTCGACGCAGCCAGCCAACTGCTCGGCGTCGACCGCATCCTCGCGGCCGAGGGGCTGGAGCGGGCCGTGGCCACCGGCACGCTGGTGAGCGAGGACCTGTCGGGGGAGGAGGTGGTCACCACTCCGGCGGCCTGGCGGAGCGAGGGGCGGTTGGCCGCCGATCTGCAGCGGGTGGCCACCGCCAGCCCCACACGCCTGGCCCACCTCGCCGAGGGTCTGGAGCTGTCGGGGGAGCTGACCGATGGGCAACGGGCCGCGGTGCTGGCCGCCGTCCGCAGCCCGCTGTCGGTGCTGACCGGGGGGCCGGGGACCGGCAAGACGCGCACGGTCGAGGAGCTCGTGCGCCACGCCGAGGAGGCCGACCACGCCGTCGCACTGTGCGCGCCGACGGGCCGCGCGGCCAAGCGGCTCGAGGAGCTGGTCGGACGGCCGGCGACGACCGTGCACCGGTTGCTGGAGGCCCGGCCCGACGGCGAGGGCGGGTTCGTGTTCCGCTACGGGCGCACGGAGCAGGTGCCCTTCGACCTGGTCATCGTCGACGAGGTGTCGATGTGCGACACCTGGCTCGCCGCTCAGCTGGTGGCCGCCGTCGAGGACGGCGCCCACCTGGTGCTGGTGGGGGACCCCGATCAGCTGCCCTCGGTGGGGCCCGGTGACGTGCTGCGCGACATCGTCGCGGCCGGGGTGGTGGAGGTGACCGCCCTGACCGAGATCCACCGCCAGGCGGCCGGCAGCCGGATCGTCTCCCTGGCCGGCGAGGTCCTGTCCGGCAGCATCGGTGCGCTGGCCGCGGTGGACGGCGACGTGTTCGTCGCCGAGGAGGGGGACCGTCGTCGGATCGTGCCACGGGTCGTCCAGGCCGTGGCTGAGCGCGTCCCCGCCCACCTCGGCATCGACCCCGGTGACGTCCAGGTGCTCGCGCCCGTCTACCGCGGCCCGGCGGGCGTGGACGCCCTGAACGCCGGGCTCAAGGCCGCGTTGAACCCCGGGGACGGACGCAACGAGGTGGCGGGATTCCACGTCGGGGACCGGGTCCTGCAGACCCGCAACGATCCCGAACTCGACGTCGCCAACGGCGACGTCGGCACGGTGGTCGACCTGGACCGTCGTCGCGGTGAGCTGCGGGTGGCCTTCCCCCGGGGCGAGGTCACCGTGGACCGCCGGGCGGCAGCGAACCTGACCGCGGCCTGGGCCGTGACGGTGCACAAGTCCCAGGGCGGTGAGTGGCCCGTGGTCATCCTGGTCGTCGATCGCTCGCACCGCGGCATGTTGTGGCGCAACCTGGTCTACACCGGCATCCCGCGGGCACGCCAGGCCCTGATCGTGGTCGGCCAGGTCGAGGCGCTGCGCGGGGCAGCCCGTCAGGACCGGCCCCGAGACCGCCGTACCGGCCTGGCGCACCGGCTGCGGGAACTCGCCGCGACCGCCCGAACACCGTCCTGAGTCAGCCCTGTGAGTCGGGGCTGGCCGGAGGATCGTCGGTGCGTTGCAGGATCGGCGCGTCGGTGCTGTCGGGTCGGTCCGCTTCGGGCAGGATCGCCGCGTCGGGGACCATCGACCAGGCGTGGCCGAAGCGGCCCAGGTAGGCGAACAGGCCCCCGCCGTCGTTCTGGACGATCTGCCCGTTCAGCCAGCGGGCCTCGGGCAGGCACATCAGCGCGACCGCCTCCGAGGCGTCCTGGGGGGTGGCGGCGGTGCGCAGCGGATGGGTCAGCTCCTCCGCCGCCTTCAGCTTGTCGTGGTAGGGGCCGGCCATGAGCCGTATCGACTCGGTGTCGATGTAGCCGGGCAGCACGCCCACCGCTGTCACCCCCAGGGGACCGAGCTCGCAGGCCAGGTAGCGCACCAAGGTCTCGAGGGAGGACTTCGCGGCGGCCAGCAAGCCGTGCCCCGGGATGTAGCCGACGGTGTCGGCCCCGCTGATCGCCACGATCCGGCCACCGCGGGGCTGGAGCAGCGGGAAGGCGAGCTGGGCGGTGAGCAGGAAGTGCCGGACCGTGATGGCGAAGGTCTTGTCGATCTGGTGCGGCTTCAGTTCGAGCAGCGGTTTGAACGCGGTCGCGGCCGCGTTGGCGATCACCGCGTTGAGTTCATCGCCACGCTCGGACAGCCGCGCGAACAACGCGCGCACGCTGTCCTCCTCGATCAGGTCGAGGGGTTCGGCCCGCGCCCCGGAGGTCAGCGCCTCGCAGCGGGCGACGACCTGGGCCGCCTCCTCGGCCCGCTGCCGGTAGGTGACGATGACCTCGGCCCCCATCCCGGCCAGCCGCTCCGCGGTGGCCGCGCCCAGGCCCCGGGAGCCACCGGTGATCAGGATCCGCTGGCCCGCGAGGACCGCACCGCCGGTCGCGTTCATGGTGTCGCGCTCCCCGCCTGCGAGCTCGGCATGACGCAGGCCTGGGCAGCCTGCCACAGGTGGCTGACGGCGCCCGCACCCGCGCGGCGACCATCGTGCGGAGCCGGAAGCTCAGGAGGCCAGGCGCGGGTCGTAGCCGGCGCGCTGGAGCTCGTGCTCGGCCTGGTCGATCAGGTGCCTCCAGTCGGGCAGCAGGAGGCGCAGGGTCCCGGCCGTGACCCCGCGCCGCAGCAGGCGGCGGACCACACGAGCACGGCGTTGTCGGGGGTCGACGAGGACCTCACCACCGTCCGGCATCGGGATCGAAACCTGATCACCGGGCGGTTCGACCATCAGATACATCCTGCCCTCCGGTCCCCCCATCAGCGCCCTGCTGGTGGATCGCCGACCTCGTGTTCCTCTATCGGCAGGACGGCCGGATGGCTTGATGCCACGGAGAGTGATATTGGTCTCACTTTGGGTGGCTGGATGGTCCACCGAGCCGTCGGATAGCGTGCGGGTATGGCTGGACTCCTGGACGGTTACCGCACCGACGGCTTCTTCGACGAGGTCGTCGGGGACGACGGTTCGGTCCGTGAGCACTACCAGGCGCTGATCCAGCGACTGCGGGGTCTCACCCCGGGGGAGCTCGAGCGTCGCGAGCGCATCCGTGACGCCCTGTTCCGCTCGGCCGGCATCACCTTCACCGTGTACGGCGACGACGCCGGGGTCGAGCGCACCTTCCCCATGGACCTGCTGCCGCGGATCATCCCCGCGGCCGAGTGGGCGCAGATCGAGGCCGGTGTCATCCAGCGGGTGACCGCGCTGAACCGCTTCCTCGAGGACCTCTACGTCGGGGAGCAGGCAGCGGTGCACGACGGGGTCGTCCCCCGCTGGTTGGTACACACCGCCGAGGGCTTCCGGCGGCAGGCCTTCGGGATCCCGGTGCCCCACGCGGCCCGGTGCCTGGTCTCCGGCGTCGACCTCGTGCGTGACGAGCAGGGCCGGTACGTGGTGCTCGAGGACAACCTGCGCAACCCGTCGGGTATCTCCTACGTGCTCGAGAACCGCGCCGCCATGACGCGCGTGCTGCCGCTGGCCTTCGCCGAGCAGCGGGTCCGGCCCGTCGACCACTACGGCCCGATGCTGCTGCGGGCACTGCAGGAGGTCGCGCCACCGTCGGCCGGTGAGCATCCGACCGCGGTGGTGCTCACCCCCGGGGTGTTCAACGCCGCCTACTTCGAGCACGTGTTCCTCGCCCGCCAGATGGGCATCGAGCTGGTCGAGGGACGTGATCTCGTGGTCGACGAGCACGTCGTCCACATGCGCACCACCCAGGGGCTCAAGCGCGTCGACGTGATCTACCGCCGGATCGACGACGACTTCCTCGACCCCGTGGTGTTCCGGCCCGACTCCGCGCTCGGGGTGCCGGGGCTGTTGTCGGCGGCCCGCGCGGGCAACGTCACGATCGCCAACGCCGTGGGCAACGGCGTGGCCGACGACAAGGCCGTCTACGCCTTCGTCCCTGACCTGATCCGCTTCTACCTCGGCGAGGAACCGATCCTGCCCAACGTCCAGACCTATCTGCTGTGGAACGACGAGCAGCGGGCCGAGGTGCTGGCGCGTCTCGGGGAGCTCGTGGTCAAGCCGGTGGCGGAGTCCGGGGGTTTCGGGATGCTGATCGGTCCCCACGCCACCGATGCCGAGGTGGCCGCGATGGCCGAACGTGTGCAGGCCGACCCCCGCGGCTACATCGCCCAGGAGGTGGTGGGCTTGTCCCGCCACCCCACGCTGGTGGGCGACCACCTCGCCGGCCGGCACGTCGATCTGCGACCCTTCGCGATCGCCGGTGAGACCGTCGAGGTCGTGCCGGGAGGCCTGACGCGGGTGGCGTTGCGCGAGGGATCGTTGGTGGTCAACTCCTCCCAGGGCGGCGGCTCCAAGGACACCTGGGTGTTGGACGAGGTCGCCGGGGTGGTTGCCGACGGCCCGACGAAGGAGGAGGCGGCGGCGTGCTAGCCCGGCTCGCGGAGAACCTGTTCTGGGCCGGTCGCTACATCGAGCGGGCCGAGGACACCGCCCGCATGGTGGACGTGACCTACCACACCCAGCTCGAGTCGCCCTACGGGGAGGTGGCGCTGGCCTGGCAGCAGCTGCTCGAGGTGCTCCACCTTGACGCCGCCTACGGAGCGCCGATCGAGCCGCTGAGCGTGATGCGTTTCCTGGTCCTCGATCCCCACAACCCGGGCTCGATCACCGCCTCCGTCGCGCGGGCCCGGGAGAACACGCGGTCGGTGCGGGAGCTGGTGTCCAGCGAACTCTGGGAGGCCGTCAACGAACTCCACCTCGCCCTCGGCGCCCGTGATCTTGCCCGTGAGCTCGAGGAGCAGCCCTACGAGCTGTTCCGCACCGTCAGCCGCATGAGCATGACCATCTACGGCGTCGCCAGCGAGACCATGCCCCGGGACGAGGGCTGGCGTTTCATGGCGCTCGGCCGGATGCTCGAGCGGGCGGAGATGACCTGCCGGCTGATCGACGTGCGCTACGCCCAGCTCGAGGCGATGTCGGGACCCAGCCAGCGGCTCGCCGCCGCGACCGGGGAGGCCGCCCGTGGCCCCGACCGCACCGACTTCCACCACTGGATCGCGGTGCTCAAGTCAGCCTCGGCCTTCGAGTCCTACCGCCGGCGCTACCGGTCGTCGATGGACCCGGCCGACGTCGTGGAGTTCCTCCTGCTCGAGCCCGACCTGCCGCGCAGCGTCCTGTTCTGCCTGGGCGCGGCCCGGCATCAGCTCGACACGCTGCGCGATGGCCGCTCGAGCCGGGCTGCCCGGCGTCTGGGGCGGGCGGCGGCCTCCCTGGAGTTCCGGGACGTGGCCGAGCTGTTCGACGTCGGCCTCCCCAGCTTCCTCGAGGGTGTGCAGCAGGAGATCGCCGAGGTGGCGGAGTCGATCGCCGACGAGTTCTTCCACCACCAGCCGTCCGGGGCGCTCCACGCGATCGCTGCCGGCTGACCCCAGGAGCCACCGTGCGACTCGACATCCGCTATCTGACCCGGTTCCGCTACGCCGCACCGGTCAGCGAGTCGCAGAACGAGCTCCGCGCGTGCCCTGCCACCGACCACCGGCAGGCGCTGGTCCACTACCACGTCACCACCGAGCCGGCCTCCCGGGTCGCGTCCTACGTCGACTACTGGGGGACCCGAGTCGACACCTTCGGGGTCCGCGAGCGCCACCCCGAGCTGGAGGTGGTCGCCGAGGCGACCGTGGAGACCCAGGTGCCCGTACGTCCCCAGCTGCCCGTACCGACCGCTGCCCTGGGCGACGAACGGTTCCATGACACGCACTTGGAGTTCCTCCAGCCTTCGCCCCACGTCAGGTGGTCGGCTGAGGTCGCCCGCGCGGCCCGCCAGGTCGCGGCGGCGGCCGATGACGACGTGGCCGCCATCGCCCAGGCCGTGCACGACCGGTTGGCCGAGTTCGAGTACCGCCCAGGGTCGACCGAGGTCGGCGTCAGCGTCGACGAGGTGTTCGCCTCCGGCGGAGGGGTGTGCCAGGACTTCGCGCACCTGGCGGCAGCGATGCTGCGGGAGCTCGGCATCCCGGCGCGTTACGTCTCCGGGTACCTGTTCACCGCTGATGACGCCACCGGGGAGGACGTCGGTGACGACGAGGTGGAGGTGGAGACCCACGCCTGGGTGGAAGCGGCGATCCCGAGCTGGGGGTGGTTCGCCCTCGACCCGACCAACCAGCAACATGTGGGGGAGCGGCACGTCACCATCGGCCGGGGACGCGACTACGACGATGTGTCCCCGCTGCGCGGGGTGTTCGTCGGTGACCAGCGGCACGCGTTGGAGGTCTCCGTCTCGATGCGTCGGCTCGCGCTGGCCCCGCTGGGCGACGTCGGGAGGGGCCGCAGCCTCCAGCAGCAGCAACAGCAGTAGGCGAGGCTGGGGCCGGGTCGCTGGACGCGTCCCGGCCCCTCGAGCTACCGCGAGCTCGTCATCGGATCGGTCAGCCGGCGACCTCCTCGAACAGCTCGTCGATGTCTTCGAGTGCCTCGTCGAGGGTCTGGTTGCCCTGGATCCAGTCGGTCATCTCGATCCAGAACGAGCCGGACTGCGAGGACGAGCCGACGTCACCA
>PWWI01000111.1 GCA_003561535.1 Nitriliruptoraceae bacterium
CCGCCCGGGAGGCGACCCAGATCTTCGGCGGGATGGGCTTCACGACCGAGACCCGGGTCGGACGCTTCTACCAGGACGCGAAGATCCTGGAGATCGGTGAGGGCACCAGCGAGGTGCAGCGGCTGCTGATCGGGCGCGACCTGGGGTTGTGAGGCGGACCGGTCCGCCTCCCACCACGCTCGCGAACCTGCTGCGCATGCGGCACCCTGCTCGGCCCCCGCGGCCCTGACCCGGCACGTGGCCCGTGCCGCCCCGCGCCCCGCGACCCCACCCCGACGCCCGGAGCCGACCGTGGCCGACCGCTACTCCTCACTGCTCGCCCTCGTGCTCGACGCCCCCCTCGAGGACGTCGAGGTGGTCGTCCGCGGTGCGGGACAGGCCGGGGACCTCGATCGGGCCTCGCCGCTGGGGGTCGACGGCTCGATCGCCCAGGAGGTCCAGTGGGGCGGCCGGATGCAGAAGGCGGTGGTCCGGGCGTTGCGGGACGAGGACGACGGCCAGCCGCTGCTCAGGACCGAGACCTACCTCGGCGAGGACGGGCTCGAGGGGGGCATGCAGCGTCAGGCGAAGCTGTTGCAGGCGCTGGCCCGCCAGCTCCCGGGCCGGGTCCGGGGGGTACGGGACCTCACGGCGCTGGTCGAGCGGGACACCGCCTGGCTGCACCGGGTCGCGATCGGCGCCGTCGAGCACGAGGACGGCATCGTCACGGTGGTGGACGGGGAGGGCACGCGGTGGGTCCGCACCCACGGCGCCTCGCGGTTCGGCGTGCCCGACCTGGAGCTGTACGGCTGCAGCCGGGCCCAGGCCGAGCGGGCACCCGAGCTGCTGGCCCACGTGCACCGTCAGCTGCTGGCCGGTGGGCTGAAGGCCCAGCTGTCCCTGCCCGACGGCACCGAGGTCTACCTGGTCCCGGTGCGGGATGCGTGGCAGCAGGTGCCGCTGGACTGGCCCGGGGTCGGGCGTGGCGGCAAGAACCGGGGGCCGGGTCTCGACGGCCCGCGCGCCACGTTGTCGGTGCTCCACCCGAAGCGCTTCGGGCGCTACCGCAAGGACCTCCAGGGCGTGCTCGACCGCCTGGTGGCGGTGGGCTGAGGGCAGGACGACGATGCGCTACAGCGACGAGATGTGGGAGGAGCTCTGGGAACGCACGCTCGGGCAGCTCGAACGGCACCGCATCGCGATGGCGACGCTGCGGCGGGAGTTCCCCGACGATCCCCTGGGCCGTCGCATCGTCCCGGAGCTGGCCCGGCGGTGGCGGGGCACCGCCAAGCTGCACCTGTGGCTCCACACGATCCACGCGCTGTTCTGGGCCCGCATCTCCTTCGACATCCCCCCGACCGCCGGCACCCCCTGGCAGCTGGCGAACTCGATGGCCCTGATCAGCCTGGCCGTCGTGCTGTTCTGCGTCGGCTTCCGGCGCTACCTGCACCCGCTCGAACGGCTGCTGTAGGGGGCCGGTCGGCGCGTTCACGGTCCACGGATCGCAGCTGCGGGTCAGCCCTCGTCCTGCGGCTCGATCCAGCCGTCCTCGCCCTCCGGACGGACGTCGCCCGCCAGCCCGCGCAGCCGTGGGGCGCCCTCCTCGGGGCCGATCGCGATCAGCCGGTCGCCGGCGTGGTTGCCGTGGTCCCGACGCGGGCGGTAGATCCACCGGTTCGCGCGCTGGACCGCCAGGACCTCCATGCCCGTCTCCGTCTGCAGGCGGAGCTGCCCAAGGGTCTGGCCGTCGATCTCGCTGCCCGCAGCGACGATCGCCTCCGCGACGATCTCGTCCGCCTCGGACAGTGCCGCCGCGATGATCGGATGGGGCGGACCCTCCTCCTCGATCACCCGGCACATCGACTGCGCCGAGTCCACGATCCGCTCCGCGGCTGCGGCGAGGTGGAGCATGCCCCTGAGCTCCTCCGGGTCCTCCAGCTCCGCGGCGGCGCGGAGCACCCACCCCTCGAGCTGGTGGAACAGCTCGTCCGACTGGTCCTCGATCGCGCTGACCTCCGCCGCCAGGGTCTCGTCCCGGAGCAGGATCGCGGAGTAGGCCAGCCCGACCGCCACCTCGGAGACGTTCTTCAACTCCACCACCAGGTCCACGGCGCGGTCGAGGTGGGAGAGCTTGCCTCGTTCGGGCGGCTCGGGCAGCTCCCGGGGTGGCGCGCCGGCGAGCTGGCGGATCTCGTCCCCCCCCTCACGGGGTCCCTGCATGAACAGGACATCCCCCTCGCGCAGCACCTCTTCACCGTCGGGGCCGTGGATCCAGTCCACGTCCCGCCGGATCGCGATGATCCACATCCCGGTCCGGCTCGGGAGCTCGAGCCCGCGCAGGTTGGTGCCCTCCAGCTCGTTGACCGGCCGCACCTTCACTCGCGCGGTCACCTCGGTGGCGTGGCGCAGGTCGTCACGGAGCTCGGCGGGGACGCCGAGGTCCTTGAGCACCACACGCGCGATGTCCTCGGCTGCATCGGCGATGCCCTCGATCGAGACCGCCATCGACAGCACCCCAGCCAGCTGATCGGCGTCGTCGCGGGTCCGGGCGGCGAGCATGCACACCGCGCGCAGATCGACCAGCAGCTCGTCGACCCGGTCCTCCAGCCGCAGTACCTCCCGGGCCAGGGCGTCGTCGCCGTAGAAGATCGCCGCGTAGGCGAGGTCCACCATGAGCTCGGCGGCGTCCTTGGCCTCGACCAACAGCTCTTTGACGGTTCGGACGTTCCTCATGATCTCCCTCGATGCGGGTGGTGCACAGTCAGATGGCGAGCAGGGTCACCGCGGCGAGCAGGCACAGGACCCCGGTGAGGTCCATGGTCGCGGTCACGATGGGGATGCCGTGGTTGTCGGGGTCGAAGCCGAACCGGAAGGACACGGTGGCGGCGACGTAGGCGGTGAGCGCCAGGATGGGCAGCGCGAACAGGCCGGCCAGCAGGACCACACCCAGCGTCACGGGCAGGCTCAACGGCGCCACCCCCGGCACCACCACCGCTGCCAGCCAGCCGGCCGCTGCGACCCCGGTGAACGCCAGCGCCGCGAGCAGCGTGGTCAGCGAGAAGTCCAGGATCGCGAGCTTGCCCGGCAGCAGGCGAGGGTCGAGTTGGCCGACGTGGAGCTTGGAGGCCAGCCGGCTCGAGAGCATCCCGCCGAGCGAGCCACAGTTGGCGATGAAGGGTGGGATCAGCACGAGCAGCGCCGCCGCGCTGAACTGCTCCTCGGCCCGGGCCTCGACGACCACGCCGGCCAGGACGTCCACGGTGACCGCGATCGTGAGCACGATCAGCGACTCCCGCACCACCCGGCGGATCAGCGGGTCTTCGGTCCGGAGTCCCACGATGACGGCGACCACGCCGGCCACCAGACCGACCGCGCCGGTGGTGTTCGCCAGCCACGGCACATCCAGCACCAGCGTGGCGAGGAGCAGCGCCGGCAGGGTGACGAGGTCGCCGGTGGCGGTGATGATCGGGGCCCCGGCATCATCGAGGTTGAACCCGACCGCCTGGCTGCGGCGCGCCATGGTGATGACGACCAGGAACAGCACGATCGAGGACAGCACGGCACCGATCAGCGAGATGGCGACCAACTGCAGCAGCGGTACGGTCGTCAGCCCGAGCGCCGCACTGACCGCCCACGCGATCGCGCCGGCCTGCAACGCCGACGCCAGGCTCAGGACCGTGGAGGCCTCGACCTGTCGGCCGAGGTAGCTCGTCCTCGAGAGGTCCCGGTCGAACTCACCGGTCAGGATGCCCGTGGCCAGCCGGGAGCCCAGCGCGCCGAAGATCGCCCCGCGCATCCCGATCGCCGCCGGGATCAGTGCGAGCAGGCCAGGGACGCCTTCCAGCCGCTCCTCCGATGAGGCCAGGACGATACCGGCGACCAGGGTGGCGCCGAGCCCGAGCGCCAGCGCCTGTGACCCGGTCCGGATGCTGCGAGCCTCCTGTGCCCAGTAGGCCCGCACGGTGGTGACCGGCAGCCCGATGGCCCGACCGAGCAGCTTCAGCAACCGTGGCACCCGCGGCACCGGTGCCCAGCGTGGGCTCACAGTGACCTCCAGGGGTCGCGGTCGGGTGGCGGTGGCCGTTCGCGCTACCGCCGAGGCACGCCGCTCAAGGTGGGGCGCCGCGTCCGACGATGCGCGCTCAGGCTAGCCACGACGGACCCCCCGGCGACCGCTGCGACGGTCGGTGAGGAATCGTTCCGGCGCGACACCCGTAGCTATCCTCGGTCCATGGATACCTACACCGCTCCGCTCCGCGATGTCCGCTTCGTCCTCGAGCACATCACCCCGCTCGCGGACCTCACCGCCACCGAGGCCTTCTCCCACGCCGATCCCGAGCTGGTCATGGGCCTGCTCGAGGAGGCGGGACGTTTCGCGTCGTCGGCGATCGCGCCCACCAACCGCGACGGCGACACCCAGGGGTCGGTCCTGACCGGCGGCGAGGTGGTGACCCCCGACAGCTTCAAGCAGGCCTACCGGCAGTACGTGGAGGCGGGCTGGGGCGCGGTGCAGCACCCGGCGGAGTTCGGCGGCGGTGCCTTCCCGCTCGCGGTCGCCAACACGGTCAAGGAGTTCATCACCAGCGGCAACATGGCCTTCTCGCTGGGGCCCCTGCTCACCACCGGCGCGGTCTACCTGATGCAGCACCACTGCAGCCAGGAACAGCTCGACGCCTACGTCCCGAAGCTGGTCAGCGGCGAGTGGGCCGGGACGATGAACCTCACCGAGCCCCAGGCCGGCTCGGACGTCGGTGCCGTGACCACCAAGGCCGTCCCCGCCGAGGACGGCACCTACCGCATCACCGGCCAGAAGATCTACATCACCTACG
>PWWI01000090.1 GCA_003561535.1 Nitriliruptoraceae bacterium
AGACCCCGTTCACCCCGGAGATCGTGGCCAGCTTCATGCCGTGCTTCAGCCCGAGCCGGTAGATCTCCTTGACCTTCTCCCACTCGATGGCGCGACCGACGGTGAAGGTCTCGTAGCGGCCTTCCAGCGCCAGCACCACGGTCTCGGCCAGGCACGCGTACGCCACACCCGGGGGGAGCCCGATCCCGCGCATCTGCACGTCCTCGCCGGGCAGCTGGATCTCACCGGACTCCACGACCAGCACGTCGGGTCGCTTGGCCACGTCCTCGGCCGACAGGTCGAGTGGACGGGCCACGTCGGTGATCACGCAGCCGGGCTTGACCTGCATGATGTCGATCACCCGCTTGCCGGCGCCGGAGGTCGCCGTGACGATCACGTCCATGTCGGCGAGATGGCCGCCGGGGGTGGCGGCGACGTTGATCTCCGCCCGCGGATCGTCCTTCTCGATGTCACGCTTGAGGGCCAGCAGCTTGGCCGACTCGGGCGAGACCAGCCACAGCTCGTCGCTGGACAGGGCGAGCAGGCGGGCACACACCGAGCCGATCGATCCCGTGGCGCCGACGACCATGGCCTTGCCCTTGATCCGGCCCTGCTCGTCCACGTCGGCGATCCCGAGCTTGAGCACCGCATCGCGGGCGGCCCACAGGGCCCCCGATGCGCTGTAGCTGTTGCCGGTGGTCACCGGTAGTGACGCACGCCGCGCGACGGTCACCCCGGCGTCCCCGACGACCTTGGTGAAGGCGCCGAGCCCCATGACCTGGGCACCGAGCTTGCGGGCGGTCTCGGCCGCGGACAGCAGCCGGCCGTAGGTGAACTCCGGCCGGTGGGCCATCAGCTCCTTGGGTGTGCCGCCGACCGTGATCAGCCACCCTTCGGCCTCGGCGCCGGTCGGCGACTCGATGCCCGTGATGTGGCTGTAGGTGAAGGGCGGCAGGTAGGCCAGCGCCTTCTCCATGGCGTCCATGGCCGGACCTGGGGCGTACTTCGCGAGCGTGCCCAGGGGCTCGACGCTGCGGAAGTACTCCTGGGACAGCGGGTGGATCACGAAGGCGAAGCGGCTCTTGCGCTTGGGTCCGTTGGGGTACAGGGTCCGCGATTCCAACCCGGCCGACACGATCATCTCGAGCAGGTCGTCGTTGGTCAGCTTCTCGTCCTCGGGCCCCAACGCGACCATCATAGCTTCGAGGACCCCAGCGTTGACGGTGACATCGAAGGGTTGGGGCGTGGTGTCGAGCACCATGTCGACCCCACGGCTGCCGAGCTCCGCGAGCCGCTCGTCGGAGATCGAGGAGGAGATCAGGGTCTTGCCGGCCAGGTCCTCGAGCCCGAAGCCGATCAGTTCCTCGTAGGTGGCGACGACGACGTCGCACTCCCGCGCCGCCTGCCGGGCCAGGGCATGACTGAGCCGCTGGCCGGGAGAGCGGAAGGTGGCCCTCAGCGGCTCCGGAACGAGGTTGTAGGGGCGGGAGGCGGTCTTGACCGCGAGCCCGAGCACGGGGTTGGCGTCCAGGGTCGCCGGGATGTCCAGGCGCAGCAGGGGGTCGGCGAACTGCAGGTTCTGCGTGAACTCCTTGAGTACCCGGGTGGTGCGATCGTGGTTGAGACCACCGAGCACCACGGTGCGGGCGTTGGAGAAGAACCCGGGCATCTCCTGGTCCACGTGACGGATCGCCCACTCCTGGAGCACGTCGTGCAGGGTGCGTCCGTCGACGACCGGCACGTCCGAGCTCGCTCCTCGGACACGTTCGAGCCCGTCCAAGTGCCCGTCGTAGAGGCCCAGTGCCTGCGCCTCACGCAGTCCGGTCAGGGCGATGGCATCGGCCTCCGACGCCCACGACACCACCAGCCTCGCGGCGGCATCGAGGTCCCCGTCGGTGCCGACGCGCACCAGGCGGAACGGACGCTGGAGGAAGGTGACGGTCTCGTCGTAATCGCGCGCCGAGGAGGACAGGCTCACGTTGACGACGAGGGTGCGGCGTTGACTGCTCATCGGTACTCCCCTGGGGTGCGGTGGTCCCAGTGTGACCCGCGTCAGACCATCGCCGAGGCGTCGATCTCGGGGGGTTCCTCCATGAAGTCCAGCAGCCGGCCGGCGTAGCTCCGGAACGGCGGACACACGACGCCGGTGCCGGCGAGATCGGTCTCGGTGTGGTCGGTGGCGTAGGTGGTCGGGGCCTCGAAGTAGTCGAGCAGCTCGGCCGGCAGTCCGAGCAGCCACTCGAGGCCCGGGACGTGGGTGAGCGCGGCCTTGGTCAATCCCAGCGGCAGCGGCACCCACACCAGACGCTTCCCGAGGTGGTCGGCGAAGATCTGTGCGACCTCCCGGTTGGTGGGGGGGTCCGGATCGGTGAGCGCGTAGGTGCGACCGACCGAGCGGTCCAGCACCGACAGCTGGTCCATCGCCTCGATCACGAAGTCCCGTGGCACGACCGAGGTCGTGTGCTCAGCGTCGACGGCCGGGAGCACCGCGACCGGCAGTGGCTGGCGGCGCAGGAAACGCGCGATGTAGTACGGGCCGTCGTACTTGAGGGTCTCCCCGGTCCGAGAGTCGCCGACCACGATCCCGGGCCGGTAGATGGTGGCGGGCAGGCCGTCCGACATCGCCTCCCGGACCAGCTGCTCAGCCTCGAACTTGGTGGAGTCGTAGTGGTTGTGGAAGGACTGGCCCTCGTCCAGCATGTCCTCGGTGAAGCGTCCCTGGTAGCGCCCGCTCACGTAGCAGGTGCTGACGTACTGCAGTCGGTCGAACGACGGCCGCCCCCAGCAGAACTCCAGGATGCGGGCGGTGCCATCGACGTTGACGCGCTGGGCGAGGTCCGCGGGGGCCGCCAGGTCGTACACGGCTGCCAGGTGCCAGACCTCGGTGACCTGCTCCAGGAGATCGCCGTGGATGGGATCGATCCCGAGGCCCTCCTCGGTGATGTCACCGGTGACCAGCTCGGTACGTCCTGCGACCTCCGGGTGCGCTGCCTCGATATCCCGGAGCCGTTCCTTCGCAGTGACCAGGTGCTGCGGCTGCACGACGCAGATCGCCTCCACGCCCTCGCGTCGGGCGAGGATCCGTGGCAGGAGCGCCGACCCCAGGAACCCGGGGAACCCCGTCATCAACAGGGCCGTCATCGCACCACCTCCCTGGACCATCGGCCGGTCGCCGACGGCCCTCCGCTCGTCTGCCCTGACTCCCATGGCGGATGCACCTGCCACGGCTGCCGCCACCTGAGGTGCAGCTAGCGACAGTGAACACGTGCCCGCTGTCGTGTGACCATACCGACCGGCACGCGTCACCACCTCCGAAAGTCCCTAGTCGCCCCGCTACGTTCGGCACGTGGGACGCTCCATCGGACCGCTGCTCGTCGTCGTCGGCCTCGGCATCGTCGTGGTCGGCCTGCTCGCGTGGAGCGGAGCCCTGGGCTGGTTCGGACGGCTGCCCGGCGATCTCCGCTTCGAGGGACAGCGCTCCCGACTGGTCGTCCCCCTCACCTCGATGCTGCTGGTGTCGGTCGCGCTGACGGTCGTGGTCAACCTCGTCCTGCGCTGGCTGCGGTGAACGCCCCACGCCGGGGCCATCTCCCCTTGACACCGTTGTGCCCGGGAACGACGGTGGAGGCAGCCGCGAGACCGAGGTGACGACATGCCCGCAACGAGGCTGCACGCGCTGCTGGACGAGCACGGCATCGACCACGAGGTGCACGAACACCCCCACGCGGTGAGCGCCCAACGACTGGCCGCCGCCGAGGGCGTCAGCGGCTACCTGGTGGCCAAGCCGGTGATGGTCTCGATCGGCGGGCAGCTGGCGATGGTGGTGATCCCCGGCGCCGAACTGCTCGACCTGGAGCGGGCCCGGGAGGTGTTCGGCGGCAACGAGGTGCGCCTGGCCGAGGAGGCGGAGTTCACCGAGGTGTTCGACGACTGCGAGCTCGGAGCGGAGCCGCCCTTCGGACACCTCTACGGGATCCCGACCTTCCTGGACGAGGACCTGCGGGCCCAGCAGCGGATCGTGTGCCGGGACGGGACCCACACCCACACGGTGACGATCGCCATGACCGACTACCTACGGCTGGCCAACCCGGAGATCGTCGACCTCGCCCACGGCGCCGCCTAGCCGACCACCGGCTCGGGCAGGACGGACCCCGCTGCCCCACCACCGGCAGCGGGTGGGCCACCGCGCAGCCGTGCGGCCAGATCGTGGAGTCCGACCGCCTCGACCGCCTCCGGGTCCCCGACGACCACCAGCAGCGAGCGGGCACGGGTGGCGGCGGCGTAGATCGCCCGCCGCAGTTCCTCCTTGCGGTCACCTCGCGTCGGGTCGATGTCGAGCCCGAGCACGACCACCGGGCGTTCCATCCCCTTGAAGGAGGCGCTGTTGGTGGCGACGGGCCCACCTGACAGGACCTCGCGCGCCACCGCCTCGTTCTCACCGCGACGGGGGTTGTGGAACAGCCACAGCACCGCCAGCCGGTCATCGCCGATGCGCTCCTCGCGCTGCAGCCGTCGGGCCACCTCGCGGGTCCGGGCGACGACCCGGTCGCTGGGTGCCACCGCGACGCGAACGTCCGGACCGTCACCGGCGACGCAGTCGAGCTCGACCGCACCGAACCCGGCGGCGAAGGCGGCGATCGCGCGGGAGTTGCGGAAGTTCTCGGTCAGCTCGTGCTCCACCTCGAGGAACTCCGGCAGCGCCGCGTCGGCGTCGAACAGGTCCTGCTGCCCGTCGGCGA
>PWWI01000314.1 GCA_003561535.1 Nitriliruptoraceae bacterium
ATAGGGTAGGTGTGACCAAGCGCACCTATGGTGCGTACGCTCGTTTCGTCCGAGAAGGGCACCCCCGTCGCGAGGCGGGCTCGCAAAGCCAGGAACCCCACGCGGGTCGTCCGGTTGCCGAGTCTCCGGTGAGGTCGTCTTGATGATGAGGTACTGGTGGTTGGTCGCTCCGTTGGTGGGGGCGTTCGTGTTGGCGTCGTGTGGCGGCTTGCAGACGGAGGTCGTTGAGCAGGGGGACGTGGCCGTGGCTCTGGCACCGAACAGAGTCGTTGATGCCACGGACGAGAACTTCGCTGCGATGGCGACGCCCGGGTACTGGGTGGATTACGGTGCGTCCGCGTACGGCGAGACGTGGGTGTGTTGGCCGATCGCGACCGAGCCCTCGGCCAGCGACTTCCAGCTGGTCTACACCCCGCCGGGCTACACCTGGCGCCTGGGGGTCGTCACGAAGGGCAGCACGCACCACATCTTCGAGGACCCCTTCCCGGTGCAGGGTGACGTGTTCGAGACCGGTGGGTTCGATCAGGTCATCGCCTGCAAGGTCTTCGATGGTGCGGAGAAGGGCGCCTTGCTGGTGCGGAAGAAGGATGCCGGCACTACGTACTTGGCGGGCGCCGTGTTCACCGTTGAGCCCGGCGGGTACGTGATGACCGAGATTGAGCCGGGGATCCACTGCCTGGCGGGTCTGGCGATCCAGGAGTACACGGTGACGGAGACGACACCGCCTCCTGGCCACGAGGGTGATCCAACGCCGAGGACCTTGACCCCGGTGGCGGGCACCGATTGCGCGAGCAACCGCCCGACGGATTGGGTGGTGTTCGTGAACACCCCCGTGCCCGGCACGGTGAAGGTGTACAAGGTGGACGGTGCGGGTGCGCCGTTGGCGGGGGCGACGTTCCGGTTGTCGGGTCCCGCGGACTACGACGAGTCGTGCACGACGGCGTTGCCGGACGCGGCGTGCGTGTTCGGCGGCCTGGCGTTCGGTTCGTACACGTTGGACGAGGAGGGGTTGCCGGACGGGTACACCCTGGGCGACGTGACGTTGGCGGGTGTGGGTGCGGTGTCGTTGCCGTACGTGTTCGAGGTGGGGTTGGGCAGCGAGCCGGGTGAGGGCAAGACGTTCACCTTCACGGTCGAGAACCTGCCCGAGGAGGAGGAAGACCTCGACGTCACCAAGACCGTCGTCACCAGCTTCAAGCGGACGCACGACTGGTCGATCGCGAAGTCGGTCGACCCCGGTTCCTTCTACCTGACCTTCGACGGCGACGGCGACGGCACCGCGACCTGGACGATCGACGTTACCTACGAGGGGTACCAGGACAGCGACTTCAACGTCTCCGGTGAGATCACGATCGAGAACGTCGGCGGCCTCGACGCCGTCATCACCTCCGTCGCCGACGTGCTGGCCGAGGCCCCGATCGACGTCGACTGCGGCGTGACGTTCCCGTACACCCTGCCCGTCGGTGAGACGCTGACCTGCACCTACGACGAGGACGGCTACGTCGAGGGCGACAACGAGGTCACGGTGACCACCGAACGCGACACCTACGGCTACAGCAAGGCTATCGCGTGGGGCGCCCCGGCCCCCGAGCTGCACAAGACAGTGACGGTGGTCGACGAGAGCGACCTGCTCGGTACCCGGACCCTGGGCACGCTGACCGCGCCCAACGGCGACCGGTTCACCTACACCGAGGACTTCGCCTGGGCGGACTACGGCCACGACGAGTGCGGTGCCTACACCTACCGCAACACCGCCAAGGTCAAGGGCGACGGCGGCGTGGTGCTCGACTTCGACACGGCGGAACTCGACGTCGAGATCCCCTGCCTCGAGTTCGCCGGTGAGACGGCCTGGGCCGCCAACGGCGACGACCCCCTCGAGCTCCCCTACAACCCCGACCACGGTGGCAACTGGGCCACGTACGTCGTGTACTCCGGAGCCGAGAAGACCACCACCCTCTTCGCCGGGCAGCACATGGACGCGGGCCGCGTCACCTTCTCCGCGCCGGCCGACGGCATGATCACCGTCACGGTGGCCATGGACGCCGCCTGGGCGTTCGAGGACGTCTTCGAGAACCTGAAGGTGCAGGACTACGCCAGCGCGCCGAGCGGCAACCCGTCGCCAGGCCTCTTCGACCACAAGCTGGACTGCGACGTGGCGGAGTCGAGCTGCTCCATCGTCGTGCCCGAGAACGGCTACTACGGCGTCCACGTGAACGTGGGCCGCTGGGTGCCGGTCGTCGACGGCGACTGACCTTTCTTGCTGCGGGGCGCGCACCAGCGCGTCGTGCGCAGCGCGCAACCGAACATGAAGCGGCGTCGGGGCGCTCGCATTGGCGCCCCGACGCCGTTGCCTTGGCGCCGATCGACGCGCGTCGTGTGACGGCAGCACGCGGCTGGGGGCGTCGCATCCGGTAGCGGCATGGCAAGGCGCGTGCGAACAGCCGAGGGGAGCGGTCAAGCGTCCAGCGATGGTGCTGTCGTCGCCCGCGAGCGGTCATGCGCGCGCTGCTTCGAGGCCGAGCATCGCTCCAGGCTGGACGATTGGGTCGACGTGCGGTACGAGGGTCCGATCGTTCGTTCGTCCGAGAAGGGCAGCCCCGTCGCGAGGCGGGCTCGCACAGCCAGGAGTCCCACGAGGGTCGTCCGGTTACCGTCACGGCGGGCAGCGGATGGCGCATGCGTTGGTCGAAGATCACTGGGCTCATTGCGTTGGTGGCCGTGCTGGTGGCCGCCTGCGGAACGGTGCAGGACTCGGCGCAGATGGTCGCCTCAGGGAGCGTGATCCCGTTCGAGGGCGAGAGCACGTGGGACTACCTGGCAACGTGGAACGGTCGCGCCGGGTTGGACTCCGAGGCGTGCGAGCTCGTCGGTGAGGCCGACCGATCGGCGACGGGCTGGATCCACTGGGTGTTCAGCACGAAGGGCGGCTCCACCGACGCCGAACTGCGATTGGGTGGCAGTGGCTCGGGCGAGTACACCCCCGGTGACCCGCTCACCGCGAACGCGTGGCACTTCTACACGCCCTTCTTCGAACTCGAGCGCCTCGAGGCGACCATCTACCTGCAGGGCGGGTGGGGCTGGCCAAGCAGGCTGGTGATCTCGGACTGGTGCGCCGGGAAGGGCGACTCGCTGAGGATCACCAAGACCGCCAAGCCCTCGTTCACGCGAACGCACGCCTGGAAGGTCGAGAAGTCGGTCGACCCGGACTCCGTCTACCTGTACGTCGACGGCTACCTGCCCCACGACGCCAGCACCGACGACACCGTCACCTGGATGGTCGCGGGGTCGTACCCGGGGTTCGACGACAGCGCGTTCGCCCTCGCGGGCACGATCACGATCGAGAACGTCGGTCTCGCCGCCAAGACCATCCGGCGGCGTCATGGGCCTTCGATCTCGACGCGCCCACCACCGAGCTGCATGCCAGCGTGGACGTGGTCGATGCAAGCGGTGAGCTCGGGACGCGCGCGCTCGGCGCGCTCGTCGCGCCCGACGGTGCGACCTTCACGTACGACCAGATCTTCGCCTGGAGCGATGACGGCCGGGACGCGTGCGGTGAGCACACGCACCACAACACCTTCACGCTGTTGGGCGACGACGCTGTCGTGAGCAGCGCGGCGGCGTCGGTGGCCGTGCAGGTGCAGGGCTACCTGGACGGGACGGCGTGGGCAGCCGACAGCGATGCCCCGGGGGCCATCCGCTTCGTCGAGCAGGGCAACTGGGCGACGTTCGTGCAGTACGACACCGAACGCCTCGAGCCGAAGACCACCACGATCCGCGCGGGCCAGACGCACGCCGTCGGAACGGCGACGTTCGCGCCGCCGGACGGCGGCGAGGTCACGATCGACTTCGTCCTGGTGGGCGGCTCCATGGTCGCAGACGGTGAGGCGACGCTCAAGCTGCAGGACTACGCGCAGGCGCCCGACGGCAACCCCGGGGTCGGCGTGTTCGAGCACAAGTGGGACGCGATCGGGACGTCGATCACGGTGCCCGTGCCGCTGAACGCCTGCTACGGCGTGCACCTGAACGTGTGGATGCCCGACCCGACGTTCGGGTCTGAGCCCGCGGACGAACCCGAACCCCGACCCGGGTGAGCGAGGCGCGCCAGCGCTCGCGCCGAGGGGAGCCGGCGGCGTGCAGCCCAACACCGTGACCTGACGTGCCGTGCAGGCAACGCTCAGCCCGTCGCCGCCGCCTCCCGCGCCGCCTCCGCGGCCAGTTCTGCGCCACGCGCCAGCGCCGCGTGGTTGGCGCTGAGCAAGTGCTGGTGGCGCTTGGGAAGGACGCGCTCCAAGGTGGCGCTCACCTGCGCCACCGACAGCGCCTCGGTGCGCGCGAGGTACGCGCCCAGCAGCACCATGTTGGTGAGGCGCGGGTTGCCGAGCTCGGCAGCGACGTCGTCGGCGGGGATGGCGATCACGTCGAGGTCGTCGCGCTCGACCTCGCGGTCGATGAGCGAGGCGTTGACGATCAGCAGCCCACCCGGCTCGAGCAGCGGCTCGTAGCGCTCGAGCGAGGGCAGGTTGAGGACGATCGCGGCCTGCGGCCGCGCCACGATCGGCGAGCCGATGGGCTGGTCGCTGATCACCACCGTGCAGTTGGCGGTGCCGCCGCGCATCTCGGGCCCGTAGGAGGGGTACCAGGTGGTGTGCAGGTCGGCGTCGAGGGCCGCGTGCGCGAGTACCTGCCCGGCGAAGAGGACGCCCTGCCCGCCGAAGC
>PWWI01000141.1 GCA_003561535.1 Nitriliruptoraceae bacterium
ATGTTCGCCGAGGGCAACCCGTGGGTGAACCGGCGGGTGAGCCACAACCTGCTGGAGGACGTGGTCCGCCGCTTCCTGCTGACGCTGTGGAACACCCACGTGTTCTTCACCACCTACGCCGCGATCGACGGCTTCGACCTCTCGCAGGCGGCACCGGAGGTGGCCGACCGGCCCGCGATCGACCGCTGGGTGCTGGCCGAGCTCGCGGAGCTGATCGGCACCGTCGACACCGCGCTGGACCGCTACGACGTGTCCACCTCGACGCGCGCCCTGGAGCGGTTCGTGGAGGACCTGTCCAACTGGTACGTGCGGCGCAACCGCCGGAGGTTCTGGAAGTCGGTGCACGACGACCCGGCCGACAAGGCCGCCGCCTACCACACCCTGCACACCTGCCTCACGACGCTGTCGCAGCTGCTGGCGCCCTTCACGCCCTTCCTCGCCGAGCGGCTGTGGCAGGACCTCGAGGTGGCACCCGCCCGGGCCATCGGGCGCGAGCCCAGCCATGACTCCGTGCACCTCGCCGACTTCCCCGTCGCCGACCCCGCCTGGCGTGACGAGGAACTGCGTCGGGCCATGGCCACCACCCGCCGCGTGGTGGAGCTCGGCCGGCAGGCCCGCAACGACAGCGCGGTGAGGATCCGCCAGCCCCTGGCCCGGGCACTGGTCAGCGTCCCCGAGGGCGAACGCGAGGGGCTCGCAGGCCTGACGCACGAGATCGCCGAGGAGCTCAACGTCCACGAGATCGAGCTCGCCGATGGCACCGGTGACCTGGTCGAGCGCAGCTGCAAGCCGAACTTCCGAGCCCTGGGGCCGGTGTTCCAGCAACGTGCCCCGGAGGTGGCGGGTGCCATCTCGGCGCTGGACCCCGAGTCGGCCGCGGCACTGGCCGAGGAACTGCGCGCTGGTGAAGCACAGCTGACGGTCGCCAACGACCAGGTGACCATCACGCCGGAGATGGTGGAGGTGATCGAGCGGCCCCGCACCGGGTGGGCCGTGGCGCGGGATGCCACCAGCTCCTTCGCCCTGGACACCGCGCTGACGCGCGAGCTCGAGGTCGAGGGCGTGGCTCGCGAGCTGGTGCGGGCGATCAACGAGCTGCGCAAGGCGGCGGGGCTGGAGCTCGCCGACCGGATCGAGCTGGTGATCTCCATCGACCCGCCCGAGCTCGATCGAGAGCTCGGCGAGGCCGGCCACTACGACGCCATCGCCCGTGACGTGCTGGCCACCGCCGTGCACCGGGCCCCGGTGGCCGACGGGACCCCGATCGACCTCGGGGAGCTCGGTGCTGCCCTGGTGGCGATCCGCTCGTGATCCGCCGGATGGGATCGGCGCTGCTGGCCGCGACGGCGGTGGCCTCGGTGGTCGGGGTGCTCCGTCAACGCCGGGAGGCGCGGGCGGTCCGCGCCGGCACCCTGCCCCGCGCCTCGGCCGCCGCCGCCCTGCCACCCCGAGCCCGACAGGCGCCCTGGGCGGAGCGGCTCGCAGGTTGGGTCCCGGACCGACCGTCGACCACCGCCGGACGCGTGGCCGCTGCGGTGTGGTCCGCCCCGCTCACCGCCGTCGGGTTGGCGCTGGCCGCGCTGGCGGGCCGGAAGCCTCGCTGGGACGCCGAGCTCGGATGCTTCGTGGTCCGCGGCGCTGGGGGGCCCTCACGGGTCGCCCTGCGCCTCGTCGGCGCCTCCGCCAACACCGTCGGGCTGGTGGTGCTCAGCCCCGGCACCGACCCCGACCCGGTCCTGCTGGCACACGAGGCCATCCACGCCCGGCAGGCGGAGCGGCTGGGGCCGCTGCTGCTGCCCGCCTACGCCTGGCTGTCGGCCAGGTACGGCTACCGGGACAACCCGCTGGAGCGGGCGGCCCGCCTCGGGGCCGTCCGGGCCCGGGACGCCCGGAACGCACGGGAGAACTGAGCCTGCCCGCCCGTCAGCTCCAGGTCGGTGGCTCCGACCCCTCGCGCTGGTCATCGTCCTCCGCGCCCGACGAACCGTCCGCCTCGGCGTCCTTCGCCTCGCGCGTCGCTTCGGCGTCGTCGGTGGCGTCCTCGCGCCGCCACGGGTCCTGCTCCGGCTCGCCGCTGTCGACGTCCGTGAGCTCGGCAGCGATGAGCGGGGGGTCCTCCGTCGCGGCCTCGGTGGCGGCCGGTGGGGCGGGATCCGCGCCCTCCGCCGGCGTCGCCGATGGAGGCTCGACCAGTTCCTCGGTCAGTGAGACGAAGGGGTCGGGCAGCTCGTGCAGGGCCTCGAGCTGCGCGTCGAGGTGCTCGCGCAGCCACCGACGGTGCTCCGCGTCGATCTGCTGCAGCGCCCCGATGCGCTCCCGCTGCTCGGCGGCGGATCGTTCGGCGGCGTCGACGATGGCCCGAGCTTCCGCCTGGGATCGGGCGAGCGTCTCCTCGGCCTCCTCGGCCGTGCGTCGACGCAGGTCCGACAGCTCCCGGGCGACCTGGCCGCGCAGCTGTGCGACCTCCTCCTGGGTCTCGGCCATGGCGCGCTCGGAGGCGTCCTGCACGATGACCAGCGTGCGCTTCAGCGCCATCTCGCTCTCACGCGCCTCGGCGACCTGCGTCTTGAGGTCGGCCAGCTCGGACCGCAGGGCGTCCTGCGCGGTCGCGGCCTGCTCGACCTGGTCGGCCAACTCATCGAGGAAGCGGTCCACCTCGTCACGGTCGTAGCCGCGCGCCTTGAGACGGAACTCGTACGCGACGATGTCCTCGGGGCTGTACGGCACCGTGGTGTCTCCTTGTCAGCGTCCGATCAGAACGGCAGGGCGGCCGCCAGAGGCCGCAGGAACAGCGAGATCCCGAAGAACAGCACCAGGATCGACAGGTCGAGTGCGACCCCACCGAGCCGCAGCGGCGGGATCACCCGACGCAGCGGGGCCAGCAGGGGTTCGACCAGACGTCGGACACCGAGCTGGAAGGGCACCAGGGGCTCGGGCAGACGTGGCACCCAGGAGAAGATGACGTGGGCGAACAGCACGATGCGGTAGGCATCGAGTAACAGCACGAGGACGGCGGAGACCGGCCGGGAGCCAGCCACCGCGGCTTGCGCGAGGATCACGCGTCGCTCCCCGCCGGCATCCGGTAGCCGAGCTCGGTCAACCGCTGATGCTCGTCAGGTGTCACCCGTGCGCTCTCGGGCACGAGGAGGAAGGCGCGCGTGCCGACCTTGGTCAAGCTGCCCCGCAGGGCGTAGGTGAGACCGGCCACGAAATCGACGACCCGTCGCGCGGTGGCCGAGTCGGTCCCCGACATGTCGAACAACACCGCCTGCCCGGAGCGGTAGCGGGCTCCGACCGCCTCAACGTCATCGAAGGCGGTCACCTCGACCTGGGCCACCCGGCTGACCGTGCGGGCCGCAGACGCCGCGCTCTCGGCCAGTCGCAGCGGCCGGACGTTGTCCTCCACGACCTCGACCGGGTCCGGACGAGTGGTCCGGACGGCACCGGACCGCAGCACCTCGCTCTGGCCACCGTTGCGCCCACCCCGCTCAGCGGCCCCCGACACCGCCAGGGTCCGCTCGGGCTCCTGGGGCTCGACGAACGCGTCACGACGCTGGCGCTCCCGACGCTCGGGGGCGTGGGCCGCGTAGGGATCGTCCTCAGGGACGAAGCGGTCCGGCAGCTCGTCGTACATCTCCTCGGGCTCCTCCCGGAGGCCGAGGTACACCAGGGTCCGGTTCCACATCGCGCTCACGCTGGGTCCTTTCGCCACGGCCCCTCGCCACGGGGTCCGAACAGGGCGGTCCCGATCCGCACCATCGTCGCCCCCTCGGCCACGGCGGCCTCGAGGTCGGCCGACATCCCCATCGACAGGTGCGCGACCTCCGGGAAGCGCGCCCGCAGGGTGTCCCGCTGCCCACGCAGCAAGGCGAACTGCGGCCGGGCTGCGGACACGGGATCCACGCCGGCTGGCGGCATGGGGGGGATCGTCATCAGGCCCTCGACGGCGAGGTTGGGTCGACCGCGAGCGTAGGCCACCAGTGCCTCGGTCTCGGTGAGGTGGCACCCGCCCTTGGCGGGATCGTCCCCGACGTTGACCTGCACGAGGATGCGCTGCACGACACCGGCACGCTCCGCGCGCCTGGACAGCTCGTCCACCAGCGAGCGACGATCGACGCTGTGGATCAGGACGTGGGTGCCGATCAGCTCCTTGACCTTGTTGCGCTGCAGCCGGCCGACCAGGTGCCACCGGGCACCCGTCACCTCCGTGCGCTTGACGACGAGCTCCTGGACACGGTTCTCCGCGAGATCCTCCACACCGAGCTCCAGCGCCATCCGGCACAGCTCGGGCGGGTGGGTCTTGGTGACCCCGAGCAGGATGACGTCCGCGGGGTGCCGCCCGGCCGCCGACGCGGCGGTCGCGATCCGGTGACGGGTCTCGGCCAGACGCTCCGCGAGCTCCGCCGATGAGATCACGCCACCACCTCGCCGTGCGCGTCGCGCACGACCAGGCCGAGCTGTCGGCCGCTGCCAGGGTCACGTCGGTGGCTGAAGTAGGCCTCGTCGTCGTAGGTGCAGGGCGCGGGCGGGCCGAGGACGTCCACTCCCAGGTCGGTCAGCTGTCGGCGCACCGCCGCTGGGAGGTCCAGGGAGTGGGTCCCCCAGGCGGTCCGCGCCCCGATCCCCGGCAGCACCTCGCAGGCGGCGTCGTGGAGGGCCGGCGGGACCTCGTAGCAGCAGCCACCGATCGCGGGACCGAGCACGGCCTGCAGCGGACCGGTCCCCGCCACCGCCTGGAGCGCCTCGACCACCGCGGCGATGACACCGCCCAGCACCCCGGCCCGGCCAGCGTGCGCGACCCCGACGGCCCCGGGAGCAAAGAGCAGGACGGGCACGCAGTCGGCGGCCTGGACGCCGAGGACCCGGCCCGGCACCGCGGTCACGGCCGCATCGACACCCCGGAGCTCCTTGCCCGGTGCGACCGCGGGGTCCACGACCGCCACGTCGCTTCCGTGGACCTGCTGCAGCAGGTGCCACGTCGTCGCGTCGGTCCCGGTCGCCGCCGCGACCTCACGACGCGCGGCCGCCAGGTCCGACGGGCGGTGGGGTCGGCGGTGCGCGAGGTTGCCCTCACCGCCGATCGGAACCGGGGGGGCCTGGAGGTCGCGACCGGTGAACCATCCACGACCGCCGGACAGGCGAACCGACCGCTGGACGAAGGTCACGGCCGTCCGGGCTCAGCGCAGGAAGGACGGGACATCCAGTTCATCGTCGTCCTCGGTGTCGTCGTAGACCAGGCGGGGCGTCGCTTGCGCGGGTTCGCTCGCCACGGGCGGTTCGGGGGTGAACACCTCGTCGGGCTCGTCCTCGGGCTCCTCCAGAGCGGTGACGGGTGCGGCCGCCGCCGGCTCGTCGGTCCGCACGAACGCCCCGGGCTGCTCCAAGGCGCCGTCGAACTTGTCGAAACCGGCCGCGATGACGGTCACCTTGATCTCGTCACCGAGCGAGTCGTCGATCACGGCGCCGAAGATGATGTTCGCCTCGGGGTGCGCTGCCTGGGTCACGACGTCGGCAGCCTCGTTGACCTCGAACAACCCGAGGTCGCTGCCCCCGGCCAGCATCAGCAACACCCCCTGTGCCCCGTCGATCGAGGCCTCCAGCAGTGGCGAGGAGACCGCCAGCTTGGCCGCCTCCACGGCCCGCCCCTCACCCCGGGCCTTGCCGATGCCCATCAAGGCGCTCCCGGCATCGTTCATGACCGTGCGCACGTCGGCGAAGTCGAGGTTGATCAGCCCAGGGGTCGTGATCAGGTCGGTGATGCCCTGCACACCCTGCAGCAGCACGTCGTCGGCCAGCCGGAACGCCTGCACCACCGAGGTGTCGCCGTCGGCGATCTGCAGCAACCGGTCGTTCGGGATCACGATCAGCGTGTCGACCTCGTGCTTGAGCTCCGCGATCCCATCCTCGGCCTGGGTGGACCGACGACGGCCCTCGAAGGCGAAGGGACGGGTCACGACCCCGATGGTCAGGGCACCGAGCTCCTTGGCGACCTGGGCGACCACCGGTGCCGCACCCGTCCCGGTCCCTCCGCCCTCACCGGCGGTCACGAACACCATGTCCGCGCCCTTGAGCACCTCGAGCAGCTCGTCGCGATGCTCGTCGGCAGCCTGGCGGCCGACCACCGGGTCGGCGCCCGCGCCGAGCCCACGGGTGAGGTCGCGGCCGATGTCGAGCTTGACGTCGGCATCCGACATCAGCAGTGCCTGAGCGTCGGTGTTGATGGCCACGAACTCCACGCCGTGGAGACCGGCATCGATCATGCGGTTGACGGCGTTGACGCCGCCCCCGCCGATGCCGACCACCTTGATGACGGCGAGGTAGTTGGTTGGGGCTGCCGCCACTGGGAGCTCCTGATCATCGGTTCCGGAACGCGGTCGCGGCCCGGAGCTGGTGGGATGGGTGGTGTCGCAGGTGGTGCGTGATCGGTGTGCGCTGTAGCGCCGGCGGCGGCCCCCGGCGCGGTGCGGGACCCGTCATCGGTGCCCGCCGGGGCCCGGGGGGACCCCGCACTCGTTCCGCGGTTCTCGGACCGGGAGGCCGTCCGAGGCCGTCGCCTGTTGCCAGTTGCCACCACCGTATCGACGTACGACGTCTCAACCCCGAGGCATCGATCCTGAGGCAGGACCCCAAGGCGGGAACCCCAAGTCGGGAACCCCAAGTCGGGAACCCCAAGATATCAACCTAAGGTAGAGGCTTACTCTTATGTCAACCTCCGGTGGACCGTAGCCCTCATCGGTTCCGACGGTCAAGCAGGCGCGCCCATCGGTACGAGATCCGCGGCGAACCGGATCAACGGCCGATCACGACCGGTGCGCTAGGCGCCCGCACGTCGATCTTCTCCACCGGGGTGTCGCCGATGTCCTCGAGCACCGCACCCAAGGCCCGGACCTTCTCATCGACCCGCTCCGCCCGCCCGAACCGCACCTCCACCCCGGATGCCAGCTCCAGCGTGAGCTCGTCCGGACCCGCGGCGCGGTAGCGGACCGTCTCGGCCCGCAGGGACCCCGAGAGACCCCGCCAGACAGCGTGAGCGTTGGCCAGGGCTGCGTCGTCGTCGACCCGCTGCCCCGGTACCGGTGGCTCAGATGCCAACTCGATCACCGGCCACGAGCTGGCCGGCTCCTCACCGGGACCGACGTCATCGATCCCGACCCCGTCACGGTCGAGGTAACGGCGCTCCCCGCCCCCGGCGACGACGAGCTCGGGGCGGCGCTCCTCGACCTCGAGCAGGACGGTCAGCGGATCGATCCGGCGGGCGCTGGCCTCGCGGACCAGTGGGAGCTCCTCGACGCGGTCGCTGGCGGCCCGCAACCCCAACCGCAACGTCGAGGTGCCCACCTCGAGGTCGGCTGCGGCGATGACCTCCTCCGGCTCGAGCCGCTCCACCCCGGCCACCGTCACCTCCTCGAGCGCGACCAACGCACTGCGCTCCACGGCCACCAGGGCGCCGAGGAGCACCAGCAAGCCCAGCGCCCATCCGGTGCGGCGCAGGCGGCTCCGGCGGTGATCGTCGCGGACCGACGCCCGCCGCTCGGCGATGCGGTCGTCGATCACGGTGACCCCGCCGCCCCGTCCTGCCGTGACCAGGTGGTCGGCAGGTCGTGGTCGGCCACGACGGCACCCAACCGCCGGACCTCCGGGTGGAGGGTCACACCCGCTTCGGCTGCCACCGCGGCGACGACCCGCTCGATCACGGTCGCGACGTCGGTGGCGGTGGCGCCCGGCCGGGTGACGATGAAGTTGGCGTGGCGGTGGGACACCTCGGCGCCCCCGACCCTCAGGCCCTTGCAGCCGGCCGCGTCGATCAACCGGCCGGCGCTGTCCCCCGGCGGGTTGGTGAAGACCGAGCCGCAGTTCGGCTCGTTCAACGGCTGGTGGGCGCGGCGCCAGGCGCGGATCCTGGCGATCGCCGCCCGCTCCTCGGCCGGGTCGCCACGGTCGAGCTCGAGGGTGGCAGCCACCACCACGGCGTCGGTCGGCAGTTCGCTGGACCGGTAGGCCAGTCCCAGGGTGGAAGCCGGCCACAGCTCTCGGGTTCCCGTGCCGAGCCGGAACAGCTCGGCCTCCACGAGGTGGTCCCGCAGGTCGGCGCCGTGTGCCCCCGCGTTCATCCGGACGGCACCCCCGATCGTGCCCGGCACCGAGCAGGCCCAGGCGAAGCCGCGGTAGCCCGCGTCGGCGATCCGCACCGCCAGCGACGGCAGCGGCTCGGCCGCGCCCACACGGAGTCGCTGCCCGTCCATGTCCAAGCCGCGGTAGCCACGGCCGAGCACGATCGCGACCCCGGGCCAGCCGGCGTCGGCGACCAGCAGGTTCGAGCCGCGGCCGATCACCGCCCAGGGCAGCCCCCTGCGGCGACACACCTCCCCGACCGCGGCCAGGTCCTCGTCCTGCGCAGCGGTGACCAGGACCCGGGCCGGACCTCCCACCCGCAGCGTCGTCAGGGACGCGAGCGACGACTCCCCCTCTACTGCGCCGTGACACTTCTCGGCCAGCTCGGTCACCACCGGATCGCTCACCGCGTGGCTCCGAGCCGGTCCAGCAGCGCCGGCCCCACGCTGGTGACGTCGCCAGCCCCAGCGGTGAGCACCAGATCACCGGCACGGACCGTGGCCACCAGTTCGTCCACGACCTCGCGCAGGCTCGGGCGGTACACCACGCTCGCGCCGGCCTCCGCCGCCGCGTCGGCCACCAACTTGCCGGTGATCCCCGGGACCGGCGTCTCCGTCGAGCCGTAGACGTCGGTGACGATCACAGCATCGGCCGCGGCTGCTGCCCGCCCGAGTTCCGCGCCGAACACCTCGGTCCGCGAGTACCGGTGGGGCTGCACGACCACCACGATGCGCTCCGGCCGCTGCTGCCGGGCCGCCGCCAGGGTGGCCCGTAGCTCGGTCGGGTGGTGGGCGTAGTCGTCGACCACCTCGATGCCCCCCACCGTGCCGAGGCGCTGGAAGCGGCGCACCGCCCCGGTGAAGCTGGCCAACCCCTCCGCCGCGGCGGCCACGTCCACGCCCAGCAGATGGCAGACCGCGACGGCGGCGGTGGCGTTGCGCAGGTTGTGGACCCCGGGGACCACCAGCCGCAGACGGGCCGCCGACTCGCCGGTGATACGGACCTCGGCGCCGGCGTCGTCGGCGATCACCCGGACCTCGGCGCGAGGATCCTCCCCGTAGGTCACGACCGGCGCGTCGATGTGCTCGGCGAGCCAGGCGCTGCCGGGATCGTCGAGGCAGAGCAGCGCCGGGGCACCGGGGGCCCGGTGCTCGAGGAACCCGACGAAGGCCTGACGGACGGCGTGGAGGTCCTCGAACTCATCGGGGTGGTCATGCTCCAGGTTGGTCACCACCGCCAGGTCAGGTCGGTACACCAGGAAGGAGCGGTCGGACTCGTCGGCCTCGGCCACGAAGGTGCCGTCGGTACCCGCGTGGGCGTTGGTGCCGCTCTCGTTCAGCGACCCCCCGATCGCGAAGCTCGGGTCGCCCCCGGCGGCCTGCAGTGCGACCACCGCCATCGACGTCGTCGTGGTCTTGCCGTGGGTCCCGGCGATCAGGACCGCACGCTCGTCGGCCATCAGCAGGGCGAGCAGCTCCGCACGCCGCAGCAGCAGCCGCCGCTGCTCCCGGGCCGCGAGGACCTCGGGGTTGTCGGCTGGCACGGCCGAGGAGATGACGACGACATCGGCACCGGCGAGGTTGTCGGCGTGGTGCCCGACGGCGACGTGGGCGCCGAGCACACGGAGCTCCTCCAGCGCCCGACCTTCGCGCAGATCCGATCCCGTGACGTGATGCCCCCGCAACAGCAGGATCCGGGCCAGCCCCGACATCCCGGCGCCGCCGATGCCGACCAGGTGGACGTGGTGGTGCGGGGTCAGCGCGGGCATCAAGGTTGCGGTCCTTCCGGGGCCAGCTCCAGGACGAGGCGTGCCACCGCCTGGGCCGCGTCGGGTCGCCCGAACGCCCGGGCGCCGAGCGCCATGGCAGCGTAGGCGCCGGGGTCGTCGAGCAGAGGGATGAGGGTGTCCACCAGCCGCTCGCCCGTGAGCTCGTCGTCGTCGATCACCGCCGCACCGCCGGTCCGGGCCAGCGCGTGAGCGTTCTCGCGCTGGTGGTCAGCGGTGGCGTGGGGGTAGGGGATCAGGACCGAGGGCAGACCGAGCACCGTGAGCTCGGCGATCGAGGTCGCCCCCGCCCGGCAGACCACCACGTCGGCCGCAGCGTAGGCGCCGGCCATGTCGTCGATGAACTCGACCAGCCTGACGGGCGGACCCTTGGGGTGCGCCGCTCGAGCCTCCTCCCACGCGCGAGCAGCCGCGGTGTAGCCGACGCCGCCGGTGGCGTGCAGGACCTGGACCGGACGGTCCCCCCATCGCTCGTGGGCGTCCACGATCGCCCGGTTGATGCTGCGGGCGCCCTGGCTGCCTCCGAACACCAGCACGGTACGGCGCTCGGGATCGAGGCCGAAAGCCTCCAGGGCCGCGGCCCGGCGCGCGGTCCGGTCGAGCTCCAGCACGTCCGAGCGCACGGGGTTGCCCGTGACCACGCACCGCTCCTGGTACCGGAACCGGGGCGCGGAGCCGGGGAAGGTCACCGCCACCCGGTCCGCCCAGCGTGCCGCCACCCGGTTGGTGAGGCCCGGCACGCTGTTCTGCTCGTGGACCACCAGCGGCAGCTGCTCACGGAAGGCAGCCCGGTCGAGGGGGAAGGACACGTAGCCGCCGAAGGTCACGGCGGCGACCGCCCGACGCTCGGTGATCAGGGTCCGGCAGGCCCGCACACCGGCCCGCAGCGCGCCCGGAACCTGCAGCAGCCGCGGCGACGGACGCCGGGGGATCGCGACGGCGGCGATGGTGTGGAGCTCGAAGCCGCTGGCCGGTACCAACCGAGCCTCGAGCCGGTCGGCCACGCCGACGAACACCACCTCGACGTCGTCGGCCCGGGCGGTGAGCTCGCGGGCCACGGCCAGGGCGGGGAACACGTGGCCGGCCGTGCCACCACCGGCGAGCAGGATCGTGCGCGTCACGGATGGCCTCCCCTGGCGGCGGCGCCGGACGTCGCTGGGGTGGGACGTCGGGCGATCGCCACCAGGATGCCGAGCGCCAGCAGGGTCGAGACCAGGGAGGACCCACCAACGGACACCAACGGCAGGGTGACGCCGGTGATCGGCAGCAACCCGGTGACCGTGCCGATGTTGACCAGCGCCTGGCCCACGATCCACACGGTGACCGCCAGCGACACGGGGCGACCGAAGCCGTCGGTGGCGGCGTAGGACACCTTCAGGCCCACGTACAACAGCGCGCTGAACAGGGCGACGACGAGCAGGGCACCCACGAGGCCGAGCTCCTCCCCGATGACCGCGAAGATGAAGTCGGTGTCCGCGTTGGGGATGAAGTGCCACTTGCCCCTCGAGGAGCCCAGACCCAGCCCGAAGGTGCCGCCCGAACCCAGCGCGTAACGGGACTGCAGGAGCTGGAACCCCTCCTCCAAGGGGTAGCGCTCGGGCCACAGCCAGCCTCGGATCCGTGCGATGCGGTAGGGGGCGACCACGGCGAGCGCCGCCACCGCCAGACCTCCGAGCACGAGAGCGGTCGCCACGATGCGCCCGGGGAGCCCCTCGACCCACAGCACCGCGCTGACGATCATCGCGAGCAGGATCGTGGTGCCGAGGTCGGGCTGAGCCAGGACCAGCGCGGCCAGCAGGACCAGCAGGGGCAGCGCGGGGATCAGCAGGTGCTCGGTGGTGTGCGGCAGCCCGTTCCGGGGCCGCTTGCGCTCCAGGACATCTGCCAGCCACAGCAGGGCTGCCAGCTTGGCGAGCTCCGAAGGCTGTATCGACAGCGGACCGATCCCGATCCATCGCGTGGAGCCGTAGCGGGTCTCCCCGACGCCTGGGACCAGGAGCAGGGCCAGACCGATCATGGCCACCAGCAGCAACGGCCAGGCCAGACCCCGCCAGATGCGGTGGTCGAGCCGGGCCGCGGTCACGAAGGCGACCATGCCGATCGCCGCCCAGCCCACCTGCCGCCGGAAGACGGCGAAGGGATCGCCGGCCTCAGCCGCCGGCACGAAGGAGGCGGAGAAGCTCATGACCAGGCCGAGCAACAGGAGCAGCAGGGTCAGGACGGTCAGCGCCGTCGCGTCGGCGTTCCAGGGACCAGGCTGCCACCGGGCCCGGACCCGGGCCCATCGGCCGCCGGGTGGCGCCTCGGTGCCCTCCGGACGCTCGCGCTGCCGTCGTGGTGCCTCGTCGATGCTCATCGCTCTCCCCCTGCTGGGTGCGAGGTGGTGGCCCCACCGGCCGCGGCCCGCCGGGCCGCGCTCGTGAAGACCTCGCCGCGCTGGGCGTAGGAGTCGAACTGGTCGAAGGACGCGCAGGCGGGCGCCAGCAGCACGGTCTCGCCCGGAGCGGCCAAGCGCGCGGCGACCGCCACCGCGGTGTCCAGATCGGGCACCTGCTGCGCGGGCACACCGGCGGCCGCACACACCTCGGACAGTTCCTCGGCCGCCGTACCGATCAGCACGGCGTCGTGGACATCGCCGAGGGCCGCGCCCAGTGGGCGCAGATCCACGCCCTTGGCCAAGCCGCCCCCGATCCAGACCGCCGGACCCGCCGATGCCAACGAGGCCATCGCGGCGTGGACGTTGGTGGCCTTCGAGTCGTCGACGAACCGCACCCCACGGCGGTCGGTCGCGACCACCTCGAAGCGGTGCCGGCCCGGCAGCGTCGCCACCGCAGCGGCGGTGACCGCGACCGGGCTGATCCCAGCCAGCAGCGCCGCAGTGGCCGCCGCAGCGACGTTGGCGACGCGGTGGACGGGGACCGGGCCCCCGTCGGGGGCGAGTTCCGCGATCGACAGCAGCGGCTGTGTGCGGCCTTCGATCGTCGCGGCCAGCACCGCTCCGCCGGCATCGTCCTGCCGCCCCACGCCCACGGCGACGGGGTGCTCGGCGGAGAAGCCCGCCGGGCGGCCCGGCCCGGTGCCGTCACGGAGCGCACGGGCGACCGCATCGTCCTCGCTGGCCACCGCCCACTGGTCATCGCGCTGCCAGGCGAAGATGCGCGCCTTGGCGGCGTGGTAGCTGTCGAGGTCACGATGCCAGTCGAGGTGATCGGGAGCGACGTTCAACAGCACGGCCACCTCCGGGGCCAGGGGGGAGGTGAACCGCAGTTGGAAGCTGGAGAGCTCGGCCACCAGGGTGGCATCGGCGTCGCTGGCAGCCGCGGCGTCGCTGAGGGGCAGCCCGATGTTGCCGCAGGCGCGGGCGTCGACGCCGCCGGCCACGCACATCGCCGTGAGCAGCTCGGTGGTCGAGGTCTTGCCGTTGGTCCCGGTCACCGCCAGCAGGCGCCGCGGGAAACGTCGCAGTGCGAGCTCGGGCTCGGACCACACACGGGTGCCGGCGGCGGCCACCGCAGCGAACACCTCGGCGTGCTCGGGGACGCCGGGCGAGGGCACGACCAGGTCGAAGCCCGGGGTGAACACCTCCACCGCCCGGCGGCCGAACACCACCTCGGCACCCGTGTTCCGGGCCGCAGCCACCGCTGCGTCGGCGTCCTCGCGGGCGCGTTCATCGACCAGCATCACCTCGGCGCCGGCGCCCACGAGCAGGCGGGCCGCGGCGAGCCCGGAGGCACCCGCGCCCACGACCAGGGCCCGCCCGACCTCGAGCGGGGCGGCGGAACTGGCGGCGTCGAACCCCGTCACGGCAGCGTCCCGACCCGGCTGATCCACTCGGCGTAGAACACCCCGAGACCCAGGGCGATCCCGAGGCCCGCCAGGATCCAGAAGCGCACGATGATCGTGGTCTCCTGCCAGCCGAGCAGCTCGAAGTGATGGTGGATCGGTGCCATCCGGAACACCCGTTTGCCCGTGGTCCTGAACACCGCGACCTGGATGATCACCGACAGGGTCTCGGCGACGAAGAGACCCCCGAACAGCACCAGCAGCACCTGGGTGTTGGTCGCGACCGCGATACCGGCCAGCAGCCCGCCGAGCGCCAGGGAGCCCGTGTCCCCCATGAAGATCCGGGCCGGGGGCGCGTTGTGCCTCAGGAAGCCGGCGCAGGCGGCCGTCACCGCGGCGGCGATGATGGCGATGTCGAGGGCTTCGCTGGCGCCGAGCGGGTAGTCGGCGGAGTTCCGGAACTGCCAGAATCCGATCAGGATGTAGCTGCCGAACACCAGCGCGGCGGAACCTGCCGCCAGTCCGTCCAACCCGTCGGTGAGGTTGACGGCGTTGGAGGCCCCGGTCAGCAACAGGAACATCCACAGGATGAACACCGGCGTGGACACGTCGAAGGCGATGTCCCCCACGACCGAGATGTTGCGGGGCAGGCCCGCGAACGCCGGTCCCAGCGTCGCGAACCCGACGGCAATCAGGGCCTGACCGGCGAACTTGGTCGTCTTGTTCAGACCCAGGTTGCGCCGCATCCTGAGCTTGATCAGGTCGTCGGCGAAGCCCACGATGGCCATGCCGACGAAGGTGAACAGCACCAGCAGGCCGGCGAGCGTGATGTTGGCGGTACCGAGGTGGGCCACGCCGTAGCCGATCACGGCAGCCAGGACGATGGCGGTGCCGCCCATCGTCGGCGTCCCGGCCTTGGACTGGTGGCTCTCAGGGCCTTCGTCCCGGATCGGCTGGCCGAACCCGCGTTGCCGGAAGTAGCTGATGACCAGGGGCGTCCCGACCAGGGCGACGATGAGGGCGACACCCGCACCGATCAGGACCGCGATCATGCGTCCACCGCCCGCTCGGCCAGCAGCTCCGCCGCCACGGCGCGGTCGTCGAAGGCGACCGTGCGGTCCGCGAACTCCTGCACGGCCTCGTGGCCCTTGCCGGCGATCAGCACGATGTCGTCGTCGCCCGCCTGCGCGAGCGCGAGTTCGATCGCCCGCCGCCGATCGAGCTCGACGCGCAGCTCAGCCGGGGCGCCCTCGGCCCGGGCGGCCCGTGCCCCCGCAGCCATGACCTCGAGGATCGCCGCTGGATCCTCGCTGCGCGGGTTGTCGGAGGTCAGCACGGCGATGTCGGCCGCGGCTGCCGCCGCCCCCATGGGAGCGCGTTTGTCCCGGTCGCGGTCACCGCCACAGCCGAGGACGATCCCCACCCGTCCACCTGGAGGCAGGGCGGCCCGCAGGGTCTCGAGCACGGCGCGGACGGCCTCGGGGGTGTGGGCGTAGTCGACGAACACGGCAGGACCGGCGGGCGCGGTCACCCGTTCGAGCCGGCCCGGCGCACCCGGCGCCGAGGCGACCCCGGCGGCCGCGACCTCGGGATCGACCCCGGCACGGACCGCGGCCACCACGGCGACCGCGGCGTTGGCGAGGTTGAAGGCGCCGGGGAGCAGGGTGCTGATCGGGAGGTCCTCGGTGACGAGCCCGCGCAGCCGTGCCGACCCCCCGGTGACGTCGCTGCGCGCCTCCACGATCACGACCTCGGGGACCCTCGCTCCCGGCCGGCCCTGCGCTTCCCACCCCACGGTGGTCGTCTCCACGCTGGATGAGGCGAGCAGGCGATCGGCCCACGGACCGTCCAGGAACACCACGCCCCGGTCGGTGAAGGCGGGCGTGAACAGCCGCGCCTTGGCCGCCAGGTACCGCTCCATGGTCCCGTGCCAGTCGAGGTGGTCCTGGGACAGGTTGGTGTAGACCGCGACGGCGAACCGGGTCCCGTCCACCCGGTGCAGGTCGAGGCCGTGGCTGGACACCTCGGCGGCCACCGCGTCGACCCCGCGGTCGTGGAGGTGGCGCAGCAGGCGTTGGAGGTCGGTCCCCTCGGGCGTGGTCCTGACCCCGGGGATGCGCTCACCGAGCACCCGGGTCTCGACGGTGCCGATCACCCCGGTGCCCTGTCCAGCAGCCGCGAAGGCGCCCTCCAGCAGGTAGCTGACCGTGGTCTTGCCGTTGGTCCCGGTGGTGCCGACCACCGTCAGCTGCCGGCTCGGGTGGCCGTGGACCACCGCCGCTGCGGGGCCCATCATGGCCCGGACCGAGGGCACGACGAGCTGGGGGACGTCGAGGTCGAGCGGACTTTGGACCAGCAGGGCCGCGGCACCGTCGGCCACGGCCTGCGGCGCGTGATCGTGACCGTCGGCGCGGGCGCCGACGACCGCGCAGAACAGCCAGCCGGGACGGACCTGGCGGCTGTCGTGGGTCGCGTCGACCAGTGGGATCGCGGTGTCGGGTGCAGGCCCGTGCACCGCTGCCCCCGGGAGGGCAGCGGCCACCTCGGCGAGGGTCGCGGTCACGGTGGTCCTGGTCGGGGGTCGTCCCGCCGGGGGACGGACGCGAGCCGGCTGCGCACGCCCTGTCGTCACGCGCGGGAGCGTAACGGGGTGTCCGGGCCCGCCCGTGGAGGTGGGACGGGTCGGGGACGGTGTCCGGCGGCGGACTGCCGCCCAACTCACGGTGGATCGGCGACGCCGGCGGCCTGCTCCGCTGGACGGTCGTCGGCCGCGCCGCCGACGAGCCCGGGACCGCCCTCCACCACCGCCCGTGCGGCTGCGTCCGCCGCGGCGACCTCGGCGTCGGCGATGCGGGCGGCGTGCTCGGCGGCCAGCTGCAGCGCGGCTGACAGGTCGTCCCCGGACCCCTCGGGAGGGACCCGGAGCGCCACCAGCGCCGCCTGCATCACCTCCGCGAACACCGGTGCCGCCGTCAACCCCCCGTAGAAGGGCCAGGGCTCGTCGATCATGACGGCGACGACGACC
>PWWI01000088.1 GCA_003561535.1 Nitriliruptoraceae bacterium
CGGCGGACCTCCGGCCGGTTGCGCACCCGGCGCGCCGGGGGGCGGGGGCGGTCCGTCGGGTCGCCACGTCTGACCGGCTCCGGGCGGTGGCGGTGGCGTGGGGCTCACGGGCGGCTCCGGGAGGGGCGACGGACGATGACGAGCAGGAGCGACGCCAGGACCAGCAGGCCCAGGGCCGCGACGGGGAGCAGTATGGTGCCGGACGACAGATCTCCCGGCAGGTTCGGACCCGACCCATCGGCCGGTCGGGCGGACTGCTCGACCGCCACCTCGGTGGGGGTGCCCGCGCTGCGCCCGGCCCCGTCCTGCCCGGTCAGGACCAGGCGGTAGGTACCTGCCGGCACGGGGTCACCGTCGTCATCGGTGAGCCGCCAGGTCGCGGCGTGGAGCCCGGGTTCGGCGACACCGAGGTGGCGGGTCGCCACGGGCAGCCCGGCCTCGTCCACCACCTCGAGGCGGAGCACCACGTGCTTGTTGACCTCCGCCTCCACCGTGATGGTCTCCCCGTCCCGGGTCAGGGAGGGCACCGACCGGGTGGGCCCCACCTCCAGCTCCCGGTCGTGATCGGCCGGGGGCGTCAACCGCCAGCCACCGGAGGTGCGGCTGGCCGACCAGGGCCCGAGCGCAGGCTCGACCGCCACCTGGCCCTGCGCGTCGAGGATCGCCACGACGTCGTCCGCGGCCAGGGTGAGCTCCTCGCGCTGTCCGAGCCCGACCCGCAGGCGATCCGGGAGCTCCGCGGGCCGGGTCGGCTGCAGGCCGCCGTAGTAGGCGGCGAGGATGTCGCGGTGATCGGCACCGTCCTCCGCGCGGCCCCGTGCCCCGTACTGCCCCATCCCCACGCCGTGACCCCAGCCGCGGCCCTCGAGCACCACCTCGTCGTCGCGAACCTCCACGGTGAAGCGGGACGAGGGCACGGTGGAGGGCAGCGGCCGCAGCCCGTCGGCGCGACGGGTCGGGAAGCGATCGGGGAAGCGATCGGGGGCCACCAGCGACAGGAAGTCACGCAGCTCGACGGCCCCGACCTCGACGACGCTGCCGTCCCGACCGGTCACGCGGAAGCGGGCGGTCACGTCGTCGACGTCGCCCGTCCGCTCGACCTCGGCGACGGGGACGGTGGCGACCAAGCGTTCGCCGCGCGACAGGATCTCGTCGAACTCCTCACGGGTGAAGCGGACCCGCCACCGGTGGTAGGGCGACACCGCGTCGTAGGGGTCGTCGATGGCGACGAGGTAGGCGCGGGCACCGGTGGCCGGGAAGACCTCCTCGTTGGCGTAGGTCCGCCCGCCGGAGGTGGAGAAGTACCGGGCGAGGATCGGGCCGCCCTCGGGATCCACCAGCACCTCGCCGGCGGTGGCGGCCACGGCCTCCTCCCAGCGCTGGCCGCCGTCCAGGACCACCTCCGCGCCGCGGAAGACCTGGCAGGCGGTGGTGGCGCACAGATCGAAGCCTGCGTGCGCACCGTGCTCGGCGGACCACCACGCGTAGGTCCGGGCCGCCACCGCCTGTGCCTTCAGCGCTTCCAGCGGCCACCGGCTCGGCATCTCCGCGACCCCGGCTACGTACCGCTCCGTGTCGAGCTCGTTGATCACCTGGCCGTCGGCGGCCAGCTCGATCGTGTCGTGGTAGCGGACGCCGTCGACCCCGATCAGGACGTCCTCACCCCCGACGACGCGCACCGGGCCGTCCACCAGGATCGCGGCGTCGGGCTCCGCGGCGGCCGGAGGGTCGGTACCGACAGCGAGCACCGCCAGCAGCGCGAGCACCGCAGCCAGCACGGCGAGGTGGACGCCCCGACCTGAGGTCAGGACGCGGCCGGCGCCGGCGCCGGCGCCCCACGGCGTCCGCCACCGCGGGGTGCCCCACATCCGCTCAGGCATCGGCGTGGGCGTCGGCGATCCGCTCGATGTCCGCTCCGAGCGCCTGCAGGCGCGGCACGAAGTGCGCGTAGCCGCGCTCGATGTGGTGGACGTCCCGCACGATCGTCTCACCGTCGGCGATCAGGCCGGCCATGACCCCGGCGGCCCCAGCCCGTACGTCCAACCCCGCCAGGATCGCGCCGTGCAGGCGGGTGGGCCCGCGGATGAGGGCGTGGTGGCCGTCGACCTCCACGTCGGCGCCCATGCGAACCAGCTCGTCGACGAAGGAGAAGCGGGACTCGAAGACGTTCTCCGTGCACCGGCTCGTGCCGTGGGCCTGGGTCAGCAGCACCATCAGCTGCGGCTGCAGGTCGGTGGGGAACCCCGGGTAGGGCAGGGTGACCACGTCGACGGCCTCCAGCCCGTTCGACGTCACCCTCAGCGACGACGCCCCCTCCTCGACCAGGATGCCGCTGGCGCGCAGCTTGAGCAGCGGCAGCGTCAGGTCCGTCGACCTCACCCGCTCGATCACCACGTCCCCGCCCGTGACGGCGGCCATCATGGCGTAGGTCCCGGCCTCGATGCGGTCGGGACAGGTCTCCCAGGCCACGCCTCGGAGCCGATCGACCCCCTCGATCTCGAGCCGCGGGGCGCCGATGCCGTCGATGCGAGCCCCCATCGCGACCAGCATCCGGCACAGATCCTGGATCTCCGGTTCACGGGCCGCGTTGTCGATGACGGTGGTGCCCTCCGCCAAGGTCGCGGCCATGAGCAGGTTCTCGGTGGCCCCGACCGAGGGGAAGTCCAGGGTGATCATCGCGCCGTGGAGGTCGGGCGCGGTCACCTCGACGCCATGGGCGTCCTGCTGGACCTCCGCGCCCATCGCAGCGAGCCCCCTGAGGTGCAGGTCGATCGACCTCGCCCCGATGCGGTCGCCGCCTGGCAGCGCGAGCCGGGCGCGGCGCACACGGGCCACCAACGGTCCGAGGGTCGACAGCGACGCCCGGATCCTCGACACCGCATCGGCGGGGGCGTGCCAGCTCGGATCGACGGCCTGCAGGCGGCAGGTCTGGCGCTCCAGGTCGAGCGCCACCTCGACCCCGAGGCCCTCGAGCACCTCGGCCATCACCGGCACGTCGGCGATGGCCGGCACCTCGCTGAGGTCCAGCGGCTCCTCCGACAGCAGGGACGCCGCCATCAGCTTCAGCGCCGAGTTCTTCGCCCCCGACAGCCGGATGGTGCCGTGGAGCGTGCCACCGCCACGGACACGGAACGCGTCGGTGGCCACGGTCGTGGTGGGGGTCGGTGCCATCGCACCATGCTACCCAGCGGCCACCGCACGACCGGCGCGTCGACCGCCCGTCGGGACACCTCCAGGGCCGTTCACCCGGAGTGGGTGACCTCGGTCCCCGATGCCACCTGGATCCGCAGCTGCTGCTTGCGCAGGGAGGCCAGACGCGCCTCCAGGTCGGCTTCGGTGCCCCTGGTGAGCCGCTCCTGCGCGCGCTGCGCCTTGGCCTTGGCACGCTCGAGGTCGATGTCCTGGGCCCGCTCGGCGATGTCCGCCAGGACGATCACCTTGCCGTCGTCACCGACGAACAGCACCCCCTTGTGGACGGCGATGCGCTCCCTCGTGCCGTCGGCCATCGTCAGGCGCAGCGGCCCGACGTCCAGGGCCACCAGCGCCGGGGCGTGACCGGGCAGGATGCCGATCTCGCCCTCGACCGCCCGGGCGTACAGCTCGCGGGCCTCGCCGGAGAGCACGTGGGCCTCGGCGGACACCACCTCGACGGGCATGGTCGCGTCCGACATCACTTCACCAGTTCCGCGGCCCTGCGCTGCACGTCGTCCACGTCGCCGGCGTACAGGAAGGCCTGCTCCGGGATCTCGTCGAGCTCGCCGTCGATCAGCGCCCGGAAGCCGGTGATCGTGTCGCCGATGGGCACGTAGACCCCGGGGTTGCCGGTGAACTGCTCGGCGACGTAGAAGTTCTGGCTGAAGAAGCGCTGGGCCTTGCGGGCCCGGGCCACGACGACCTTGTCCTCCTCGCTGAGCTCGTCGATCCCGAGGATGGCGATGATGTCCTGGAGGTCCTTGTAGCGCTGCAGCACCTCCTGGACCCCGGTGGCCACGTCGTAGTGCTCCTGCCCGACGATCGCCGGGTCGAGGATCCGCGAGGTGGAGTCCAGCGGGTCGACGGCCGGGTAGATGCCGAGCGACGCGATGTCGCGGCTGAGCACCGTCTGGGCATCGAGGTGGGCGAAGCTGGTGTGGGGCGCCGGGTCGGTGATGTCGTCAGCGGGGACGTACACGGCCTGCAGTGAGGGGATGGACCGACCCTTGGTCGAGGTGATCCGTTCCTGCAGCTGGCCCATCTCGTTGGTCAGGGTCGGCTGGTAGCCCACGGCTGACGGCATGCGGCCGAGCAGGGTGGAGACCTCGGAACCGGCCTGGACGAACCGGAACACGTTGTCGATGAACAGCAGCACGTCCTGGTGCATCTCGTCCCGGAAGTACTCGGCCATCGTCAACGCCGAGAGGGCGACCCGCAGTCGCACGCCGGGCGGCTCGTCCATCTGGCCGTAGACCAGGGCGGCCTTCTCGAGGACCCCCGACTCCTCCATCTCGAGCTTCAGGTCGGTGCCCTCACGGGTGCGCTCACCGACGCCGGCGAACACCGACACCCCACCGTGCTGCTGGGCGACGCGGTTGATCATCTCCTGGATGACGACGGTCTTGCCGACCCCGGCACCGCCGAACATCCCGATCTTCCCGCCCTGCACGTAGGGCTCGATCAGGTCGATGATCTTGATGCCGGTCTCGAACATCACCGACTGGGGC
>PWWI01000255.1 GCA_003561535.1 Nitriliruptoraceae bacterium
ACGTAGATCCCGCCGCGCTCGCCGTAGATGAAGCGACGCATCTTGGGGTTCCAGCGCCGGGTCTGGTGCCCGAAGTGGACACCTGCCTCGAGCAGCTGGCGCATGCTGGTGACGGCCACTGCGTTCCTCCTGGAGGGTTCGGTTGGACCTCCGCCCGTGTCCTCCGGGGCCGGGCGATCGCGTGGGATGCGATGCACCGGGCGCGGCCCACCTCGCGGTCATGCGAGGCACCGGGGCCGCCCGTCGACGGGCGTGTGTGATGGGTTCTGAGGTTGGGTCGGGTGCGCACGGAAGGCTTCCGGCACACCCGTCGGGTCACACCGCGGTGGGAGGACGACCCTGTCTGGATCGGGCTCGTGCCACGGCAACAGGTCCGACCAGCGCGGCCGGACCCGAGGCGTCAGCGTAGCGCAGCCCGCGGACGCCGGTACCCGCCGCGGCGTGGGGCCGCATCCCACGCCGGCCGACGGCGGCCACCACGGTCACCATCGCTCGAGCTACGGCGGGGCGGTCATCGGGCCCGGTGGACTCCACCGCGACGGCCCGCGCCACAACCCCCACAGATGCAGCAGTCGCGAGGTGACGGCCACGGTGTCACCGAGCTCTCCGCCGAGCACCGTCCCCGCGCGTCCGGGGCTGTCGACCACCTCCTCGCCGGCCAGGAACCGCCACGTCACGTCGCGGACAGCCTCGGTGTCCAGCACGCTGCGGTGGCCGCCGGGGAGCACCCGATGGTCCACCACCACCTCGCCGTCGCGTTCGTACCGACCCGAGGACCCGTGCAGCGCGACGTCGGAGCCAGGCTGCTGGGACCGGTGGGGGGTGACGACCAGGTCACGACTGCCGGCGATCGTGAGCACGCGGGTGCCCGTCGCCAGGGGGCCTGCCACACCCGTGTGCAGGGCGGCCTCCCAGGCCTCGGTCAGCATCGCGGTCTCACGGCTTCCGGTCGCCAGCTGACCGATGGCCGGTGCGTCGAGGGGCAGCCGGGGCGACCCCGTCGACCACGAGCCCTGGACGCCATCGGCCAGGCCGCCGAACAGCACGTCGTCGCCGAGTACCTCGCCGGCCACCGCCAGGTCCGAGCCCCTCATGGGCGAGCCGATCGTGACCACGTGCCCGATCGGTGGCAGGGACAGGTCGTAGGGATCGTGGTGGGTGGCGAGGTACCACAGGATGGCCACGCCCCCCATCGAGTGCCCGATCAGGTCCACGGCGCGGCCCGGTTCCCGCGCAGCCTGGGCCCGCAACTGGTCCGCGAGGAGCGCCGCCGCGCGCTGCGGCCCCTCCCAGGTGTGCTCGGGTCCGTAGGGCAACTGGTCGCGGTGCGGGTCGCCCGAGGCACCCGGCGGATCGGCACGCCCTGCGTAGGAGAAGGTGGTGACGCTGTCGGGTGGGTAGCCGAGGTGGGTGGGGTCGAGCACCTCGGTGTCGGAACTGCTGCCCAGCCCACCCAGGAGGATCAGGTGGTTGGGGTTCGGCGGGACCGCGAACCCGGGCCGGTCGGCCCGGGGGCTCGCCGCCGCGAACAGGCCCCCCACTCGACCCCCTTCCCAGGGGCCGTAGGGCGTGACCATGTGGGCCGTCCCGACCCACCGGCCACCGCCGACCAGGGACGGTCGGCGCAGGTCGGCACGGAGCAGCCCGAGCGGATCGACGTAGGCACCGGTGGGATCCCGAGCCCCCCAGTGCAGGCCGGTGTCCCGCCCCCCGTAGCCGTGACCACCCGCCGCCAGGACCGCCAGCCGCTCGCCGCGCTCGACCGGGTCACCGGCGCGCACCGTCAGGTCGGCCAGGGGCCCGTAGGTCGTCAGGTGGCCGTCGACGTGGGCGACACTGACCCAGCGCATCCCGGCGACGGGGCCCGCGAAGGTGACTCGGCCGCTCCCAGCCGCGCGGACCGGGGCGCCAGGTGCGAGCTCGAGGTCGACACCACGGTGCCCGGCACCGAAGGCCGAGCCGGGTCGGTCGAAGGCCCGCAGCACCCGACCCGGGGCTGGCGGCGCGTAGGTGACCCGGTACCCGAGGTCCGGCGCCCACCCCGGCACGTGGGGATCCGCGCTGGCACTGGCCCCGAGCGCCGCCGTCGGCGAGGCTGCAGCCGCCTGGCCACCCGCGCCGAGCCACAGTAGGAGCGCCATGGCGAGCGCGACGGCGACCCACCAAGGTTCGCGGTGGGAGCCGGGGCCGGTGACGCCACGACCCCGCAGCCGCGCCGGCGGCCACCGACTCCACCGGGGCCACCGAGACCACCGGCGACGCCGGTCGTGGGATGAAGGGCGAGCGATGACGCGGGGCACGGGGCACCTCCCCGCCCCCGGGTCCGATGATCCGAACCCTAGGGCCGGCGACCCCGTCGCCGGACGCGGTGGTCCGCCCACCTGTGGATGACCGTCGTCACCCGACCCGGGTCCCACCCCTCGACGGCGGCGACCGGCGAGCGCCGGGGCCCCGGGCCATGGGCGCGACCTGCCTCAGCCGCGGATCAGCTCGCCGAGCTTGGTCCGCAGGCTGAGCACGGCCTTGGTGTGGATCTGGCAGATCCGGGACTCGGTGACGCCCAGCACGTCACCGATCTGCGCCAGGGTCATGCCCTCGAAGTAGTACAGCCCGAGCACGGTCTGCTCGCGCTCGGTCAGGCGGGTCAGCGTCGCCCGCAGCAACCGCTTGGTCTCCGAGTCGTCGAGGGTCTCCTCCGGCAGCGAGACCGTGAGGTCCTGGAGGGTGTCGACCAGCGTGATGCGGTCGCCATCGCCGACGTCCAGCACCTCGTCCAGCGCCGCGATCGAGGTCATCGACATCCGCGCCAGGGTGTCCTGCAGCTCCTCCAGCGACCACCCGAGCTCCTCCGCCAGCTCCTCCTCGGTGGGGCTGCGCTTGAGCGCTGACTCGAGTTCCTGCATGGCCGCTTCGACCTTGCGGGAGCGGGTCCGCACCGACCGCGGCACCCAGTCGACGCTGCGCAGCTCGTCGATGATCGCGCCCCGGATCCGCGCGACGGCGTAGGTCTCGAACTTGAACCCGCGCCCGGGCTCGAACTTCTCGATCGCGTCCATCAGGCCGAAGATGCCGTAGCTGACCAGATCGGAGTGCTCGACGTGGGCCGGCATGCCCACGGCAACACGGCCGGCCACGTACTTGACCAGAGGGGCGTAGTGGATGATGAGCCGCTCACGGACCGCCACATCGCGACCGTCGGCGTACTCCCCCCACAGCTGCGCCACCTCGCGCTCGGTGATCGCGTTGCTGCTCACGCTCGGACCCCTCGCCGTTCCTGCTACCGAACCGGCTCCGCGTTCCGTCCCGGCGCCGAGCCTATCCACGCACGCCCACCCTACCCGAGGCATCCGCGGGCCGACCCGGAGACCGCGCGCGGGGGTGGGCAGCGGTGTGGATCTCCCGGAGCTGTCCGCGCGACAGGTGGGTGTAGCGCTGGGTCGTGGCCAGCGAGGCGTGCCCCAGCAGCTCCTGCACCTGCCGGAGGTCCGCGCCCCGCTCGAGCAGGTGCGTGGCCACGCTGTGCCTCAGCGTGTGCGGAGTGACGTGACCGAGCCCGGCGCGGCGAGCTGCGCGGGCCACGACCTCGCGGGCGCCGCGCACCCCCAGCGGGGCCCCGCGGGCGGTCACGAACACGACATCGGAGACGGCGAGGTGGCTCGCGGCGCCCGATCCGGACCCGCTCTCCGCCAGCAGCTGCGGACGGCCGACGGCGAGGTAGCGCCGCAGGGCGTTCACGGCCTCGTCACCGATCGGCACGATGCGCTGCTTGCCGCCCTTGCCCTCCAGCCGGACCAGCTGCTGGGCGAGGTCCACGGCGTCCATGGCCAGGGGGCACACCTCCCCGATGCGCGCGCCCGAGGCGTACAGCAGCTCGAGCAGCGCCCGATCTCTGAGGTCGACCGGCTCGGTCCCGTCCATTGCCTCGAGCAGAGCCGTGACCTGGTCGACCCGGAGCACGCGAGGCAGGTGCCGGCCCTGCTTCGGCGTGGCGAGCCCCGTCGCGGGATCGACCGAGCTCACGCCTCGTCGCAGGAGGAGGGCGAACCAGATCCGCAACGTGGAGGTGCGTCGGGCCGCGGTACTGCGCGCGTAGCCATCGGCGTGCAGGCGGGCGAGGTAGCGGCGCAGGACCAGCGCGTCGACCTGCGACGGGCGGTCGATCCCCCACGTGCTGCAGGTGCGGGCCAGATCCTCGGCATCCCGACGGTACGCCGCGACCGTGTTGTCACGCCGGCCGAGCTCACCGGCCACGTGGTCGACCAGCAGCGTCACGGCCTCCTGCCACGCCGGCGTCAACGCCGCGGCCCGCTCGTCGACGAGCTCGGCGGTGATCGCGGCGTCGGTGGTCGGCACATCCGGTACGGAGGACATCTGGTGGTGAGCCTGAGCGCTGGTGTGGCGGAAGTCAAACGGTGGGCATCACCGCCCGCCCGGCTCCGGGGCACGTCGGAGCACGAACCCGTCGGCTCGCCCCACCACCTCGCCGGCGACCTGCGCCCGGGTCAGCGCCGCCAGCACCGTGCCGGCGGGCAGCCCGCTCCGGTCGATCAGCCCGTCGCCCGTCACCGCGCGGGGCCACGCCGCCGCCAGCTCGCGGTGGACCTCGCGCGGCAGCACCGTCATCGCACCGGTGGTCCGGGCCGGGGTCTGTGGCACGGTCGCGGCTACCGCCACCCGGTCGGATGCCAGGGCGGCCAGCAGGTCGGCCGGCTCCGTGCAGGCTCCCGCCCCCTCGGCGAGCAGGCGGTTCGGCGCCGCCGAGCCAGCGAGCCGGATGTCACCCGGCACCGCCAGGACCGGACGCCCTCGCTCGGCGGCGGCACCGGCGGTCAGCAGGGCCCCCGACCGCGGGCCTCCCTCGACGACGACCACGAGGTCGGCGAGGCCCGCGACGATCCGGTTGCGGGCCCGCACGATCCCGGCCTTCGGCGGGACCGCGGGCAACTGCTCCGACAGCAGCCCACCGCCCCCGGCCAGGATGCGTTCGAACAGCCCTCCGGCGCGGGCGTGGCCCCGGGGGTAGCCGACATCGTGGCCGCAGCCGAGCACCACGCTGGTGCCACCCGGACCCTCGAGCGCCGCACGGTGGGCCGCAGCGTCGATGCCCACCGCCCCGCCGGAGACCACGTGCACCCCCGCGGCGGAGGCGGCCTCGGCCAACCACGCGGCGATCCCGGTGCCGTAGGAGGAGGCGCTGCGGGCCCCGACGACCGCCACCGTGGGTGCGGTCGGTGGACGCGCGCCCGAGGTCGCCAGCAGGACGGGACCGTCGGTCGACGGCCAGTCCTCGGCCAGGCGGGCCGGGTAGCCGGGGTCGCCGACCACGCTCACCCGGCAGCCTCTGGCCCGCCACCGCGGCAGGAGCCGGCTGGCCGCGGCCGCATCCTGGTCGTCGACGTGCTCCTGCACCTGCGCGAGCAGCGCCTCCGCCGGTGAGCCGTCCGGTCCACCGCGGGCGGCCAGCGCGCGCCTGAGGCCCTCCAGGGTCCGCCGCGGCCGCACCGCCCAGGCCAGCAGCGCCGCCAGCACGGCGGGCTGCGTACCCGGTGCCACGAGCTCCTCCACCTCGCAGGCCAGCCGCCACAACGCCGTGCCGCTCATGCGGGCACCGGCACCGGAGGGAGGCGGTAGGCGACGGCCTCCTCGACGTGGCCGACGTCCACCACCTCGCGACCCTCGAGGTCCGCGATCGTCCGTGCGACCCTGAGCATCCGGTCGAAGGCCCGTGCCGAGGCTCCCAGCCCGCTCAGTGCCGCCGCGAGCCGGGCCAGGGCCGGGCGCGCCGTGGTGCGGCGCAGCAGCACCGCGTCCACGTCACGGTTCAGGCGTACGGCTCCCCAACGCTGCGCCGCAGCGGTCCGCGCGGCGGCGACCCGTGCCCCCACGACCGAGCTGGTCTCTCCCGGCGTCCCGTCGAGCAGGGCCGTACGTGCCAGCGGCTGCAGTGCCACCTGCAGGTCCAGTCGGTCCAGCAGCGGGCCCGACAGGCGGGCGCGGTAGCGCTCGATCCGGTCGGGACGGCAGCTGCAGGCGCGCCGCGGGTCACCGAGGTGGCCGCACGGGCAGGGGTTGGCGGCACCCACCAGCAGGACCGCCCCCGGGTAGCTGACCCGGGCGCGAGCCCGGCTGAGCACGACCTCCCCCCGCTCCAGGGGTTGGCGGAGCGCGTCGAGCACCGCCCGCGGGATCTCCAACAGCTCGTCGAGGACGAGCACGCCCCGGTGGGCCAACGACACCTCGCCTGGCCGGGGTACCCCGGCGCCACCGCCGACGAGCGCGGCGGCCGAGACGACCTGGTGGGGAGCCCGTAGCGGCGGGCGGACCCGCAGCGGGTCGTCGGGGCGCCGCTCGCCCGCCAGCGAGTGGATCGCGGCGACCTCGATCGCTTCGTCCGTGGTGAGATCGGGCAGCAGCCCGTGGAGCCGTTCGGCCAGCATCGTCTTCCCACACCCGGGTGGTCCGGTCAGCAGCAGGTGGTGCCCCCCGGCCGCGGCGAGCTCGACCGCGCGACGGGCCAGCGGCTGGCCCCGCACGTCGGCGAGGTCGGGAGCGGGCGGATCCGTGCACGGCCTCAGCGGCGGCAACAGGGGCTGCAACGCAGCGGCGGGGCGACGGCCCTCCAGGGCCGCGACCACGTCGGTCAGATCGGTCACGGGCACCAGGTGCAACCCCGTCACCAGGGCCGCCTCCGCGGCGGCGGCAGCCGGGACCAGCAGCTCGCGGGCACCGAGCTGGCGCGCACCGGCGACCAGGGGCAGCTGCCCGGTGACCGCCCGCACGGACCCGTCCAGCCCGAGTTCGCCACAGGCCCAGGTTCGGCTCGCCGCCGCCATGGGCACCTGGCCGGTGGCGGCCAGCACGGCGATGGCGAGCGGCAGGTCGAAGCTGCTGCCGACCTTCGGCAGGTCCGCGGGGGCGAGGTTGACGACCACGCGTTCCCCGGGCCACCGCAGCCCGTGGCGCTGGATCGCGGTGCGGACCCGTTCACCGGCCTCACGCACCGCAGCGTCGGGCAGGCCCACCAGCTTGAGCACCGGCAGCCCCGGACTGCACGTGGCCTCGACCCGGACCTCCAGCGGGCGCAGCCCGACCAGGGCGATCCCGCGCACGACGGCGAGTCCGCGCGCCACGATCAGCCCAACCCGACGATGTGGGTCAGCCGGGGGCGACGGCCGACATCGATCGCGACCAGGTCCAGGCGGACGCTGGCGAACCGCCCACCCTGCTCACGCAGGAACGCGGCGGTGATGGACCGCAGCTGCCGGTGCTTGCGGTGGTCGAGGGCCGCCACGGCTCCGCCGAAGCGATCGGCGTCGCGGCGCGTCTTCACCTCGCACACCACCAGGGTCCCCCGCGTCGGGTCCACGGCCACCAGATCGAGTTCGCCTCGCAACGCACCGTCGCTGATGCGCCAGTTCCGGGCCAGCACCTGGAGCCGGTCCTCCTGGCCGAGATGGCGGGCGGCGAGGGCCTCCCCCGCCCGTCCGAGCGCGCCATGACAGATGAGCGCCTCGCGCTCGGCCTCGGTCAGCGTCACCTGGTGTGCAGTCGTGGTGTCCATGTCCGCACGCTACGCAGCGGACACCGGCTCCTTCGATCGGATCGCCTCCAACCTGTGGACAACCGCGGTGCCGGGGGTCAGATGACGCCGAAGCCCCACAGGAACGCTGCGCCGAGCACCACGATGGCGGCGACCAGCAGCCAGATGTCGTTGTCCTTGCCGTCCCGGTACCTGCGGGTCGCGTCGAAGCCCACTCGGTCCACCTCCAGCCGGTCACTCGTCGAGGAAGTCGGCGACCTCGGCGTCGTCGTGGATCATCTCCTCCACGTTGACGTCGCGGAAGGTCAGCACCCGGACCTGCTTGAGGAAGCGCGCCGGGCGGAACATGTCCCACACCCACGCGTCCTCGAGCCGGAGCTCGAACCACAGGTCGTCGCCGTCGTGGGGCGTGACCTCCACCTCGTTGCACAGGTAGAAGCGTCGTTCCGTCTCCACCACGTACCGGTAGAGACGGACCACGTCGCGGTACTCGCGGTACAGCGACAACTCCAGGTCGGTCTCGTACGCGTCGAGTTCCTCAGGGTTCACGGACCGCCTCCAGCCCAGTGTCGGCGCGACCGGTCGGCTCGCACCGTCCTCTGGGGCCGCTGCCGAGGATAGCGACGGGCCCGCCGCTACGGTCGGCCCATGACCACCGCCCGCGCCTCGGACCGACGCCGCCATGACCGCGGTCCCGACGCCGCGATCGAGGCCGAGATCCACGCCGAAGGCATGGTGGTCGCCGGCCTCGACGAGGTGGGCCGGGGAGCCTGGGCAGGCCCCGTGACCGTGGGTGCCGCCATCCTGGACCTGGCCGCGGTCCCCGCCGGGCTGCGGGACTCCAAGCAGCTCAGACCCGAGCGCCGCCAGGTGCTCGACCGGTCGTTGCGGGACGGCGCCGAGGTCGCCACCGGCGAGGTGGCGCACACCGAACTCGACCGGGTCGGGCTGGCCACGGCGTTACGGCTCGCCGCCGCTCGCGCGGTGGCGGCGCTACCTCGACGCCCCGACGTGGTGCTGATCGACGGCTCGGTGGACCTGCTCGACGGCGCGGGCTACCGGACCCGGCTCCTGATCGGCGGCGACGATCGCAGCTGCTCGATCGCTGCCGCCTCGATCGTGGCCAAGGTGCACCGCGACGCCTGGATGATCGACCAGGACCCCGCTCACCGGCCCTACGGCTTCGCAGCCAACAAGGGGTACCCGTCGCCGCAGCACCGAGCCGCGCTCGCCGAGCACGGACCGTGCGACCTCCACCGCCGCAGTTGGCAGCCGATCCGTGACCTGCTCGCCCCACGCCAGCTCGACCTCGACGGCCTGGAGCGGGCTACGGCACCGAGCTGAGGGTGTAGACCTCTGCGGGGACGACGGTGGACCCGTCCTCGGTGGGATCGACGGTGGCCGTCACGGCGCGGGGGTCGGCGGCGGCCGTGGCCCCGTCGAGCTCGTGCTCCACACCGGTCAACAGGCCGGCGTTGCCGAAGGGCCAGATGATCGCGTAGGAGCGGCCCACCACCTTGTCCTCGGGCACGAACCCGAGGCCGCGGCGCGAGTCCGAGGAGTTCGGCCGGTTGTCGCCCAGGAAGAACAGCGACCCCTCGGGCACGGTCACCGGCCCGAAGTCCGAGGGGTCGTCGAACACCACGTAGGGCTCGTCGATGGGCACACCGTTCACGCTGACGACGCCGTCGCGGATCAGGATCTCGTCGCCAGGCAGACCGATCACCCGTTTGACGAAGTCCCGGGCACTGGCGGGCACGACCCCCAGGAACTGACCGACGACCCGCACCAGGCGTTCCCCGGTGGTGTCCTCCACGGCACGGTCGACGAGGCTCTCGCCCTCGAACACCACGATCTCGCCCCGGACCGGCTCACGGAAGCGGTAGGTGATCTTCTCCACGATCATGCGGTCGTTGACGCTGAGCGTGGGCTCCATGGAGCTGGAGGGGATGTAGAACACCTGGACGACGAAGGTGCGCAACAGGAACGCGAGCACGAGCGCGACGGCCAGCAGCATCGGCAGCTCGCGGAGGAAGGAACTGGAGGTCGATGCCTGCCGGCGGGACGGACGCGGAGACCGGGCGTCGCCGCCGGACCCACCGACCGCAGGCGGGGATCCAGGGGGCTGCGGCGGCGTCTCGGCGGCCGAGGACCCGCCCGCGAACAGAGGCGCATCCGGATCGGCGGCGTCCGGCCTGGGCGTCGGCGGTGCGAGGGGCTCGTCGGGCACCGGAGGCGCGGACGGCCGCGCGGACGGCCGCGATGACCCCGGCGCTGGGCCGAAGAGCCGGTCGTCGGGGTCACCGGCCCCGTCGCGTTCTGCCATTGCGCCACCCTATCGCGGGCTGACCGAGAGCCGGCCGGGCAGGACCCGGCCGGTGGCCGAGGTGACCGGCCGCTCAGCGGGTCAGGTCGCGCTTCTCCTTGATGCGGGCCGACTTGCCGACGCGGTCGCGCAGGTAGTAGAGCTTCGCGCGACGCACCTTGCCGCGGCGGACCACCTCGATGGACTCGATCACCGGGCTGTGGACCGGGAAGGTGCGCTCGACCCCGACACCGAAGCTCACCTTGCGGACCGTGAAGGTCTCACGCAGGCCACCGCCCTTGCGTGCGATGACGACCCCCTCGAAGACCTGGATTCGCGATCGCGTGCCCTCGACGACACGGACGTTGACCTTGACGGTGTCGCCCGGGCGGAAGTCCGGGATGTCGTCGCGCATGCGCGACTGCTCGACGATGTCGACCTTGTTCATCGGGCTGCCTTCGTGGGCTGAGGTGGGAGGCGCGTGGCCACGGACGGGGATGGGGTCGCCGGTCGGCGGACAGGTGCCACGGCGGGACCGCGTCCCCGGAACCGAGAGGTTGATCGCAGCGCTGGCGGGCACGCGGGGCGCGCACAGATCGCCGAGGATACGGTGCCGGCGCCCGGGGGGTCAACCAGAGGGGCCCAACGGGTGCGCCTGTGACGGACATCGCGCAGGAGCCTCGGAGCGGACGCTCGCCCTCAGCTAGCCGCGGTCGTCGCAGCCGGGACGGTCGAGGAGGTCGGGCCGGCGCTCGGTGGTCAGCTCCAGGGCCTGGGCGCGCCGCCACCGGTCGACCGCTGCGTGGTCACCGGAGGTGAGGACCTGCGGGACCCCGAGCCCGCGGACCGTCGACGGCCGTGTGTACTGCGGGTACTCGAGCAAGCCTGAGGTGAACGACTCGTCCTCCGGCGAGGCTTGGTTGCCGACCACCCCCGGCACGAGCCGGCTGACCGCCTCGATGACCGCGGCCGCCGCCACCTCGCCGCCGAACAGCACGTAGTCACCGATCGAGACCTCGTCGGTGGCCACCAGCTCATGCACCCGCTCGTCGATCCCCTCGTAGCGACCGCACAGCAGCACGAGCCGGTCCTCGGCCGCGAACTCGGCGGCCAGGTCCTGGGTCAGAGGGCGACCGCGAGGTGTCAGCAGGACCGTCCGGGGGCGGTCACCTCCGGCGGCCAAGGGCTCAGCCGGAACCTCGCCCCGCACCGTGCGGCCACGGGTCACCTCGGCGTCCAGGTCGTTCCACACCGCCTCGCAGGCGTCGATCCACACATCCGCGCGCATGACCATGCCGGCTCCCCCGCCGTAGGGGGCGTCGTCCACGCTGCGGTGCCGGTCGGTGGTCCAGTCCCTGAGGTCGTGGACCCGGACGTCCAGGACGCGATCGGCGATGGCCCGGCCGAGCAGCGAGGTGGTCAGGGGACCCTCGAACCACCCCGGGAAGATCGTCAGCACGTCGATCCGCACGCCGCTCACGCCTGCTCGGGCGCATCGGGCGCGTCGGGCGCGTCGGGCGCGTCGGGCGCGTCGGGCGCGTCGGGCGGCACGACCTCGGGCTCACCGTCGAGCAGACCATCGGGTGGCTCCACGAGCAGGACCAGCGCGCCGTCGTCCCCCTCCTCGACCACCTCGGCGAACTCCTCGGCCGCCGGCAGCAACCACGAGCCGCCGTCGCGGGCGATCTCCAGGAGGTCGTAGCCGGCTGCCTCGGGCAGCTCGATCAGCGCCGAGACCTCGCCGAGATCCCGGCCATCGACGTGCCGGACGGGCAGGCCCACCAGCTCGTGGGCGTAGTAGGCGTCGCTGTCCTCGAGATCCACGGCTGGACCGAGGACCTCGCGGCCGCGGAGCCGCTCGGCTGCGTTGCGGTCGGCGACCCCCTCGAAGGCGAGCAGCAGTCGGCCCTGGTGGGGCCGGCTAGCGGTGATGACCCGACGGGTGTCGCCCACCACCACCTCGGTGCCGACGTCGAACCGGCCGGGGACGTCGGACAGGGGGTGGACGACGACCTCGCCGCGGATGCCGTGGGCCTTGACGACGCGCCCTATCAGGACGGTGACAGCGTCGCCTGCGGGCTCCACGGCTGTCTCCCGGGGGTCGCTCAGTCGACGATCTCGACGGTGACGTTCTCGTCGTCGAGGGCGCCTGCGGCCTTGACCAGGGTGCGGATGGCCTTGGCGGTGCGACCCCGCTTGCCGATCACCTTGCCGAGGTCCTCCTCGTGCACGTGCAGCTCGAGGACGGTCTCACGATCGTCCTCGTCCACCTCGATGCGGACCTCGTCGGGGTGGTCGACGAGCTGCTTGGCGACGAACTCCAGGACATCCTCGGACCTCACTGGCCACCCCCGCCCTCGGCCGCCTCAGCGGCCTTCGCCTTGGCCTTCTTGGAGAGCTTCTCCTTGGGCTCGGCGGCGGTGCGGTCACGCTTGGGTGCATCCCCCGGCTTGAACTCCTCCCACACCCCGGTGATGCGCAGGATCTTGCGCACGGGGTCGGTGGGCTGGGCGCCGTTCTGCAGCCAGTGCAGCGCGCGCTCGTTGTCGACCTCGATGCGCGAGGGGTTCTCGAGCGGGTGGTACTGCCCGATGACCTCGATGAAGCGGCCGTCCCGCGGGGAGCGGGCATCGGCGGCGACGATGCGGTAGTGCGGACGCTTGACGGTGCCCTCACGACGGAGGCGCAGCTTGACAGCCATGCTGGTTCCTGACGGTTCGCGGTACGCCACGTGGGCGTCCCGGCGGTGATGACGACCGGTACCCGGCACGGGCTGCGGTTCCGCGTGGGTGGGCGGACAGCCGGTGGGGCGGAGATCGTCCTGGACGTGGTGGCACGCCGAGGGGAGGGCCCCGGGACGTGCTGGGGGGAGGCTACCCCACGGCTCGGCACAGCAACAGCCGCACAGTGCGGTCACGGCAGGGCCGGTGGCCCCGGGCGGGCTGACAGGCCGCTGCGGTCGGGACCGGCTCCTGCCGGCTCACGCCGGCGGGTCGCTGACCCCGGACCACTCGGCGGGCACGGTGTCGGGCACCTCGACGCGGGTCAGCCGCTCGTCCATCCGCAGCAACGCGAGGTTGGTCCCGGCGCACACCGCCGCCGGGATCATGGCGAGGTCGCTCGGGGCACCGATCACCGATAGGCCACCCCAGATGGTCAGGAAGGTGACCCAGGCCACCCTGCCGGGACGCAACCACCTCGCCGATATCGCTCCCATGGCGCTCCCCCGCCCGGACGCTGCGACATCCAGGCTCACTTCACCGTAGAGCGGTCGAGGACGAGCGGCCACGGTCACGCGGCACCGCAGCGGGCGGGACGACCGGCTCTATCGACGGGCCGCAGGGATCGGCCAGGGGATCAGCGACGCTTGCTGCGCTTGGGAGCGGGCTGCAGTCCTTGGAAGCCGCCCATACCCGCCGGGCCACCGCCACCCATCTGCTGCTGCAGCTGCCGGACGGCCGCCGCCTGGCCCTTGGCGCCCTTGGCACCCTTCGGCTTGGCCCCCTGCTGCCCGGCCATCTTGGCCGCCGACTTCATCACCTTCTGCACCTCGGCGAACTGCTTGACGAGCCGGTTCACCTCGGTCACGGTGGTCCCGGAGCCAGCGGCGATGCGCTTGCGACGGCGACCGTTGAGCACGCCCTTGGGGTCGCGCCGCTCCTTGGGGGTCATGGAGCGGATGATCGCCTCGACACGGGCGAACTGCCGGTCGTCGATGTCGACGTCCTTGAGCTGCTTGCTCATGCCCGGCATCATCCCGAGCAGGCCTTGGAGCGGGCCCATGCGCTTGAGCATCTGCAGCTGCTCGAGGAAGTCCTCGAGGGTGAAGTCACCGGAGAGCAGCGTCTGCTCGGCCTTGGCGGTCTCCTCCTCGGTGTAGGTCTCCTCGGCCTTCTCGATCAGCGACATCACGTCGCCCATGCCAAGGATCCGGCCCGCCATGCGGTCGGGGTGGAAGGCCTCGAAGTCCTCCATCCCCTCGCCCACCGAGGCGAACATGATCGGGGTGCCGGTGACCTCCCGGACGCTGAGCGCCGCGCCGCCGCGGGCGTCCCCGTCCAGCTTCGACAGGATGACCCCGTCGAACCCGACCTGGTCCTGGAAGGCCTTGGCGACGTTGACGGCCTCCTGTCCGATCATCGCGTCGATCACGAACAGGGTGCGCACCACGCCGCCGTGGGCCCCGACGACCCGCTTGATGTCGGCGGCCTGCTCGAGCAGCACCTCGTCGACGTGCAGGCGCCCCGCGGTGTCGACGATGACCGTGTCGCAGCCGGTCTCCTTCGCCTTGGCGATGCTCTCCCGCGCGACCGGGACCGGATCGCCGGAGGTCACCGGCGCGTAGACGTGCACCCCGACCCGCTTGGCGTTGACCTTGAGCTGCTCGACGGCCGCGGGGCGCTGGAGGTCGCAGGCGACCAGCATCGGGTTGCGGCCCTTGCTCTTGAGCAGCTTCGCGAGCTTGCCCGCCGCGGTCGTCTTCCCGGAGCCCTGCAGGCCGGCCAGGACGATCACCGACGGCGGTGGCCCCTTGAGGTCCAGCGTCGCGGACTCGCCGCCGAGCGCGCGGGTGAGCTCCGCATCGACCGCTTTGATGACGGTCTGGGAGGGGTTCAGCGCCTTGGCGACGTCCTCGCCGACCAGTTGCTCGCGGAGTCGCGCCAGGATGCCCTTGACGACCTTGAAGTTGACGTCCGCCTCGAGCAGCGCGAGCCGGATCTCCTTCAGCGTGGCGTCGACGGTCTTCTCGTCGAGCCGGCCACGGCCCTTGACCTTGTCGAGGGCCGCCTCGAGCTTGGTGCTGAGGGTGTCGAACACGTCGGGCTCCAGCGGTCGAGATCGTTCGGTCGGGACGGGCGGGGGTGGCTGTCGGGCTGTCGGACTGAGGGGCGGTCGGGCGGACGGGCGGACGGGCGGACGGCGAGGTGGTCCCGGCGGCCCTATGTCACTCGCACGGCGTTGGCTGCCCCGCGCCAGTGGGTCTGGGCCTCAAGCCGCTGGCCGCTCTGGCGCGCCCCGCGGTGGTCGGCGAGGGTAGCGGCCAGCCTCAGGGCGCCGAGGTGGCCGTGACCGTGCCAGCGGCGGGGGCACCGGCGACGGAGGCACCCGGCGGGGCCCCACCCCTCCCCCCACCCCTACCCCCGCCCCTACCCCCGCCCCCCAGATCGCAACCAAGCGACCACGAAACGGTCGCACCGTTGCGATCCACGCCTCGACGCGACCGCACCACCCACCGGGCCCGCGAGATCGCAACCAAGTGACCACGAAACGGTCGCACCGTTGCGATCCACGCCTCGACGCGACCGCACCACCCACCGGGCCCGCGAGATCGCAACCAAGTCACCACGAAACGGTCGCACCGTTGCGATCCTGGCCGCCGCAGGGGCGCAGCGGCGGGTCGCAGGGACGCAGAAGCGCGGTCAGAGCTCGGCGAACAGGCCCTCCACGAACAGCTCGGGGTCGAACGGGGCGAGGTCGTCGAGCTCCTCCCCGAGGCCGACGAGCTTGACCGGGATGCCCAGCTCGCGCTGCACCGCCACGACGATGCCACCCTTGGAGGAACCGTCGAGCTTGGTCAGCGCGATACCGGTGATCTCGACGGCCTCGAGGAAGGCCTGGGCCTGGGCGATGCCGTTCTGGCCCGTGGTCGCATCGAGGACCAGCAAGGTCTCCTCCAGCGGGCCCGCCTGCTTCTCCAGCACCCGCTTGACCTTGCCGAGCTCGTCCATCAGCTGCCGCTTGTTGTGCAGTCGACCAGCGGTGTCGACGATCAGCAGGTCGCTGCCCTTGGACACCGCGGCGTCGTAGGATTCGTAGGCAACCGAGGCCGGGTCAGCACCCTCCTCCTTGCGGACCAGCTCGGCGCCGGTCCGCTCCGCCCAGATCCCCAGCTGCTCCGCAGCTGCGGCACGGAAGGTGTCGGCGGCCGCCAACGTCAGCCGGTTCCCGGCCCGCGCCTCCACAGCGGCGAGCTTGCCGATCGTGGTGGTCTTGCCGGTGCCGTTCACGCCGGTGACCAGCCAGACCGTCGGGCCGTCGTCGGTGGCGCGGGCCAACGTCCGGTCGGGTGTGCCGAGCGCGGCCCGGAGCTCCTCTTTGAGCAGTTCGAGGACGGCCTCGCCGCTCGTGGCGCCCTCCTCGCGGGCGCGGCGCCGCAACTCCTCGACGATCTCCATCGTGGCGGTCACCCCGACATCGGCGGTGATCAGCGCCTCCTCGAGGCCCTCCCAGGCCTCCTCGGTCACCCCCCCGCCGAACAGCTCGACCACCGAGGCGCCGAGGACGTTGCGGGTCCGGGTCAGCCGCTGACGGAAGCGCTCCCGCAGCGTGAGCGGCTCAGGCTCGACGACCTCAGGCTCGACGACCTCAGGCTCGACGACCTCGGGCTCGAGCAGCTCGGCCGGGGTGTCGGGCACCTTCGGCAGCTCGAGCTCGTCGGTGACCGTCCCCGCGCCCCCGTCGTCTCCCCCGTCGTCCTCGGGCCGCTCGGTCCCGGGTTCACGGTCGAGGAGCGCGGTACCGGTCCCACCGCGGTCGTCACCGACGCCGGGGTGATCGCCGTCGCCGCCACGGGACCGTCGGGCACGACGAGCCACCAGGGCGCCCCCGCCGCCGAGCAGCAACAGGCCGAGCACGACCACCAGGGCCGGGTCGGCATCCAGCAAACCGGTGGTCGCCAGCGCGACGAGCAACAAGGGAACGAGTGTCATGGTGACCTCCTCGGTGGCGGTCAGGTCGGTGGGGAGCGGAGCCGGTGGGCGGGGTGCCGCCGTCGAGCGGCGGAGCCGGTGGGCGGGGTGCCGCCGTCGAGCGGCGGAGCCGGTGGGCGGGGTGCCGCCGTCGAGCGGCGG
>PWWI01000253.1 GCA_003561535.1 Nitriliruptoraceae bacterium
TGTCGAGGTCGATGCCCTCCTTGAGGGTGGCGCGCAGGAAGTTGCGGCCGATACGGCCGAAGCCGTTGATGGCGACGCTCACGGACATGGTTGGAAGCTCCCGTTCGTTGGGGTGGTCTCGGCCGGCGGCTGCGGGTGGGGCCCGCGTTGGTGCCGGGGCTCGAGGTGGGTGGTGGGGTCGAGTGGGACCGCCACCCGGGTGCGCGCCGGACTGCACAGCGGATGGACCGTGCGTCCCGCGCTCGCCCTCGACCCTACCACCGGCCTCAGGCCGGGGTCACGGGTCCTCCGGCTCCCCTTCGGCCGTGTCCGCCGGGTCCGCGAATCGCTCGAGTCGTCGCAGTCGCCGGTGGATCGCGGACTTGCCGACTGGGGGGTCCAGCAGGGAGCCGAGCTCCGCCAGGGAGGCCTCCGGGTTGGCCAGTCGTGCCAGGGCGACCTCCCGCACCTCCTCGTCGAGCCCCTCCCACCCGACGGCGCGGATGGCCCGCTCCACGGCGGCCACCTGGGTGGCACTGGCCTCGATCGTGCGCCCGAGGTTGGCGCGGTCGGCGTTGGCCAGCCGGTTCGCGTCCGCGCGGAGCTGGCGGCGCAGCTGGTGCTCCTCCACCTCGAGGTAGGCGCGGACCGCCCCGAGCGCGGCGAGCAGCGCACCGATGCGTGCCCCCGACTTCACCACCACCCGGGTCCGGCCCGACGCCGACAGCCCCGGCGGCGCACCGACGATGGCCTCCACCAGGGCCGCGAGCCACTCCCCCACCCGGCGATCGCCCACCGCGATCTCCAGGTGTGCCTCCCGCCCCGGCCGGGACACCGACCCGCCGCCGAGCAACGCCCCCCTGACCAGCGCCACCCGGTGCACCTCGCTCATCGGCCCCGGTGGCGCCGTGCTGGGTCGACCCTGGGCGTCGAGGACGCCGAGCTCGGTGGCGATCGCACGGCTGGCGGGACCCAGGACGACGGCGTACCGCGGGCTGTGGCGCCCCTCCCCCGCCCCGCGGACCTGCAGTTCGGGTCGGTGTCCGAACCCGTGCACGACCAGGGCGTGAGCGCGACGGGCGACCGCGCCCGACGCGGTGACGATGCGGATCTCCGGGCCGGCATCGCTCCCGCCGCGCAGCGTCAGGGTCCCGGCCGTGCGGAGCAGCCCGGTCAGCTCCCGCCGTGCGGTGGCCTGGCCGCCGGGTGGGAGCCGGGACAGCTCCTGCCGGACCGCCTCGGTGAAGGAGCCGGACGACACCGCGCTCACCTCAGCTGGTGGTAGAGGTCCACCAGGGCGCGGGCCAGTGCGTCGGGGTCGTGCCCGTCCCGACCGTCGACCAGGTCCACGGTGTGGACGACCTCCACGTGTTCGGCGATCCGCGGGTCGCTGGCCACCAGCACCCGACCGGGACCGCTGGGGTGGGGACCGTCGTGGGCGAGTAGCCCGTCGATACGGACCTCAGGCGCGTGGTCGGCCAGGACGTCGAGGTGGTCGACCAGCGACATGCCCTCGGTCTCCCCGGGCTGCTCGCGCAGGTTGGCGACCAGCAGCACCGGCGCTGACGCCTGCTGCAGGGCGCTGGAGATGCCGGGGACCAGGAGGTTCGGCAGCAGGCTCGTGTACAGGGAGCCTGGACCGAGCACGATCAGCTCGGCCTCGGCGATCGCTGTGATCGCGTCGGGGGTGGCGGCTGGCGCAGGGGGACTGAGCCAGACCCGGCGCAGCCGCGCGGTCCCGGCGATGGCCGCCTGGCCGCGCACGCCCCCGGCGGCGGAGCTCGCGCACAGGGTGACCTGGTCGGTGGTGCAGGGCAGCACCCGTCCGGCGACACCGAGGTGCATGGACAACTCGTCGAGGGCGGCGACCAGATCCCCGCCATGGAGGTCCTGCAGGGCCACCAGGATCAGGTTCCCCAGGCTGTGACCGCCCAGCTCGCCCTTGGGGAACCGGTAGCCCACCACCTCGGCGAGCCGGGACCGGTGGGCCAGTGCCGTGACGGCCATCCGGAGGTCACCGGGCGGCAGCACGTCCAGGTCCCGGCGCAGCCGGCCCGAGGAGCCGCCGTCGTCGGCGACGGTCACCACGGCGACCACCTCGTCGGCGATGGCGCTCAGCGCCTTCAGGGATCGCGACAGCCCGTGGCCACCCCCGACGGCCACGGCGCGGTCGACCCAGTGCCCGGGGGCGCTCACTCCGCACCGAGGTCGCGGTGCTGTACCTCGACCGGCAGCTCGAAGGTGTCCGACAGGTAGCGACCGAAGGCCTCGGCCAGGGCGACGGAGCGGTGCTTGCCACCGGTGCAGCCGATGGCGATCGTCAGGTAGCGCTTGCCCTCGGTGATGTAGCCGGGCACGAGGATGTCCAGCAGCCGCTCGGTGGCCTCGACGAAGGGCCCCGTCGTCGGTTGGCCGAACACGTACTCACGGACGGGTTGGTCACGTCCCGTGAACCCCCGCAGTTCCTCCACCCAGTGGGGGTTGGGCAGGAAGCGGACGTCGAGCAGCAGGTCGGCCTCCCGCGGGCTCCCCCGCTTGAACCCGAAGGACACGACGTCGATGCGCAGGGGCGCGGTGGAGGTGTCGTCCACCAGGGCCAGCACCCGCTCCTTGAGCTCGTGGACGTTGAGGTCGCTGGTGTCGACGATCAGGTCGGAGAGGCCCCTGAGCTCCGCGAGCTGCTCACGCTCGGCCCGGATGCCCTCGAGCACCCCCGCCTCGACCGCCGCGGGGTGGCGGCGTCGGGTCTCGGCGAAGCGGCGGATCAGGGCCTCGTCGTCGGCGTCGAGGAACAGGACCTTCACGTCCGCCTCGCTGCGTTGCAGGTCCCGGATCGTGTCGACCAGGGCCGAGAAGAACTCCCGCCCCCGGACGTCGGCGACCACGGCCAGCTTGGACACCGACGAGCCGGGAGCGAAGGCCAGCTCGGTCACCCGCTCGATCAGCGTCGGTGGCAGGTTGTCGATCACGAACCACCCGAGATCCTCGACCGCGTTGGAGGCGGTGGAACGCCCGGCGCCCGACAGGCCGGTGATCACGAGGATCCGCGGTCGCTGCGCCTCGACGTCGCTGACCCGCTGCTCGCCGGGCTGGTCGGTGGTCGCGGCTGCGACGGGCGGCGTCTCGGTCACGTCGGCTCCTGCCGTGCTCCAGCGGCCCCGGTCTCGTCGTGCAGATGCTGGTGGACGGTGCGGGCCAGCGTACGGGACAGGCCGGGGACCTCGGCGAGTTCGGCCTCCGTCGCCCGCCGGAGCGCCGCGACGGAGCCGTACCGGGTCAGCAGCGCGGCCCGCCGACTGGGCCCGATGCCCGGGATGTCGTCCAACGCCGAGGTGGTGACGGCCGAACGGCGCCGGTTGCGCTGGTAGGTCACCGCGAACCGGTGCGCCTCGTCGCGCAGCCGCTGCACGAGGTAGAGCGCCTCCGACCCCCTGGGCAGGACGATGGCGGGACCCCCACCGGGTCGATGCAGTTCCTCGAACCGCTTGGCGAGGGAGACCACGGCCACGTCCTCCACGCCGGTGGCGGCGATCCCCTCGAGGGCGGCGGCCAGCTGCCCGGGCCCACCGTCGATCACCACGAGGTTGGGCGGGTAGGCGAAGCGGGGCTGCTCCTCGCGTTCGGCCACCGGCTGTGCCCGCTCCTCGACCAGCCGCGCGAAGCGCCGACGCAGCACCTCCCGCATGGCCGCGACGTCGTCGTTGGCGTCCACCGACAGCTTGAAGCGGCGGTACTCGCTCTTGCGGGGCAGGCCGTCCTCGAACACCACCATCGACCCGACCACCTCGGTGCCCCCGAGGTGGCTGATGTCGTAGCACTCGATCCGCAGCGGGGCCTCCTCCAGCGACAGCGCCTCCTGCAGCTCCTTCAGTGCCCGGCTGCGCGCGTCGAAGTCGCTGGCGCGCTGCAGCCGGGTGCGCTGGAAGGCCTCACGCGCGTTGCCGGTGACCGTGGCGAGCAGCTCGTGCTTGGCCCCGCGCCTGGGCACGTGGAACCGCACCGTGGTGCTCGGCCGTCCCCGCTGCCCGCGACGGTGGTGGCCACGCTGCTCCCCGAGCAGGGTCGACAGCGCCTCCGCGTCGGCCGGCAGCACCGGGACGACGACCTGGGGTGGGACCTCGTCGGGCCGCTCGGCGTACAGCTGGAGCAGGAAGGAGGTGAGCAGCTCCGGTGTGGTGAGTGGCTCGACCTTGTCGACGGTCCAGCCCTTGCGTCCCACCAGGCGACCACGGCGGACGAAGAAGGCCTGGACGCTCGCCTCGAGCTCGTCCTCGTACACCGCCACGGCGTCGAGGTCCTCGTCGCGATCGGTGACCACCTGCTGCTGCTCCAGCGCCCGCCGGGCGGCCAGCAGCTGGTCCCGGCGCCGTGCGGCAGCCTCGAAGTTCAGGTCGGTCGCCGCCGCCTGCATCTGCGTCTCGAGCTCCGCCAGGACCGGGGCCGTGTCGCCGTCCAGGAAGCGTGCCAGGCCCTCGACCAGCTCCCGGTGCTCTGCGTGGCTGACCTCGCCCGTGCAGGGGGCCGCGCAGCGGTCGATGTGGTGCAGCAGGCAGGGGCGGTCGGTCCGCTCGGCGCGGTCGTAGACACCCTGGGAGCAGGTGCGTACCGGGAACACCCGCAGGAGCAGGTCCAGGGTCTCCCGGATCGCGTAGGCGTGGGCGTAGGGACCGAAGCGTCGGTCCCCGGCGGCCACCCGCCCCCGAGCAA
>PWWI01000177.1 GCA_003561535.1 Nitriliruptoraceae bacterium
CCCCCGGCGCGGGGACGCCGGGGGCCGGTCGATCCAGGGCAGGGGACCTGCGTCACCGAAGGGGACGGACGACGACGCTGGCCGGCACGAGGCCGGACCTGGATCCACGCTCGTGATGCGCAGACGAGGACCTGGGGAGGTCCCCACCCGCCACTAGCTACTGTAGAGGGGATGTGACTGACTGTCATCTGCCATTGGGGGGATTCCGGCCAACCCGCCACTCTCCGCGCCCGTTCGCCGCACAAGGGCACCCTCCGTGCTCGATCCTGCACCGTGGCCCCATCGGGCGGGCGTTCAGCGCATACCAGTGCGCGCTAAGGGGCGCCCACCTCCCGGTCTCGGTGAGGGCCGGACCAGCCTCCGCGTCGCGACGCAGGTGGCTTGCCTAGCATGGCCACGACCGCGAGCGATGGTCCCGTGGTCACGTCTCGGGGTTCGGCCCATGATCGCGGTGGTGACAGGGATGGGCTGGGTCGTCGGTGGCAGCCTGGTGGCGCTGCTCCTCGCCGTCGTCCTGCTCTACAACCGCCTCGTCCGGGCCAAGGTCCGGGTGCGGCAGGCCTGGGCCCAGGTGGCCGTACAGCTGCAGCGCCGCCACGACCTCGTACCCGCCCTGGTCGAGGTCGTGCGGGGACACCTCCAGCACGAGCGGGCCCTGCTCGCGCAGGTCACCGAGACCCGGGCCCGGGCGCTGGCCGCGGGCGACCCCCTCGAGCGTGAGCGACAGGAGGCCGCGCTCACCGAGGTGCTCGGCCGACTGCTCGTGCTGTCCGAACAGCAGCCGACCCTCAAGAGCGACGCGGGCTTCCAGCAGCTCCAACGGGAGCTGGCCGAGACCGAGGACCGGCTGACCTTCGCCCGCGGTTTCGCCAACGACCGGGTCGCTCGCTACCGGACGCTGACCGACACCTTCCCCGGCCTGCTGCTCGCCCGTCCCTTCGGCTTCCCCCGGGAGGAGCTGTTCGCCCGCGAGAGCGAGCGGGCCGCGCAGGCACCCGACGTCCACCTCGGGGACTCACGTTGAGGGTCGGGTGGAGGATCGTCGTCACGGCCGGCGTGATCGTGACGACCTTCCTGGTCGCCTTCGGGGTCGGTGCCGTTGCCCAGGGCGTGGCCCGCGACAGCGCCTTCCGGATCGACCGCTTCGACCAGCGCATCGAGGTGGCGGCCGACGGCACTCCCCGGGTCACCGAGCTGCTGCAGGTCACCTTCACCACCACGCGTCGCGGCATCTTCCGGGACCTCGACGAGCGCTCACCCTTCCCGAGCAGCGGCAGCTTCCGTGACATCGCCGTCGACCGGGGCACCTCCGCCGAGCCCTGGCCCTGGGTCGAGGAGCGCCACGACCACGGCCCCCGCATCCGTATCGGCGATCCGGCCGTCTTCCTGTCGCCGGGCACCTACCTCTACCGGATCAGCTACACCGCACCCACGTGGACCATCCCCCGCGAGGATGCCACCGACGAGGTCGAGTTCCGCGTGGACGTCCCCGGCTACGACTGGCCGACCACGATCGGGCCGACCACGGTGGTCGTGGAGCTGCCCGGTCGCGCCGTCGAGGCCGCCTGCGTCGCCGGCCGCCGTCGCACCACCACCCCCTGCGCGACGCCACCCCGCCTCGACGGGCAGCAGGCGAGCTTCGAGGTCGGCCCCTTCGACGACGGTGAGTCGGCGACCATCTCGGTCCTGACACCGGCGTCGGCCTTCACCACCCAGCCACCGACCTACCGACCTTCGCCCTTGGACCGCAGCCGAGGGATCGGTCCGTGGGAGCTGTCCAGGCCGGTGGCCGCGCTGCTGCTGGCACTGCTGCTGGCGGTACCACTGGCGGTCTGGGAGATCGTCGCCGCACGCCGCCACTACCGCGACCGCGTCACCGACCCCACGATCCACGATCGCGCCCAGCCCACGGCCCTTCCCGCGCCGCCCCACGGCCTCCGACCGCCCGAGGTCGCCGGCCTGCTGCTGCGGACCAGCCAGCAGGACCTGCTGCTGTCGACGATCGTGGACCTCGAGCAGCGTGGCCTGCTCGTCACCCGCGCCGATCACACCCCCGCCTCGGGTTGGTTCTCCCGGGGCAAGGGGACGGAGACGCTCACGGTCGAGCGTCCCCCCACCGGCACGGTCCTGCCTCCCGGCGACGACGATCTGGTCCACGCCCTGGTGCCGGCGCACGGTCCCACGGTGTTCTCAGGCACCTACGACGCCGCGGTCGCCTCACGGGTGGCCGACGTGAACCGCCGCCTGCAGGAGCGAGCCGCGGGGGTGTTCGAGGCCCACGGGTTCCGGCACGACGAGAGCGGCCCCTTCGCGAGCCAGTGGTTCCGTTTCGCGGCCTTCCTCGCGTTCCTGCTGTTCGCCATCGCCGTGGCGACACTGTTCACCTCGGCCACGGCCCTGCCGGGACCGGCGACCGTCGTCGTGGTCGTGGTCGTGGTCGCGGGGTGGGGGCTCGCCCACCTGCCCTGGGCGCACCACCGCAAGCCGCTGAACTCCCGCGGGCGGGACGCCGTCGGCCAGGCCCGCGCCTTCGACCACTTCGTCCGCACCGTCGAGGGCGAGCAGCTCAACTGGGCCGCGGGCCAGGACGGCATCGACCACCTCCACCCGGCGCTCAGCCTGCTCCCCTACGCGATCGCGCTCGGACACGCGGACTCCTGGTACGACCGCTTCGGGCCCGTGCTGGAGGCGCTGACGCGCGGGTCGACCCGCGGCGCTGCCGCGGGCACCGCTGCGGGCGGAGCGTGGTGGGCGAGCCGCACCAGCTTCAGCGCGGTCAGCTCCAGCCACTCGGCGACGACGACCGCGCCCTCGAGCAGCGGGAGCAGCGGAGGCGGTGGCAGCGGTGGCGGCGGTGGTGGGGGCGGGTCCTGGTGAGCGGACGCCGAGGTGGCACGTGCCACCTCGGCGTCGGGGCCCGGTCGGTCGCGCTCAGCTGCGCAGCACGTTGCCGAAGATCAACCATGCCAGCAGCGTCTTGGCCGCGAGGCTCAGGATGATGTAGGCGTACTCGCCGAAGACGTAGTCCTTCCAGCGGCCGACATGGGCGTACTGCAGTGCCATGTTCAGCGCGAAGGACCAGAACAGCACGAGCTGGAAGCCGTAGATCGCGTAGACGAAGCCGGGGACCTCGCCGGTGGCGGCGAACAGGTAGTAGCCGAGGATGCCCCACGGCACGATGCCGGCGAAGGTCCCGTACCAGAACGCGGACCAGTCCGCCCCCTTGCCGGGCTTCTCGGTGCGCTCCCAGAGCAGCCCGAACAGGATCATCGACGTGTTGACCGCGAAGATCGCGACGACCGCAGCCAGGTCCCAGATGCCGACGAACGCCGCGATCAGGACGATCATGATCGAGGAGCTGATCGAGTACTCGATCCAGCGGGCGTAGTTCTCCTGCTTGTCCAGCTGGCGCTCGTACCAGTCCTTGATGCCGGGCAGCGCCATGAGCAGGTGGTCGGCCGCGGCGAAGAAGATGAACACCGCAACGAGCACCGCGATGGGCAGCTCGAAGATCAGCTCGGGGGTGGCCTGCTGCTGCTGGATCGGGTCGTCGGCCAGGAACGTCGCGAGGACGGGCAGGGGGAGGTCGTTGGCCAGGGCGAGCAGCACGATCCCCTGCACGAGGTGGATCAGCCCGACACCGAGGTTGAAGCGGCGCAGACGGGCGTAGCGGGTGGCCTTGTCGGGGGTGGTCGCGGTCGCTCCCATGATCGCTCCTCCTCGTGCGTCGACCGATGACTGCGTCGCGCAGTCATCATCGATTCGGAGCGTAGGTGCTCCGTGGGCGGCCCTCTTCCAGCACGCGTTCCGCCACCGGGTTGGGGAACCCCACCCCCGGAACCCGGGCGCTCCGGCACCCAACCCAGACCACACCCGCCGCCAGCCGCCGGGTTGGGGAACCTCACCCCCGGGAACCGGGGCCTCACGCACCCAATCCGATCCGGATCCGATGGCGCCGCGTCAGTGCGCGGAGTCCTCCGGTCCTGACGATGGCGGCACCAGGTTCAGGTGGTAGCGCGACGCCGTGGGCCCAGCCTGCCCTTGGTACTTGGACCCGTCCGCCCCGCTGCCGTAGGGCCGCTCGGCCGGCTTGTCCAGGGCGAAGAAGGCGAACTGGGCCACCTTCATCCCCGGGTAGAGCAGGATCGGCAGCGTGGCGACGTTCGACAGCTCGAGGGTGACGTCGCCATCGAACCCGGCGTCGATGAAGCCGGCGGTGGAGTGGATGACCAGTCCCAGCCGCGCGAGCGAGCTCTTGCCCTCCAGACGGGCGACGATGTCGGAGGGCAGCGTGATGCGCTCGAGCGTGGAGCCCAGCACGAACTCCCCCGGATGGAGCACGAACGGCTCCTCGCCCGCCTCGACCAGCTCGGTCAGCTCCGGCTGCTCCTGCCGCACGTCGATGAAGGGGTAGCGGTGGTTGGCGAAGACCCGGAACCTGGAGCCCAGACGCACGTCGACGCTGGACGGCTGGATCCCGTCCTCCAGTAGCGGGTCGATGCCGATGCGGCCGGCGGCGAGCGCCTCGCGGATGGTGCCGTCGGACAGGATCATGCACGCCTCCGCCGTCTCGCCGTGTCGACCACCGGGCCCGCGTTGCGACCCCCGTGGGCCAGCGAGTACGTTCTGCTCCCCCGCGGGTGTAGTTCAATGGTAGAACACGAGCTTCCCAAGCTCGGAA
>PWWI01000259.1 GCA_003561535.1 Nitriliruptoraceae bacterium
GCCAGCGGCGGCAGCGACCCAGCGAGGAGGAGCTGCTGGCGCACTGCCACGCGCACCTGGACTCGCGCAGTCGGCCCGAGCGCGTCATCCTTGTGGACGAGATCCCCGAGACCGACGCCGGCGAGGTGGCGCGCGATGCGCTGCGGGACCTGCTGGCGGAGAGGTGAGCGCCGTGCCCACGACCGCGACCCCCGTGCGTGCCGGTACCCGGCTACTGATCGTCGACAACTACGACTCCTTCACCTACAACCTCGCGCAGGAGCTCGGTGAGCTCGGCGCTGACATCGAGGTCGTGCGCAACGACGCCTTCACGGTCGCCGGTCTGCTCGCCGAGCTCCCCGACGGCATCGTCATCTCGCCCGGTCCGGGTGACCCCAGCGATGCGGGGTTGTCCAACGACGTCATCCGTGCCGTGGCCGGTAGCCGGCCGTTGCTCGGGGTCTGCCTGGGCCACCAGTGCATCGGCGAGGTGTACGGCGGCGAGGTGGTCCGGGCGCCGGTGCTGATGCACGGCAAGACGTCGCCGATCTACCACCGCCGCGAGGGGGTGTTCGACGGGCTGGCGGTGCCCTTCGAGGCGACCCGGTACCACTCGCTGATCGTCGATCGTGCCACCCTGCCGTCGGTGCTGAAGGTCACGGCCGAGACCTCCGACGGACTGATCATGGGCCTGGTCCACCGAGAGGTCGACATCGAGGGGGTGCAGTTCCACCCCGAGTCGGTGCTCACCAGCGCCGGGATGCAGTTGCTCGGCAACTTCCTGGACCGCTGCGCGGTCCGGCGGGTCGACCAGACGCTGCCGGCGCGTTCCCCGGTGGCGCCCGCGCCAGCAGCCGCTGCGGGCTAGCCGGCGCCGTCCTCAGCGCTCGGCGGCGAGCAGCTCGAGCGCCTCGTCGAGGTGGTCGATGCCGAGCACGACCAGGCCGTCGGGTGCGGTCTCCAGCGCCAGGTCGAGCTGGACCGCGGGCACGAGCACGAGCTCGGCGCCCTCGGCGGCGGCGGCCCTGAGCTTGGCAGGGATCCCACCGACGGGTCCGACCCGACCGTCGGCGTCCAGGCTGCCGGTGCCGGCGATGAGCCGTCCCCGCAGCAGGTCGTCGGCGGTGAGCAGGTCGTGGACGGTGACCGCCGTCATCAGTCCCGCGCTCGGTCCCCCGATACGGGTCCCCTCCCGCAGCGTCACCTCGAAGGGCAGGCGGGCCTCGTCGACCGCGGTCTGGATCGCGACCCCGAGCCGCGGCTCGGTGACACCGCCGAAGGTCGCCAGGCGCAGCGTCACCTCCCGCTGTTCCCCGGCGTGGCGCACCGTCAGGGTGAGCTCGTCGCCCTCCTGACCGGTCCGCGAGATGGCCTGGAGCTGCTCCGCCGATGCCAGCGGTTCGCCGTCGACGGCGACCACGACGTCGCCGGGGGTGAGGTTGCCGCTGGCCGGGCTGCCCGGCAGGACCTGCACGACGACCACCTCGGTGACCAGCTCGGTCTCCACCCCGGCGGACGCGGCACCGACCGCGACCGCGATGTCGAACTGGCGGGCGAAGCGTTCCCGCTCGAGGCGCAGCACCTCGCTGCGGTCGGTACCCGGTGGGTAGACCTCGTCGTAGCGCACCAGGGAGCGGTCGCGAGACAGCACGGCGCCCAGGGCCGGCATCGTCGGCTGCTGGCGGAGCAGGACGGTCAGCAGCTTGACGTCGCCGTCGAGCTCGAAGGTCTCGATGCCGTCGAGCTCGATCAGCGTCGGGATCGACGTCGGGGTCCCCGGCACGTACTCGACCACCGGGAGCGGGACGACGAAGGCGGCCCAGGCCACGATGGCGGCGGTCGCGGCGTAGAAGGCCGTCCGGGCGAGCCGGCGACCGAGGGGGGTGCGCCTCATGGCAGCGGCTCCCCGCGGCGCAACCGGGCGATGGCCCGGGCCACCTCGGCCTCGGTCAGCGTCCCGATCGTGCGTCCGGCCCGCACGATCCGGACCACGTCGTGGTCACCCTGGAACGCCTCGATGAGGGTGTGGAGGTCGTCGGTGAGCTCGACGCAGGGGACCTCCGGGGAGGTCGCCGGCGCCCCATCACCCGCCGGCGTCGGCGGCCAGGGCAGTGGCGCCGAGCCGTGGACCTCGGGAGGCGGCGTGGCGACCAGATCGACGACCCTCCGGTCCTCGAGCACGGCGCTGAGCTCGGCCTGACGGAGCTCGCTGCTGGCCGCCCGGACGAGGAACACCCCCGAGACCGCGAAGGCCGCGGCCACCAGCGCGGCCTGGGCGCCGGCACGCACCAGCGTCGCGGCTCCGAGACCGACGAGCAGGACCCCGATGAGCTGTCCGGCCCGCACCGACACCCTCAGCGCCCGCAACCGATCGCCGGTGACCATCCACAGCAGGGCACGCAGCACCCGCCCGCCGTCGAGGGGGGCACCCGGGACGAGGTTGAAGACGGCGAGCAGGAGGTTCCACCACCCGAGCACGCCCGCCAGCTGGCCGAGCGAGGCCGCCACCGTGCCCGGGAACAGATCGTCGGCGAAGGTCGCCAACAGCCCGAACCCCGCCGCACACACCAAGCTGATCCAGGGACCGACGGCGGCGACCGCGAGCTCGTCCCTGGCGGTCTGCCCGTCGGCGTGCATCTCGGTCACGCCACCGAACAGCAGCAGGGTGATCGCCTCCACCTCCATCCCGCGGTGGCGGGCCTCCAGGGCGTGCCCGAGCTCGTGGGCCAGGGTGGTCAGCACGACCAGGACGGCACCGACCGCCGCCAGGAGTAGGGCCACGCCCAAGGAGTGCTCGGCGCGGAAGACCCCGGTGAAGGCCCAGGCCACCAGGGCGGCGAGCACCAGGACGGAGGGGTCGAGTCGAACCTCGACACCAGCGAGGTGTCGGCTCGGCAGGGTGCGGGTCTGCATGCCGGGACCGTACCGCTGTCAAGCGCCCACCACGGTCGGCCGGTCGCGGTGGCCGCCCTTCCATCCGCCCGGATCGAGGGATAGGTTCAGAGTGATGAGCCGCTCCTCCGGCGCGACGCGTCAGCCCAGGTGCGGCCCCGACCGCAGCGAGGCCCGATGAACATCGACGACGCCACCATCCGTGACCTGCTGGCACTCGAGGACGAGCAGGGGGTGCTCTCCTTCTACACGGGTCACACCCCCGAGCAGGCGGCCGACCCGCAGCCGACGGCCCCGATCGAGCTCCGCAACCAGCTGAAGCAGCTGCGAGCACGGCTCGAGCGTGGGGACCGGGACACGGCCCGAGCGGTGGAGCAGCGTCTCAGCAAGCTCGACGGTCCCCTGAGCAGCCTGCTGGATCCCAAGGCACCGGGGCGCGGACGGGCGATGTTCGTCGGGGTCGCGAGCGGCGAGGAACGCACGCTCGCGCTCCAGCTGCCCTTCCGTCAGCGCGTCGTCCACGACGCCACGGCCTACGTGCGGCCGCTGGTGGCCGCCCTCGACGAGGGCCGGCCCGCCCTGATCGTCGTCGTCTCCCGGACGGGGGTGCGGGTCCTGCACTGGGCGACGGGCGACGCCGAGGTCACCGAGGAGGCCCGGTTCGAGAAGGACCAGGCCCTGTTCCGCGACGACTCGACGGGGCCGTCCACGAGCAACCCGCAGCGCGCGATGTTCGCCCGCTCGGACCGTGACGGCTTCGAGGACCGGGTCGACGAACACCGCCACCGCTTCCTCAAGCAGGTCATCGACGACGTCGTCCAGCGCGCCGAGGCCGACGGGGTCGACCGGCTCGTGCTGTCGGCTCCCCCGAAGCTCCGCGACGAGGTGCGGACGTTGGTGGGTGACCACGACACCCTACGGGTGCTGGTCGCCGACCAGGCGTGGGAGTCGACCCCGGCCAAGGAGGTCGCGGCCCAGGCTTGGGAGCTGCTGCGGTCGGTCCACGGCGACCGTGAGGAGGCCCTGGTGACCTCGGCGAAGGAGCGGGCGTTCGCCGGCGGGCAGGGCGCGCTCGGGCTGCGCAACGTGTGCGCGGCCCTGAACGCCGGCCGGGTGGAGCACCTGATGTACGACGACGGCCTGACGCTCGAGGGCTTCGTGTCCTCCCAGGGCACGTTGCACCCCCGGATCGAGGGGGCCGTGGCCGAGTCCGACCTGACCTTCTCCCGTCATCCGCTGTTCGTCGAGCGGCTCATCGAGGCGGCCCTGGCCACCTCGGCGTCGGTGACCCCGCTGAACGAGCCAGCCGCCGCCGAGCTGGCCGACCACGAGGGCGTGGCTGCCCTGCTGCGCTGGTGAGGCCCCAGGAGGCACGTCGCCGCACCGACGCGGTCATGGAGCTCCACGAGGCAGGCGAGCTCGCCGATGCGATCGCGGAGGTGGAGTCGCTGCTGGGCGCTCTCGCCGAGGTGGCGGACCTCACCGACCCGGTGCTGCGCGAGTCGCTGTTCACCGCCCAGTTCGAGCGGGCCGTGCTCCTCACCGAGCTCGGCGATCTCGATGCGGCCGCGGAGGCCTACGCCCGGGCCGCGACGACCCCCGCCGACCTCGAGGATCCCGATCAACGCCACGAGATCGCTCTCGCCCTGCTCAACCGCGGGATCTGCCTGGACACCGTCGGAGACCACGCGACAGCGGTCGCGGTGTACGCGGAGCTCACCGAGCGCTTCCAGGACGCCGAGGACCCCGTCACCGCCGACCAGGTCGCCCGTGCCAGGGTGAACCACGCCGCTGCGCTGTTGGCGCTGGAGCGCACCGGGGAGGCGTCGGCGCTGGCAGCGGCGATCGCCGCCGAACTCGATCCCACCGACGTGCTCTCCGCGGAGCAGCACGTGATGGCCCTGCGGCTCCACGCCGCGGCGCTGCGGCAGACCGGCGACCTCGACGGGGCGCTCGAGGTCCTACAGCGGCGGTCGCGAGCCACGCAGGAGGATCCTCCCGCGCGGGCCCAGGTCGCCGCGGCCGCCCAGGAGCACGCTGAGCTCCTGGCCGAACTCGGCGAGGTCGCTGTGGCCCTGGAGGTGCTCGACGAGGTGCTGGCCGACGCGGACCTGGAGGTCGACCCGGAGGTCACCGACGTCCTCGACGAGTTGCGCGCCGATCGTCGCCGCCTCGCCGGCGCCTGACGCCTGACGGCACCAGCTCGGTACCGTGGGCGCGACCCCGGACCTCCGGGGTGGGGTCGGGCACCCAAGGAGCCGCGCATGTCCGCCGCAGCGTGAGCCAGTCCGGTGCCCTCCGCGGATCAGCGGCCACGCCCCGGTGGTTCCTGGTGGTGGCGGCGGCGCTGCTCCTGCTCGGCCTGCTGCTCGTCGGGAGTGCGACGCCCGCGTCGGCGCACGCCACGCTCGTCGACGGTCGGCCGGCCGATCGGTCCGCGCTGGACACGGCTCCGGCCGAGGTCTCCCTCACCTTCAGCGAGCCCGTCACGGTGCCGCGCGGCGGTCTCCGGGTCCTCGACGCCGAGGCCCGCCGCGTCGACCTGGGACCGGTCGACACGGGGAACGCGAGCGTCGTCGCCGTGGCGCTGCCGCCGGATCTGCCCGACGGGGCCTACGTGGTCAGCTACCGGGTGATCTCGGCCGACAGCCATCCCGTCGGTGGGGTCCGCACCTTCACCGTCGGCGACGGCGTGGAGGAGGTGGCGGCCACCACCCTGGCGGTGATCGCCGATGACGGGACGTCGGTGGCGGCGCGGCGGGTCGGGCAGCTGCTCCGAGGCCTCGGCTACGGGGCGCTACTGCTGGCGACCGGCGCGGCGTTCACCGGGTGGCTGATCGTCCGACGCCCCGCGGACCGGGCCGTGGCCCACCAGCTGGCGGTGTGGTCAGCCCTGATCGGCGTGGTGGTGTCCCTGGTCGGGGTCCCGGTCCAGGCTGTCGCCGTCACCGGCGAGCTGGGTACCGCCTGGTCCGTGGTGGGCCTGTGGGAGACCGCGACCTCGAGCTTCGGGGTGGCCAGCATCGTGCGCTCGGCCCTGCTCGCCGTGCTGGCGACGGTGCTCCTCGCGGGGCTGCCCGGTGTGTTGGCAGCGGCGCTGGCAGCCGGCGCGCTCGGCACGGTGGTGCTGGACGGCCACCAGCGCAGCGTGCCCCCGACGTGGCTGCTGGTGACCGGTGACCTGGTGCACGTCGGCGCCGCTGCGGTGTGGTTCGGCGGTCTGGTCGTGCTGGCCGCGGTGCTCGGCCGTCGGTCGACGCGCCCCGAGGCGGTGTCCGCCGCCGAGCTGGTGGCTCGGTTCAGCGGTGTGGCGCTGGTGGCTGCCGTGCTGGTCGCCCTCGGGGGAACAGCCATGGCGTGGCCGTTGGTGGGGCAGCCCGCAGCGCTGGTGGGCACGGCCTACGGGCTCACCCTGCTGGCCAAGCTCGCGACGGTCGGCGTCGTGGTGCTGGTCGCCGCCTACAACCGGTTCCGGCTGGTGCCGGCGATCGCCGCAGGGGCGACCGTCAGCGGTGGCGCCCCGGGCGGTGCCGAGCCCCCGGTGGGCTCGACCGAGGTCGCGGATGCCGTGGCGCCGGGCGCGCTGGCCGTCGACCTCGAACAGCGTCGCGCCACCACCGCCTGGTCCCAACTGCAGCGCACGCTCCGGCTGGAGGTCGCTCTGCTCAGCGGTGTGCTGCTGCTCACCGGGGTCCTGGCCACGACCCAGCCGGCGACGGAGGCGGCGGGCTTCGGCGGGGGCTTCGAGACCACCATCGCCCTGGGCGCCGAGCTCGAGCTGGACCTGGTGGTCGACCCGAACGTCGTGGGTCGCAACACCTTCCACCTCTACGTCCTCGATGCCACGGGTCGTCCGAGCGAGGCGGTGGAGGACGTGCGTCTGGAGCTCACCTTCGTGCCCGCCGGGATCGGCCCGATCCGGATCGAGCCCTTCTTCGCGGGCCCGGGCCACTGGATCGCCACCACCGAGGCGCTGTCCTTCGCCGGGGACTGGGAGGTGCGGGTGGTCGCCGGGGTCGACCGCTTCACCGAGCACACCGCCACCCTGACCGTCCCCGTGGCACCCTGACCCGTCCGAGGTCGACAGCCCTGTCCCCGGTACCGACCCCTTCGCCCCCGGAGCTCCCCGTGACCGTCACCCGACACCCTGACCCGACGGCGTGGACGCCTCGCCGACGTGGGGTCGCCGCCGTCGTCCTCTGTGCGCTGCTGCTGATGTCGGTGGCGCTGCCGGCTGCCGCGCACCCGTTCCTGCGCGGTGGAGGTGAGGTACCGGTCGACTCCCTGGCGACCGTCACCCTGGACCTCGCCCACGGCTGCGGCACGGAGGCCGCCGGCGATGGCCAGGACACGCTGGAGGTCGCACTGGAGATCCCCGACTGGCTGCGGGTCGTGTCGGTGGCCGACCACCCGGGCTACGTCCACGACCTCGAGGTCGAGGCGGGCCGGATCGCGGTGATCACCTGGACGGCGGAGGCTGCGCGTGAGCCGGCCCCTGCCTTCGACCTCGACGTGGTGGCCAGCGGTACCCCGGGAGAGACCCGCCACCTCGCCGTCTTCCAGGGCTGTGCCGACACCGCCTACCGCTGGATCGGGACCCCCGAGGAGCCCGCGGACGACCCGGCCATCAACGTCCGCCTCGTCGCGGCCGACCCCGACCGGCCAGCACCGCCTCCGGAGCCGACCGAGGACCCCGACGCCGAGGTGACCACCACCGAGGGTGAGGCGGACGCCGACCCTGACACCGAGGCGGGCGGGGACGACCCAGCGGCAGGGGCGGACGAGTCGGCACCCGAGGGCGACGACGTCGAGGATGCGGATGACGCGGACGGGACCGAGGACGCCGTACCGGCGGAAGCTGCCCCGGACGGTGATGACGCCACCCCGCGGCGCGCGCCCGTCTGGGCCGGCGGCGTGCTGGCCCTGCTCGCCGCTGCTGGGGTGCTGTTCCTGGTGCTGCCAGCGCGTCGCCGCGCCGACCGGTGAGCCGCGCCGGACGGGGTGTCGTACCGGGGGTACTCGCCCTGGTGTTGCTCCTCCCCGGCCAGGCGGCGGTCGCTGACCCGGCGCGGCCGACCCACTACCGCTCGAGCGTGACGGCGGTCGTGACCGGTGACGCGACAGCCGTGCCGGGCGTGACCGCCGAGGTGGTGGGCGGCGACGCCTACCTGGTCCTCGCCGTCCCATCCGGGCGGGCGGTCGAGGTACCCGGGTACGAGGGTGAGGCCTACCTGCGGTTCGCCGTCGACGGGCGGGTCGAGGTCAACACCCGCTCGCCGGCGCGGTGGCTCAACGACGCCCGTTTCGGGGCGCTCGACGTCGAGGTGCCCGCCAGCGCCGACGTCGATGCGCCGCCGCAGTGGGAGCCGGTGGCCACCGCAGGCCGCTACGCCTGGCACGACCACCGGATCCACTTCATGTCGCCGACGCTGCCGGGCGACGTCGACCCCACAGCGGGCACGATCCAGGACGTGTTCGCCTGGGAGATCCCGCTCCTGCTCGACGGTGAGGACGCGAGGATCGAGGGGCGGCTCGTCTGGGTCCCCGGCCCCTCTCCGGCCGTCCCCCTCGCGCTGCTGGTGGTGACCATCGCGGCTGCCGGCTGGCTGTCGGCCACCTCACCGGCACGCCGGGGGATCGGCGTGCTGTCGGTGGCGATGCTCACCCTCGCCACCGGGGTGGCCGCCGCGGTGCTGTCACCACCCGGCGTGGATACCGAACCGGCGCTGATCGTGCTGCCCGGCATCGCGGTGGCGGTCTGGCTCCTCGGTCGATGCGGCTCCGGCAGCGACACGGTCGGCAGCTTCGTCCGCGATGCGGCGGCGGTCCCCCTACTCGGCTGGGGGCTGTGGTGGTCGGCGACCTGGTGGCGCCCCGTGCCACCGACTGCGCTCCCTATCGGGCTGGTCCGGCTGGTCGTCGCTGCGGCGCTCGCCGTGGGACTCGCAGGCCTGATCGCGCTGCTCCGGCGCGGCCTGTCGGCTGTCTCGCTCGACCGCGAACCGGACGCGCACACGTTCGGGTCGTAGCCCGGCAGCGCGTGGTCGGGTCCGACCGGCGCGACGACGCGCCCGGGAGGACGCTGCGACGCGCGGGGCTCAATCGTCCCCGTTGCCGTCGCCGTCGCCGTTGCCGTCGCCGTTGCCGTCGCCGTTGCCGTCGCCGTTGCCGTCGCCGTTGCCGTCACCGGGTTCCGGTTCCGGTTCGGGTTCGGGCTCGGGTTCGGGCTCCACGGTCGGCGGATCCTCGGGCTCCGGCTCGGGCTCGGGTTCGGGCCCGAGGGAGACGATGATCTCCACCGTCGTGCCGGGGTCCACGAGCTCACCGGGTGCCGGTGACTGGCTGATGACGAACCCCTCGCCGACGGCGATGGAGAACTCACGGTCGGCGATCGAGGGTTCGAGATCGGCGTTGCGGATCGTGTCGAGGGCGTTGTTCTCGGAGAAGTTCACGACCCGGGGCACCCGGACCTGCTCGATGCCGATGCTCACCGTGATGTCCACCGCGGTGCCGGGTGGCACGGCGTCGCCCGGGGCGGGGTCCTGGTCGAGCACGGTACGCGGGTCGCTGTCGGGGTCCTCCTCCTCGGTGGTGGTCCCGAGGACGAGGTCGGCCTCCCGGAGCGCGGCCAACGCGTCGTTCTCGCTCAGGCCCACCAACCGTGGGACGGCGACCAGATCCTCGCCGGAGGAGATCACGAGGTCGACCGGGCTGCCCTCCTCCACCTCGGTGTCGGCACCAGGATCCTGGCGGATGACCCGGCCCTCCTCGACCTCGTCGCTCGGCTCCTCGGAGATGGTCCCGACCGTCAGCTCGGCGCGGACCAGCAGCTCCTCGGCCACTGCCTGGGTCTCGCCCACGACGTCGGGGACGGTGACCAGCACGGGGTCGTCGGTGGCCAGCAGGTTCATCAGCGCGAACACCCCGCCGACGAGTGCCAGCAGACCGAGGGTCACCAGCAGGGCGGCGACGAGGCCACGCCGACGGCGCTCCTGTTCGTGGGTGCGAACGCTGCGGGTGCTCGGGTCGGCGGTCAGCAGGGCGGTCTCGTCGGGGGGGAGCACCGCCGGCGCGGCGACGGGCTGTCCGACACGGGCGTTGACGACATCGGAGCGCATCTCGCTGGCGCTCTGGTAGCGGTTCACCGGGTTCTTCGCCAGGGCCCGCATCGCGATCGCCTCGGCCGCCGGTGTGATCGACGGGTCCAGCTCCCGGGGTGGCCGGGGCGGCTCCTGGACGTGCTGGTAGGCCACCGTCACCGGGGAATCACCCGCGAAGGGCTGTTGCCCGGTGAGCGATTCGTAGAGCACGACCCCGAGGGAGTACACGTCGCTGCGGGCGTCGACGTCGAGTCCCTGGGCCTGCTCCGGGGAGAGGTAGGCGGCGGTGCCGAGTACCGCAGCGGTCCGTGTGACGGTCTCGTTGTCCACCGCCCGAGCGATGCCGAAGTCGGTCACCTTCACCGAGCCGTCGTCGGCCATCAGGATGTTGCCCGGCTTGATGTCTCGGTGGATCAGCCCCCGCTCGTGCGCGTAGCTCAGCGCCGAGCAGACGTCGGCCACGACCTCCAGCGCCCGGTCCTCGGTGAGTCCACCGGCGGCGATGGCCTGTTGCAGGGAGCGGCCATCCACCAGCTCCATCACGATGTAGGGCTGGCCCTGGTCGGCGCCGGTGTCGTAGACCGCGACGAGGTTCGGGTGGTTGAGCCGCGCGACGTGGCGGGCCTCGTCCTGGAAGCGTCGGGTGAAGGTCTCGTCCTCGCGGAACCGCTCGAGGAGCAGTTTGATGGCCACCTCGCGACCGAGGGTGTGGTCGTAGGCGGCGTGGACCTCGGCCATACCGCCTCGTCCGATGACACGGCGCAGCTCGTAGCGGCCGGCCAGGACGCGTCCTTCGGTCACGTGGTTCCTCCAAGCTCATGAGGACTGGTCGAGGCTAGCAACGCCTCGGGTCAGTCACGGATGGTCGCTGCCATGACGGCCCGTGCGATCGGGGCGGCGATGACGCCACCACCCCCGTCGGCGTCGGGGACGGCGACGGCCACGGCGACCTCGTCCCCAGCGAAGCCGATGAACCAGGCGACCGGGCCCGCACCGGGTGCGGTCTGGGCAGTGCCGGTCTTCCCGCCGACCTCCACGCCGTCGATGGCGGCGCTGCCGCCCGTGGCACCGGGTCCGGTGACCGCGTCGATCATCATGCTCCGCAACTGCTGGGCGGTCCGGGGCGAGACGGGGCGCCCGTCCCCGGGGGGCTCCTCCCACCGGCCGATGTCGGGTCCCCGGAGGATGGCGCCGTCGGGCCCCCGCACGGTCTGGACCAGGTGTGGTCGCAGCAGCTGCCCACCGTTGGCCACGGTGGCAGCGACCATGGCCATGTGTAGGACCGAGGCCTGCACGTCGCGCTGGCCGATGGCGCTCTGGGCGGTGGCCGGCACGTCCTGCTCCAGGGGGATCCGACTGGCGGCGACCGGGAGCTCCAGCGGAGGGGTCCGGTTGAAACCGAAGGCTTCGGCCTGCGCGGCGAGCACGTCGTCGCCGAGCTCGAGGCCGAGGCGCGCGAAGACGGTGTTACAGGAGCGGCGGAACCCCGTCTGCAGCGTGACCTCGTCCCCCTCGCCGCAGCGGACGCCCCCGGCGTTGGAGATGTCCTGGGTGGTCTGGGGCACGTCGAAGGTGGCTTCGTTGGGGAAGGTGCGGGAAGGGTCATCCCCGGCCTCGAGCGTCGCGGCGGCGACGATCACCTTGAAGGCCGAACCTGGCGGGTAGAGCTCACCGGTCGCGCGGTCGACCAGGGGACGGTTCGGATCGTTGCGGAGCGGGGCCCAGGCCTCGTTGATCTCCCGGGCATCGTGGCTGGACAGGGGGTTGGGGTCGAAGGTGGGGTTGGCGTAGCTGGCCAGGACGGCTCCGGTCGTGGGGTCGATGGCCACGACCGCGCCCTCGCGTCCCGCCAGTGCGTCGCGGGCGGCCTCCTGGGCGCGCCGGTCGATCGTGAGCTCGACCGCGTTGCCGGGTCGTTGCGCGCCTCCGAGGAACTCACCGAGGTTCTGCGCCACCACCTCGGTGGTCCTGCCGGTCAGCTCCTCGTTCAGCGCCCGTTCGAGCCCCGAGCGTTGCAACACGATCGAGTAGTAGCCGGTGAGGTGGGCGTACAGCTCCGGCTCGGGGTAGGTCCTGAGGTAGCGGTACTGCCCGCCTTCGGTGGGCACGCTCCGGGCGATCGCCTCCTCGCCCACCACGATCGGGCCGCGCTCGATCGCGTACTCACGGATGATCACGCGCCGGTTCGCGGTGTGGTTGGCAAGCTCATCGGCCTGCAGGAGGGTGATGACGTTCAGGTTGACGAACAGCGCACCGAACAGCACGAGGACCACCGCGCCGATGCGCCCGATCTGTCGGTTCATGCGCGCGGCCCCCCGGAGCCCTGTTGCGTGCTGCGCCCGAGGACCGCCGCCCGCGACTCGTCGCTGATACGCAGCAGGAGCGCGATCAGGAGGTAGTTCGACAGCAGCGAGGAGCCGCCGTAGGAGACGAAGGGCAGCGTGATGCCAGTGAGCGGGACCAGGCGGGTCAACCCGCCGATGATCACGAAGGTCTGGAAGGCGATGAAGACCGTCAGGCCGGTGGCCAGCAGGGTCGAGAACTCGTCCCGGGCGGTCTGGGCGATCTTGAGACCCCGCATGGCGATGGTCAGGTACAGCAGCAGGATCGCCGTCGAGCCGAGCAGGCCGAGCTCCTCCCCGATCACGACGAAGATGGCGTCGGTGGCGGAGAACGGGATGTCCTGTGGGCGACCGAAACCGAGTCCCGTGCCCGTCAGACCGCCGGTCGCCAGGGCGAACAGGCTCTGTGCCAGCTGGTAGGCGCTGCCGGTGACGTCGGCCCACGGGTCCAGCCAGATGCTGACCCGCACCCGGACGTGCCCGAACAGCTGGTAGGCGACCGTCGCCCCGATGGAGAAAGCGACCACCCCGAGGGCGGGGTAGGCCAGCCGACCGGTCGCGACGTAGAGCATCGCGAGGAAGGCCCCGAAGAACAGCAGCGCACTGCCGAGGTCGCGGAGGCCGGCCATGATGACCAAGGCCGCACCGGTGGCGACGAGCAGGGGGGCGAGGTGGCGGGGGGCGGGCAGGAGCACGGGGCCGATGCGCTGGGTGGCGACCGACAGCAGTGCCCGGTTGCGTTCCAGGTAGGCGGCGAGGAACACCACCATCGTGAGCTTGGCGATCTCACCTGGCTGGAACCGCAGACCGAACACGTCGATCCACAACTGTGCGCCGTTGATGACACCGGCGGTCAGGCCCGGGATGAGCGGCGCCAGCAGCAGCACGATCGTCAGCAGGCCGAAGGTGTACTGCAGGCGCGCGAGTACCCGTACCTCGCGCAGGAACAGCAGCAGCGCGCAGAACGCGCCGACCGACACCGCCGTCCAGACCGCCTGTGCCGCGGCGAGTTCGCTGCCGGTCGCCATGTCGACCCGCTGCACGAACACCAGCCCCAGGCCGTTGAGGAGGAAGGTGATCGGCAGCAGGATCGGGTCGGCGTCGGGTGCGGTGACCCGCACGGTCAGGTGCGCGACCGTGGCGATGGCAGCGAGGGCGAGCCCGGTCACCAGGGCCGCCGGTGGGAGCTCGCTGGAGCTCGACCAGCCGAGCAGCACGCCGGCCGCCGAGGTGATCAGCACCGCACCGACCAGCAGTCGCGCCTCGGTCGCCCGTGGACCGTCCCCGATGACGACCGTTCCGGCGGTCACGTGTCCGGGTCTTCGTCGGTATCGGCGTCGGCGTCCGGTGCGTCCGGTTCCGGCTCCTCCTCGGCCTCGCGCAGTGGGATGTTGCGTACCAGGTTGCGGGCGTCGCCGAGGTCCGCAGCCGGGAACCCCGACTCCAGCTGCGGTCGGTACCAGAGTTGGACCTCGTCGATCGTCACCTCGGAGCGCTCCGTGACCCGGTAGAGCTCGATGGGCCCGAGCTCCCGGTTGATGCCCTCGAAGATCACGACCTGGTCGCCGTCGAGCCCCACGAAGAAGCTCCGTGACAGCAGGAACTGGGACCCGCCCAGCACGACTCCGACGAGCACGGCCAACGCCAGCACGATCGCGGTGGCCTTGCCGAGGATCGCTCCCACCGAGCGACGGTCGTCGTCCTGCTCGGGGTCGATCAGCGGACCGCCCTTGGTCAGCGAGGCGTAGCGGCCCATCTCCCCGGCCCAGTCACCGTTGCCGCTGTCGACCCGGCTCGAGATCGAGATCGTGCGGTGGCGTGGCGCGTCCGCGGCATCGGGGTCCTCGTACCTGAGCAGCAGGACGGTGATGTTGTCGGGGCCGCCGGCTTCGTTGGCGAGGTCGATGAGGTCTCCGACCGCCTGGTCCGGGTCCTCGACCTCCATCAGCGTCCGGGCGATCGCTTCGTCCTCGACGACACCGGTCAGACCATCGGAGCACAGCAGCAACTGGTCGCCCGGTTGCAGCTCCAGGGACATCGAATCGACGTCCACGTCATCGGACACGCCGATCGCCCGGGTGACGACGGACCGCTGGGGATGCCGGGCGGCTTCCTCCTGGGTGATCTGACCTTCGTCGACGAGGTGCTGCACCAGCGTGTGGTCGTCGGTGAGCTGGCTGAAGTGTCCGTCGCGCAGCAGGTACGCGCGAGAGTCGCCGACGTGGGCCACGTGGAGTCGGCGGCCCTCCACCAGCGCGGCGGTCAGTGTCGTGCCCATCCCGCGGTAGTTCGGGTTGTCCCGGGCGAGTTGAGACACCCGTTCGTTGGCAGCGGTGACGGCTGCCCGCAGCGCCGTGACCGCGGCGGCGTTGTCCTGGAAGATCCTGCCGTCCAACTCCGCGATGGGCTCCAGGGCGGTGGCTGACGCCACCTCGCCGGCGAGATGGCCGCCCATCCCGTCGGCCACGGCGTAGACGCTGTCGCGGAGCAGTAGCGCGTCCTCGTTGCCGCGACGGACCTTGCCGACGTCGCTGCGTCCGGTCGCCACCAGTCGCCTCATCGGCGCAGCTCGACGCGGGTCTTCCCGAAGCGCAGCTGGTCCCCGACCGCCAGCGGCGTCGGGCGGGTCACCTTCGCGCCGTTGAGGAAGGTCCCGTTCGTCGAGCCGAGGTCGCGGATCGACCAGCTGCCGTCGTCGGGGAGGATCTCCGCATGCTCGTCGGAGACGTAGACGTCCTCCACGTGGACGTCCGCGGTCGTCCCCCGTCCGAGCACGACCCCGTGCCCCGACAGCGGGATGACCTGTGAGGCGCCGCCGGGTGGGTGGAGCACCAGTTCCTTCGGGATGCGACGGGAGCGGCGGTTGGGCTCCGATGGCGCAGCGACGGCTGGTCGGGGAGCGGGGGCCGCCTTCCGCCTGGAGGCGCCCAGCTCGCCGGCGAAGACCCGGACGGTGCGGCCGACGAACAGGTAGAGCAGGCCGAGCAGGACGAACTTGAGCAGGGTGAGCAGTTCGACCGGCACGTCAGCCCTCCACGAACTCGACGAGGGCGTCCCCGAGCTCGACCTGGTCGCCCGGGTCGAGGGGGTGCTCAGCAGCGCGCCGCCCGTTGACCTTCGTGCCGTTCGTGGAGCCGAGGTCGACGACCCACCAGCGCTCACCGCGGCGGACGAAAGCTGCGTGCTGCCGTGACACCGTGCTGTCCTGGATCGTGAGGTCACAGCGCTCCAGTCGGCCGGCGGTGAGCCGGTTGCCCCGTACCGAGACGGCCTCCCCGTTGCTGCCCTGGGCGCGTCGGACGACCAGTCGCAGGCCGGCGTCAGGGGCGGTGGACACGACCTGGGTGTGGTTGAAACCGCTCGCGCTCGACGAGGTCGTGGACGGCTCGTGGTCAGGCCCGGTCGCCGCAGGGCTCGGCGTCGCGCCCACCCTGCCGGTCGGCGGTCTCGGCGAAGGGCGGCTGCCGGAGGAGGGACCCTCGACGGCCTCGACGCGACCCGCGATGCGGAAGCGACCGAGGTTGACATCGTCCTCGACCAGGATCCGGACCTTCGCCGGGCCGCGGAGGGTCCAACCGCGCTCCTGGGCGGTGCTCACGACCACCTCTGCGAGTTCTCGGGGGAGGGAGGCCCCGAAGCCCTCCAGGCGTTCGTGGTCCTTCGGGCCGACCGTGATCCGGTAGACGTTGGGGACGACGACACCCTCAGCGGTCACGTGCTGGTTGTCGCCCGCGTAACGCTGGACCGCTTTGGCGAGTTCGATGGGTTGGATGCCGGAGCGGAAGGCGCGCGCGAAGAAGCCCTCGACGGCGCCTTCGAGGCGCCGTTCGAACTCCTGGAGCACGCCCATGGTCCACCGGTTCCGGTCGCTCGTGGGGGTCCGGTCGCAGGGCAGCACCGTGGTGTTGGTGGTGTTGGTTGCGATCCGGCGGCTCGGTAGCGACCTGTGGCAAGGACAACTCCGGCCGGGCGCGAGCGTAGCTCAGGGAGTGGCCTTTTCGACCCGTCCGAACGGTGGCAAGGCGCCGCTTTCGCGGTTCGCTCATGACCATTCGCGGTTCGCTCATGGCTACAGGTCATCGCGGTCCGAGTGACCCGGGCCGTCTGCTGCCGGGGGCGCCGTTGGCTGCCTGGCGAGCGCGTTGCTACCCTCCGCGCTTCACCCGGGCGGGTGGCGGAATTGGCAGACGCGCACGGTTCAGGTCCGTGTGTCCTTATGGACATGGGGGTTCAAGTCCCCCCTCGCCCAC
>PWWI01000321.1 GCA_003561535.1 Nitriliruptoraceae bacterium
ACACGACCTACATCTCGATGTACCGCAAGGCCCAGCGCCGCCCCCAGGAGTCGCTGCAGGACGAGATCGACGACTACTCCTTCTACGACGAGGTCAGCCGCGCCACCGGGACCTCGCCCGAGCGGGAGGTGCTCGACTCCTTCACCGCCGACGAGGTCAAGGAGGCGCTGGCGGCGCTGCCCGACACCTTCCGGCAGGCCGTCTACCTCGCCGATGTCGAGGGGTTCTCCTACAAGGAGATCGCCGAGATCATGGACACCCCGGTCGGCACGGTGATGTCGCGCCTGCATCGGGGAAGGAAGTCGCTGCAGCAGGCGTTACACACCTATGCCAGCGAGCGTGGACTGCTCACCGGACCGAGGGAGGCCTGATCGTGGAGATGGGAGACCGTCCACAGTGCAGCGACGAGTGCCGCGAGGCGCTGCGTCGCCTCGGTGCCCTGCTCGACGGCGAGCTGGGTGAGGTCACGCAGACCAAGCTGGAGCGCCATCTGGCCGACTGCGAGCCCTGCACCGACCGGCGCGACTTCGAGGAGGGGTTCCGTGAGCTCGTGCGGCGTGGGTGCACCGATCAGGCGCCACCGCACCTGAGGGCTCGGATCCTCAGCCAGCTCGATGAGACCGTGACCGGCTGAGGGCGTCGCGGCGGACCGCCCCCGTCGGGCGGGTCCCCATCGATAGGCTGCCGGACCGCCGGGAGGTTCCCGGTCCCGTCTCCCGGAGGCCTCGATGGCAGATCGACCCGTGCTCGTCACCGGCGGTGCCGGGTTCATCGGCTCGAACCTCGTCCGACGGCTGCTCGAGGACGGTCACCGGGTCGTCGCGGTCGACGACCTGTCCACCGGTGCCCTGGAGAACCTCGCCGAGGCCCGCTCGGAGCGAGCTGCCGGCCGGTTCACCTTCGAGCGGCTCGACATCCGCCGTGGTGGTCTCCAGGCCGTGATGGAGCGTCACCGCCCCGAGGTGGTCCACCACCTCGCCGCCCAGGTCGACGTGCGCCGCAGCGTCGAGGATCCGCTCCACGACGCCGAGGTGAACGTGCTCGGCACCATCGCCGTGCTCGAGGCGGCGCGGCTGACCGGGGTCCGCCGGATCGTCTACGCGTCCTCGGTCGGGTCCTACGGCGAACCGACGCTCGAGGAGTTGCCGGTCGACGAGACCTACGACCGGCCGGCGACCTCCCAGTACGGGACCTCGAAGCGGGTCGTGCTCGACTACCTCGCCACCTACCGCGAGCTGTACGGGCTCGAGTCCACCCCCCTCACCCTCGCCAACGTCTACGGCCCCCATCAGACGACCGCTGGCGAGGGCGGTGTGGTGGCGACCTTCATCGGGCGCATGCTGGACCGGCAGCCCTGCGCGATCTACGGCGACGGTGAGCAGACCCGCGACTTCGTCTTCGTCGACGACGTCGTGCATGCCTTCGTCCTGGCGATGGACCGCGCCGAGGGGCAGCGGCTGATGATCGGGACCGGTCATCGCACGAGCATCAACCAGCTGTTCCGCGCCCTGGCGGCAGCGACCGGGTACGACCACGAGCCCCTGCGCAAGCCGGCCCGGCTCGGTGAGGTCCGCCACTCCGCGCTGGACGCGCGGCGAGCGGCGGCCGAGCTCGGATGGAAGCCCTGGACCACCCTCGAGGAGGGGCTGGCAGCCACGCTAGGCTGGGCGGCTGGTCGAGCCTGAGGGCCGACCTGCCACGGGACGTGCGAACAACGCGCGCTTGCGCGACCACACGGCGCTATCGTCGGGGGTCCTGCCGGTCGTTGCGGCAGGGGGAGAGCCGGATGTCGTACTCGAAGGACGTGGGAGAGCGATTACGGCAGGTCCGCCTGGACCGTGGGTGGTCCCTCCAGGAGGTCGAGCGGGCCTCCGATGGCCGCTGGAAGGCCGCCGTCATCGGCTCCTACGAGCGGGGGGACCGCAACATCAGCGCCACACGTCTGCTGGAGCTCGCCGAGTTCTACGGCGTGCGTCCGGCGGACATCCTGCCCGGCGAAGCGGCGCCGCAGCGGGGGTTCGCCTCCTCGATCGTGCTCGACCTGCGTCGCCTGGAAGCGCTGGGCCCCCGCTACGCACCCCTGCGCCGCTACCTGGAGACGATCCAGGTGCAGCGAGGTGACTTCAACCGTCGCGTCCTGTCGGTCCGCAGCGAGGATCTGCGGGCGCTGGCCGTGATCCACGACGCGACGCCGGAGTCGCTGACCGAGGAGCTCCGACGCGAGGGTGTGCTCGGTGGCGATGTCGCACCGCTCGATCTCACCGTCCCCAGCGATGCGGACGGATCGGGCTGACGAGCCTCAGCCTCCGCCGGTCTCCACCGTCCGGTTGAGCGCGGCGAGCACGCTGCGGGCGATGGCGTCGGCCGCAGGTTCCTTGACCAGGGCGGTGCCGCTGCGCAGCTCCTCGCCGCGACCGTCGCGTAGCTCGATCACCGCCACGGCCAGCTCCTGGCCACCGACCGTCACGATGGCGGCGTCGCGGAGCTCGAGGGTGAGATCGGTGGCGATGAGCTCGTTGAAGGCCGCCAGCGTGGCGCGCGCGACGGAGCGGACGTAGCCGGCGGATGTCGCTGCCCCTTCGGCGGAGCCGCGGGCCTCCTCGTCGTCGAAGGTGAGCGTGACCTCGGCCGACAGGCCCTTGCCGGACTGCACCGTCGCGACCTGCAGCAGCCGGACGCGACCCGCCGCCGGTAGGAGCTGACGCTCGTCCAGCTGGACGACGCTGATCACCCGGTGATCGATGTTGACCCCGCACCGTGCCAGCAGGACCGTCTGCACGTCCCTGACCGTTGCCTTCGGGCCCCGCTCGGGGCTGGTGACGACGTGGAGCTCGTCGACCTCACGGTCGAAGCCGGGGACCAGCCGGACGGCCAGCACGCCGGGGATGCTCGTCACCTGCTGCTCGACCCGCCGGCGCTGGGAGGGATCATGCAGGTCGGAGCGTCCCGGTTCCGCGGCCAGGTCGATCTCGGCACCGAGCTCCGCCGTCCCCTCGGTCACGAGGTCCGGGTTCCTGAACACGTCCACCTCGAGGCACTCCTGCTCGCAGTCCAGCGGACGGTAACAGGGGCCCTGCCGGGAAGGGGGGATGTTCGGGCTGTGGTTGATGTTCTTCGTGAGGCCAAAAGAGCCTGAACTGCCCTGGACTTGTTGTGGATAGTCGCGTAACGTGCGCGGGCGATCACACTGGGATAGGTCTGATGGCAGCGATGTGCTTTCATCAGGGTCCCGGCCGGGATCGACCGGGGGACACACTGACAACTACAGAGCGAGCGATGCGCGGGTGAGGTCGACCTGACGGCGTTCCGGAACACGTACGACCCGCACGACCCGCACGACGGGCTCGAACCTCGAGCCCTGTACGACGCGTGACCACCGCCCACGGGCGGTGTCCATCGAGCGAAGCGAACCCGACCAGAGTCCAACAGCGAGGACCTCGGCACGGTGACCACTCGATGGAGGTATGCGCATGTCGAAGAGGATCTTTCTCGCCATGGCCAGCCTGGCAGCCCTGGTGCTGTCCAGCGGCGCCAGCCTTTCCTGGATCGCCCGCTGAGTCCGCACCGCGCTCCCGCGTGATGGGCTCCGCTGCGGCGGGGTGCCAGCTTTTCGGGATCGCGGGCGGACCCAGGCAGGCCGACCCCACCCGCCCATCGCTCGCCCTGTTGGCACCGAAGGGGACCGGACGATGGCTCGGCCGTCGCGCCTCCACGTCTACATCGCGACCACCGCCGTGGTCGCGGCCGGTCTCGTCCTGTGGTCGGTGCCGAGGGTGAGCCTGCTGCCGGTCATCGCCGTCGTCCTCGCCGTCATGGTCGCTGAGCACTTCGCCACGGTGATGCGGGACCGGATGGCGGTCTCGCTGACCAACGTCGTCGCCCTGGTGGCGATCGTGCTCGGGGGACCGGCCCTGGCGGTGGTCGGCACCCTCGGTGCCATCCCGAGCTGTGCTCGCCGCAGCAGGCGGATGGAGGGCACCGTCTTCAACAGTGCGATGCTCCCGGTGAGTGCCGCAGCAGGGGGCTTCACCTACGAACTCCTGATGTCCCAACTGGGTGGGGTGTTCCCGGACTGGCGCTCCCTGCTGGCGATCACGGCGGCAGCGGCGGTCTACAGCATGGTGAACCACGGGCTCGTCGCCGGCGTCGTCGCCATCGACTCCGGGGATGCCTTCCTCGACATCTTCCGGTCCGTCGGCCAGTTGCTCGCGATGCAGATCCCGTACGCGGGGATCGCAGTGCTGACCGTGGTCGTGATCGAGCGGGCGTCGTGGTGGGCGCTGCTGCTCATGGCCGTGCCGGCGCTGATCGCCCGCTACGGGCTACGCGCCTTCCAGGAGCTCGACAACGAGTACGAGCGGCTGGTCAGCGGGTTCGTGAAGGCGATCGAGATCAAGGACCTCTACACCCGGGGTCACTCCGAGCGCGTCTCGCAGCTGTCGGTCCACGTCGCGGAGGAACTCGGCGTCGGCTACGAGGAGCGGCGGATCACCAAGTACGCCGCCCTGCTCCACGATGTCGGCAAGGTCGGTGTCCCGCTGTGCATCATCAACAAGCCGGGCCCGCTGGACGACGACGAGTTCGCCAAGATGCAGGAACACCCCACCATCGGGGTGGAGATCCT
>PWWI01000085.1 GCA_003561535.1 Nitriliruptoraceae bacterium
CATGGTCCCCCGGGAGCGTCGGTCAGCCGCTACCTCCCCTCGGTCATCCCGGTCAGCGCGAAGGGCGCCACCTCCGGGTCGAACAGCGCCGCGAGCTCCTGACGACCCGAGACCCCGACCGAGCGGTAGACCCGCGCCAGGTGGTTCTCCACGGTGCGGACCGACACCCCCAGCCGAGCCGCGGCGGTCCGTCCGTCGGCACCGGCCATGGCCAGCACCGCGGCATCCCGCCGGCGTGGGCTCAGCTGCACGGCCTCCGCTCCGAGCAGCGCCGGGGTGGTCGCCTCCGAGCAGCCCGCCAGCAACGCTCCGGCCAGGGCGCTCGCACGCTCGCCAGCCCCGCAGCGGGAGGCCTGGGCCGCGGCTTCGGCCCCCAGCAACCGCCGGCAGTCGAGGGCGAAGGTCCGGGCGACGGCGTCCAGCCCCGCGGCGTCACGATCGGCCCAGGCCATCAGGTGCCGCGCGACGGCGACGACGTCCGGGTGCGGGTCGGCCAGCTCCGCGACCAGCTCGGCGACCAGCTCGGCGGCGTCAGCGGCATCGGCGGCAGATCCTCCGAGCCGGGCGGCGAGGTGGAGGGTGTTGATCGCGTCCAGGGACCGGCCCGCGGTGGCCGCAGCGCGGCCGAGCTCCAGCAGGCCCCGGCCGAGGTCGGTCACCTCGTGCCGCACGACACCGACCAGCAGCTCCGCCAGGCGGCAGCGTTCGCCGACCCCCGGGTGCTCGTGACGGTCGGCGCCGACCTGGCCCAGCCGCCACTCCGCCTCCACTGCGGAGCCCGTCAGCGCCGCGAGCACCGCGAGGTCGGCCACCAGCCGGGCCCGCAGCCGCAGCGGGTCCGCCGACCGGCAGGCCAGGACCCCCGACACCAGGCGGTGACGGGCGCCGGCCAGGTCCCCGGACCGCCACCGCAGCCAACCGTCGACGGCGTACCACCAGCCGGTCTCCGCCCCGAACCTCTGCAGGCTGCGGTCCACCTCGTCGTCGGCCTCGAGGATGCGCTCCGCGAGCGGACGCTCGAGGTCGGAGAGGAGCTCGAGACCAGCGAGCAGGTGCTCGGCGATCGGCAGCAGCACCGGGCCGCCGTGCGACCACGCCGCGGCGGTGCGGTCCACCGCCTCCACGACGCGCTCGTGCTCCCCGCTGGCTGCCGCGACGACGGCCTCGGCGACGGCGGCGAGCACGGGGCCGGGCGCCTCGACCGCCGTCGGAGTCCCACCGCCCGCCGTGGACGCGGCGCGGTCACCGAGGCTGGACAACGTGCGCTGCGCCGTGGCGAGGTCCCCACCGAGCGCGGACAGCAGCGCGGCGTAGGCCACCACCTCGTCGTGACGATCGGTCGCCACCCTCGGCGCGGCTGCCACCAGGTCCGCGCTGGCCACCGCCCAACCTCCCCGGCCGATCGCCAGGGTGTGGGCGGTCACGAGCAGCGCATCGGCGTCGACCGGGCCGACCTCGGCGGGGTTCCGGCCACGCCGCCCCCCTGCCGGCGCGGCGGCCTCGAACCACCCGCTGACAGCCTCGTGAGCGCAGGGACCCGCGGTCGGCTGGCCGGACTGGGGATCGACCGGCGCGCCGGCACACCGCTCGATCGCGCCCAGCGCGACCAGCCGGCTCGTGGGCGCTCCGGCCCCGAGCGCGACCGCGGCCGAGGCGAGGGCGTGGGCGAGGGCCACCTCACCTTGGACCCGGGCGAGGACGGCCGCCTCGTGGAACCGTTCCGCCGACCAGCCGCCCAGCTCGAGCCGCCACCGGGCCAGGTCGAGACCACGCCGACCGGTGAGTTCGAGACGATCGAACACCGCGGCCAGCTCGCCGAGCAGCCGGGCGCGTTCCCCGCCGAGGAGGTGGGCCCGGACCACCTCGCCGTGGACGGTGTCGACGATGGCGAGGCTGCGGCCGTTCACCCCCGACCGGAAACGTGCCAGCCCCCGGGCTTCCAACTCCCTGACCCCGTGGGGATGGACCAGGGACGACGCCGCTCGGATCGGCAGCGGGGAGGCCAACGCCAGGATCTGCAGGTCGTGCAGAGCGACCTCGCTCAGCCCTTCCAGCCGCCCGCCGAGGAGGCTGGTGAGACGGCGGAGCGACAGCGGTGCCACCAGTACCCAGCTGTCGGCCCCCGGCGCGATGCAGCCGGTGTCGCGCGCGTCGATGAGCAGCTCCCCGACCGCGACGGGGTTGCCGCCCGACAGGCGCCACAGCTCGTGGACCAAGCGGGGCTCCGCGGGGCCCCCCAGCAGCTGCGCGAGGAGCTCACCGGTCGCGGTGCGTGACAGGGGCGCCACGTCCAGGCACCGCCACCGCTCCCCCTGCCACCAGGCACCGGCCTGCGATCCGGCGACACCGTGGGCCGCGACGGCGGTGGCGATGCGGCACCAGGGCCGCTCCTGCCAGGCGTGGAGCCGCGCCACGTCGAGGCGGGGGAGCAGCTCCGCGTCGTCGACCAGGACCAGGACGGCCCGGTTGCCCTCAGGCGGCGCCATGACCTCGTCGGCGATGGTGGCCAGGGCGTCGGGCGATCGCGCGGCGACCGCGTGCACCGGACCGAGGTGTCGGCGGCGGAGCTCGTCCAGGACCCGGCTCTTGCCCACCCCGGGACCACCTCGCAGGCTGACCGACCGCGCGGCGACGAGCTCCCGCTCGACGCGCTGCAGCAGGCGTTCCCGGCCCACGGTCCGCTCGGCCCGTCCCACCAGGCCGCGGCCATCGGTGGTCGGCGGTGCGTGCAGCATCTCCACGGTCTCCCCCGTCGTCGTCGGTCGGTGCGGTGAGTCCGCCACGGGAGCTGCTAGCGCCCTCGGACCGCCACCGACGTTGCGCCCCGCAGCATGCGGACGGACCTTTCAGTCGCCTCACGGTCGCGTCACACCGCGTCGTCCCGAGCGCCCCGAAGACGCCCGATCCGGCTCCTTTCGGGCGTGATCGGGCCGCGGCGGTCACCCAGCGTTACGCTTCGGGTCGGCACCACCCGAGGGCAAGGGAGGCGACCATCGCGACGAGGTCCGGGGGAAGAGGATCGCCGCCTCCGCCGGCGGCGGTCCGGACCCCGCCTGCCCTGGTCGGCCGTCGTGCGATCCTGACCGGACGCCGGCTCGTCACGGTCACGGCCGGGCCGGGGTGGGGCAAGACCACGCTGGTCAGCGAACTCCTCGTCGACGACGGCACACGCTGGTACACCGTCGAGGAGCGTGACCGGGACCCGCAGCTCCTGGCCGCCACGCTCGGGGAGCCGTGGGCCGATCCCGCCGTCACACGGGTGATCCTGGACGACGCCCACCTGCTGCTCGGCAGTCGCGGCCTGGAGGTGGTGCGCGACCTCATCGCCACGCTCCCGGAGGGCCGCCAGCTGGTCGTGATCGCGAACCGCGACCTCGGCCTGGTGGACGACCGCGCCCGGGGGTTGGGCATGGTCGCCGAGGTGGATGCTCGGGACCTGGCCCTGGATCTGCAGGTGGTGGCGGACATCGTCGGCCAGGAGCTCGCACCGGACCGCGCCCTGGCCGCCCGCATCGCCGACGCGACCGGGGGCTGGCCCGTCGGTGTCCGGCTGGCGGTCGAGGCGCTGCGCGACCTACCGGCCTCCGACCGCTCGGCCGCCGTCGAACGGCTGATCGGCACGACCGGCGCGGTCGGGCGCTACCTGCGTCGGGTCGTCGCCACCGACCAGGATCGCGAGGTGCACCAGCTGCTCGCCCGGCTGCACCTGCTCCGGGGGGCGTCAGCGGACCGGATGGCACGGCTCACCGGAGGTACAGCCGCCGAGGAGGACGAGCGGCTCGAGCTGCTCCTGCGGCGGGGACTCGCGCGGCCACGCCCGGAGGACCCGGGAACCGTCGAGCTGCCCCCCGCGGTCGACCGTCTGGTGGCGGAGCACCTGCTGCCCGAGCTGGACCGCGACGGCGACCTGGTCAGCGAGGTGACCGACGAGCTCCTCGCCCACGGGGAGGTCGCGGTCGCCCTCGATGCCCTGATCGGCGCCGCGCGCACCGGAGCGGCGGCAGAGCTGCTCGAGACCCACGGGCGTGAGATGCTCCACGCCGGCCACCTGCGCACCGTGGCCCGGGCGGTCGAGTGGCTGCCCAGCGACCTGCGGAGCCCGACCCTCGAGTCCCTGCAGGCCGAGGCGTTGGCGTTCCGGGGCGAGTGGGCCCAGGCACTGCGGTGCCTGGAAGCGATCGGACCCGACGATGGCGGACCGCTGCCCACCGAGCGCGCCACCCAGCTGGGGCTGATCCACCACACGCGGGGGGACCTGGACGCGGCCCTGGCCGCCTACCTCCGCGGCCCCGACGACGAGGACACCCCCGCCTTCGCGGCGCTCCTCGGCTGGCGTGCGACGGCCCACTGGCTCCGCGGACAGCTCGAGGACGCCCGCTGTTGCGCCGATCGCGCCATGGACATCGCAACCCGGCACAACGACGACCGTGCCCTGGCCTACGCCCACACCGCGGCGGCGCTGGTCGCGGCCAGCGACGGCGATCGCCGGGCCAACCTGTCCCACTACCGCCAGGGCCTGGCAGCTGCGTCCCGCGGCGGCGATCAGCTCCAACAGGCCCGGATCCTGACCAACCTCGGCTCCCACCACC
>PWWI01000235.1 GCA_003561535.1 Nitriliruptoraceae bacterium
CCCTGGGAGCAGGTGCGTACCGGGAACACCCGCAGGAGCAGGTCCAGGGTCTCCCGGATCGCGTAGGCGTGGGCGTAGGGACCGAAGCGTCGGTCCCCGGCGGCCACCCGCCCCCGAGCAACCCGGGCCCGTGGGACCGCTTCGGAGGTGGTCAGCACCAGGTGGGGGTAGGACTTGTCGTCGCGGTAGCGCACGTTGTACCGGGGACGGTGCCGCTGTATCAACGTGTACTCGAGGTGGAGGGCTTGCACCTCGGTGTCGACGACGATCCACTCGACCGAGGCTGCGGCCTCCAACATCGCACGGGTGCGGGCGGCGAGCCCGGCGAGCGACTGGAAGTAGGAGCTGACCCGGGACCGCAGCGACTTGGCCTTGCCGACGTAGACGACCCGACCACCGCGGTCCCGGAACAGGTAGCAGCCAGGAGCCTCCGGGATGGTCCCGGGTTCGGGTCGGAACGCTGCTGCGGGGTGGGCCACCCGGGCGAGGGTAGTCCCACCGAACGCCACCGTTAGGCTGCTGTTGGAGAGGGAAGGCGGACCGTGGACGCACTGCTGGCACAGGCCGGGGTCGCCGAGGTGTGCGGCCCGATCGAGGAGGCCGATCGACTCTGTGTGCTGGTGTACGAGCTGACCGGCAACGACGGCCTCGCACGGGCCGCGGGCATCGGCTCGACGGCGTTGTGGATCGCGCTGGTCGTGCTGGTCGCGTGGGTGGCGAACCGGCTGAGCCGGATGGTCGTGGGGCGCTACAGCGCGCAGCTGGAGGAGCGCACCACCCGCCGCCTGGAGCAGGCCCATGAGCGGGGGGCGATCAGCGACACGCAACGCTTCCGGACCCGCCGGCTCCAGCGCCTGCAGGCCGCCTCCGGCGTGGTGCGAGGCGTCCTCGGGGTCGTGATCTGGACCACGGCGCTGCTGTTCATCATCGATCTGCTCGGTGTCCCCATCCAACCGCTGCTGGCGGGGGCTGGGCTCGCCAGCGTGGTCATCGGGTTCGGCGCCCAGCACCTGGTGCGCGACGTGCTCGCCGGCATCGCCATGCTGATCGAGGACCAGTACGGCGTCGGCGACTGGATCGAGGTCGACGGTCGCTTCGGGGTGGTGGAGCGGGTGGGCCTGCGCTCCACCGCCTTCCGTGACGTCGACGGGGTCGTCCACCACGTCCTCAACGGCTACATCCAGCGGGTCGGCAACCTGTCCCAGGAGTGGGCCCGGGCGACCCTCGACGTCCCCATCGCGCTTGACGCGGACGTCGCTGCGGCCAAGGCGCTGATCCACAAGGTCGCCACGGATCTGGCCGCGGACCCGTTGTGGGGGCCGGATGTGATCGGCCCACCGGAGGTGTGGGGCGTGCAGGAGTTCGGCCCCGACGGGGTGCGGATCCGCGTCGTGATCCCGACCAAACCCCTGCGCAACTGGGACCTGAACCGGCAGCTGCGGGAGCGGTTGAAGGCCGCCTTCGACGCCGCCCGCATCCGGATGCCCGGTCAGCTGGTCGACCTCGGCGGGCAGGAGCGCGGCTACGCCGTCCTGACGGGTCGCGCCGCCACCGACGCCGACGTGATCCACCGCCGCCACGCCCTGGTGCCTGCCGACGCCGGTGCTCTCGACCGGCCACCCGTCGACCAGGCGCCGACCACGGCCCGTGACACCGACGATGCCAGCCGCGCTCCGGCCGAGACACATGACGAGCGTGGTGCGGAGGCCGCGGATCCCACCGATCCGATCGGGCGGGCACCTCGGGCCGCCGACACCCCCGGCTCGGAGAGGGGACCGGATCCAGCGGAGGCTGGGCAGGAGGACGCGACGACGGTGTTGCGGCTGCGCCAGGGGCCCCGCCCCCGGCCCGACTGATCGTCCACGATCGCCGGTGCGCAGGTATCGTCCACGATCGCCGGTGGGCGGGCGGAGGTCAGCCGAGCACCTCCCGCAGGAACTTGCCCGTGTAGCTCTCCGGTACCCCGGCGACCTGCTCCGGTGTGCCGGCCGCCACGACGCGCCCTCCCCCGCTGCCGCCCTCGGGCCCGAGGTCGATGACGTGGTCGGCGGTCTTGATCACGTCGAGGTTGTGCTCGATGACGATCACCGTGTTGCCCTTGTCGACCAGCCGGTGCAGCACATCGAGCAGCCGCCGGATGTCCTCGAAGTGCAGCCCCGTGGTCGGCTCGTCCAGGATGTAGACCGTCTGCCCCGTCGCGCGCTTGCGGAGCTCGCTGGCGAGCTTGACCCGCTGGGCCTCGCCTCCCGACAGGGTGGTCGCTGGCTGCCCCAGGCGCACGTAGCCGAGACCGACGTCGTCGAGGGTCTGCAGGTGCGCGGCGATGGAGGGCTGGTTCGCGAAGAAGTCCAGCGCCTCCTCCACGGGCATGCCCAGCACCTCGGCGATGTTGCGGCCCTTGTAGTGCACCTCGAGGGTCTCACGGTCGTAGCGACGGCCCTTGCACACCTCGCAGGGCACGTAGACGTCGGGGAGGAAGTGCATCTCGATGCGGAGCGTCCCGTCGCCCTTGCAGGCTTCGCAGCGGCCCCCCTTGACGTTGAAGGAGAACCGCCCGGGCTGGTAGCCCCGCACCTTCGCCTCCGGTGTGGCGGCGAACAGCTTGCGGACGTGGTCGAACAGCCCCGTGTAGGTCGCGGGGTTGGATCGGGGGGGGCGCCCGATCGGTGACTGGTCGACGACGACCGCCTTGTCGACCGCCTCGAGCCCAGCGATCCGCTGGTGTGCCCCGGGCCGGTCCCGGGAGCCGTACACGTGCCGCATCAGCGCCCGGGACAGTATCTCGTTGATCAGCGACGACTTCCCCGATCCCGACACCCCGGTGATGCAGGTGAAGGTGCCCAGAGGGAAGGCGACGTCCACGTCCTGGAGGTTGTTGGCCCGCGCGCCCACCACCTCGATGTCGGCTCCGCTGCCCACACGCCGGGCGGCCGGCAGCGGGATGCGACGCTCCCCCGACAGGTACGCGCCGGTGAGCGAGCGACGGGTCAGGCGCTTGAGTCCCTCCACCGATCCCGAGTGGACGATCTCGCCGCCGTGCTCCCCGGCACCCGGGCCGATGTCGACGACGTGGTCGGCCGCGCCGATCGTGGCCTCGTCGTGTTCGACGACGATCAGGGTGTTCCCGAGATCGCGCAGGCGCAACAGGGTCTCGATCAGCCGCTCGTTGTCGCGCTGGTGGAGACCGATCGAGGGTTCGTCGAGCACGTAGAGGACACCGACCAGTCCGGCCCCGATCTGGGTGGCCAGCCGGATCCGCTGGGCCTCACCGCCCGACAGGGTCGCCGCCGCCCGGTCCAGGGTGAGGTACTCGAGCCCGACGTCGAGGAGGAAGCGCAGGCGCGCACGGATCTCCTTGAGCACCCGCGCTCCGATGAGCTGGTCGCGTTCACTCAGCCGCAGGTCCTGCACGAACGCATCGGCGTCGGCCACCGACATGGCCGTGAGCTCCGCGATGGACCGTCCGCCCACCGTCACGGCGAGCACGATCGGCTTGAGCCGACGACCGTCGCAGGCCGGGCAGGGCACCTCACGCATGTACTGCTCGATCTGCGTGCGGACGTGATCGGAGTCGGTCTCGTGGTGGCGTCGCTTGAGGGAGGCGAGCACGCCCTCGACCCGGGCCCGGTAGGAGCGACGTCGCCCGTACCGGTTGGTGTAGGACACCTGCACCCGGTCCCCGGTGCCCTCCAGCACCCCCTGGCGCACGTGCTCGGGCAGGTCCCGCCAGGGGGTGGCCGGGTCCGCGCCGAGGTGCTGGACGGTGGCCCGCAGCAGCTGGCGGTAGTAGTTGGACTGGGCGCCGGCCCCCCAGGGCAGGACCCCCCCTTCCACGACCGACAGCGACGCGTCACCGAGGACCAGCTCCGGGTCGACCATCAGCTGCGTGCCGAGCCCGGAGCAGGTCTCGCAGGCGCCGTAGGGCGAGTTGAACGAGAAGCTGCGGGGCGCCAGCTGGTCGTAGCTGACCTGGCACCTCGCGCAGGCGAGGTGCTCGGAGAAGACCAGCTCCTCGGCCCGCGGTGCGGGTTCGCCCGCCGCCTCCGCCGCCTCGATCGCTTCCCGGGTGGGCAGCACCTCGATCATGGCGACCCCGTCGGCCAGGGTCAGGGCGGTCTCGATCGAGTCCGACAGCCGGCGACGCAGGTCCTCCTTCTGGACCAGCCGGTCGACCACGACCTCGATCGTGTGCTTGACGTTCTTCTCCAGCCGGGGCACCTCGTCGATCGCCAGCACCTCGCCGTCGACGCGGACACGGGCGAACCCCTCGGTCGACAGCTGCTGGAACAGCGCCGCGTGCTCGCCCTTGCGGCCACGCACGACCGGGGCGAGGACCTGGAAGCGGGTCCCGAAGGGCAGTTCGTGGACCTGGTCGACGATCTGTTCCGCGGTCTGTCGGGTGATCGGCTGCCCACAGTTCGGACAGTGCGGCTGTCCGATGCGCGCGTAGAGCAGCCGCAGGTAGTCGTAGATCTCGGTGATGGTGCCGACGGTGGACCGGGGGTTGCGCGAGGTGGACTTCTGGTCGATCGAGATCGCCGGGGACAGCCCGTCGATGAAGTCGA
>PWWI01000276.1 GCA_003561535.1 Nitriliruptoraceae bacterium
ACAGCTTCTCCCGCTGGTGAGGGGTCGAGGCGATCAGGCCGTTCAACGAGATGTAGTGCAGAGAGTCGCAACCGATGAAGTCACGGATCTCTTCCACCTCGAGGTCGGCCCCCACCAGTTCAGCGCGTGTGGCCATGTCGATGCCGTAGTAGCAGGGATGCTTGATCGGCGGCGAGGTGATCCGCAGATGCACCTCGGCCGCGCCGGCTTCGCGCAGCATCGCGACCAGCTGCCGGGCGGTGTTGCCGCGTACGATCGAGTCGTCCACCACCACCAGCCGGCGGCCCTCCACGATCTCCCGGACCGGCGACAGCTTCAGCTTGATACCGAGCTGACGCAGCGACTGGGTCGGCTGGATGAAGGTCCGACCGACGTAGCGGTTCTTCACCAGCCCGTCGGCGAAGGGCAGGCCGCTCTCGGCGGCGTACCCGGCGGCGGCGTCGCGCCCGGCCTCGGGGACGGGGATCACGATGTCGGCGTCGACCGGGGCTTCCCGGGCGAGCTGGCGGCCCATCGACCGGCGCGCGTACAGCACGCTGCCACCGTCCTGGCGATGGTCGGGTCGGGCCAGGTACACCCACTCGAACAGGCAGAAGGTCGGGTTGGGCGGCGCAAAGCGTCGGCTGTGGAGCCCGTTCCCGTCGATCGTGACCACCTCGCCGGGGGCGACGTCCCGGACGTACACGGCCCCGACGATGTCCAGCGCCGCGGTCTCCGACGCCACCACCCACCCGCCGGCGGGCAGACGGCCGATCTGCAGCGGACGCACCCCGTTGGGATCGCGGAAGGCGTGGAGGCGCTCCTCGTCCATGACGACCACGGAGAAGGCGCCCTTGAGGCGCGGTGCCGTGCGGACGATCGCCTCCTCCAGGCTGACGTCCACGTCCCGGGCGAGCAGGGAGGCCATGATCTCCGAGTCGTTGCCCGAGGGCACGTCGAGCTCCCTGGCCAGCTCCGCGGTGTTGACCAGGTTGCCGTTGTGACCGAGCGCCAGCCCTCCCCCCGACGGGGTCTCGCGGTACTGCGGCTGCGCGTTGACCCAGGAGGAGGCACCGGTGGGCGAGTAGCGACAGTGGCCCACCGACAGGTGGCCCTCCAGCGCGGCCAGGCCGGTGTCGGTGAACACCTGGTTGACCAGGCCCATGTCCTTGTGCACGACGATCCGACGCCCGCTGGAGGCAGCGATCCCGGCCGACTCCTGGCCCCGGTGCTGCAGGGCGTAGAGGCCGAAGTAGGTCAGGCGGGCGACCTCCTCACCGGGAGCGAAGATCCCGATGACCCCACACTCGTCCTTGGGGCTGTCGAGCTCGTCGTCCCCGAGGAGGTCAGCGGGTGGCGTGCCCCGGGCCGGTCCGGGGTCGGGCATGGGCGGATGGGGGGCCGCGGGCTGCTCGGGCGTCACGGATGGACCTCGCAGAGGGCGCCTGCCACGGCACCTCGGGGACAGCGACGGCGAGGTGGCAGCGTAGCTGGCCTCCCCACCCAGCCTGGCGCCCTCGGCAGGAGTGCGCACGGGCGCGCAGGGGCGCGCAGGGGCGCGCAGGGGCGCGAACCCGCCGCGACGCCCCGCCCGTGCCCGAAGACACCCCGCCCGACCGGACCCACCGGACCCTGGCCCCCCGCGCCACCGGCGCGAGAACCAGCGAGTATCCGCTGGAACTCGCCCCAAGGTCCGGCGGTTGCCCGTCAGCGGCGCCGTATCGCGCGAGAACCAGCAGGTATCCGCTGCTTCTCGCGAACGGCGGAGCGGGCGGGGGTGAGCGGGCGGGGGGGCGCAGCGGGTGGGGTGGGCGCAGCGGGGCGGGGCGCGCGGGGCGCGTCAGGGCTGGGGCACCTCGGCGGCGGTGTCGAAGGTGAACGAGCCGTCGTCGGCGACGTCGACGTGCACCGTGCGGCCCGGTGCCACCTCGCCGGCCAGCAGGGCCCTCGCCAGCTGGTCCTCCAGCGCGGTGCGGATCACCCGCTTGAGCGGCCGGGCGCCGTAGAGCGGGTCGAAGCCGAGTTCCGCCAGCCGGTCCAGCGCCGGATCGCTCACTTCCAGCGTCACGTCCTGGCCATCGAGGCGTGCACGCAGCCGGGCGAGCTGGATGTCGACGATCTCACGCAGCTGCCCCTCGTCCAGGCGATCGAAGATCACGACCTCGTCGATCCGGTTGAGGAACTCCGGCCGGAAGTGCGCGCGGACGTCGGTCATGACCCGCTCGCGCAGGGCTTCGGGCGACAGGCCCGCATCGAGGATGTGGGTGGAACCGAGGTTGGAGGTCATGATGATGACGGTGTTGCGCAGGTCGACCGTGCGACCGTGCCCGTCGGTCAAGCGGCCGTCGTCGAGCACCTGCAGCAGCACGTTGAACACGTCCGGGTGGGCCTTCTCCACCTCGTCGAGCAGGAGCACCTGGTACGGGCGACGCCGGACGGCCTCGGTGAGCTGGCCGCCCTCGTCGTAGCCGACGTAGCCGGGAGGCGCGCCGATCAGCCGGGCGACGGTGTGCTTCTCCTGGTACTCGCCCATGTCGATGCGCAGCATCGCCCGCTCGTCGTCGAACAGGAACTCCGCCAGCGCCCGGGCCAGCTCCGTCTTGCCCACACCGGTGGGCCCGAGGAACAGGAAGCTGCCCGTGGGACGGTCCGGGTCGGCGATCCCCGACCGCGTACGCCGCACCGCGTTGGCGACGGCGTCCACGGCCTGCTCCTGGCCCACCACCCGGGCGTGGAGCTGGTCCTCGAGGTGGAGCAGCTTGGCCGTCTCCGACTCGATCAGCTTGGTGACCGGGATGCCGGTCCAGCGCGCGATCACCTCGGCGATCTCCACCTCGGTGACCTCCTGGTCCAACAGGCTCTGCCCGTCGGCGCGGAACGCCTCGATGCGCTCCTGCGCACGTGCGACCAGGCGCTCGAGCTCCGGCATGCGCCCGTAGCGCAGCTCCGAGGCACGCTCGTAGTCGCCGTCGCGCTCGGCGCCGGCAGCCTGCTCCCGGACCCGCTCCAGCTCCTCCTTGGCCGAGGTCAGCTCGCCGATGGCGCCCTTCTCCGCCTGCCAGCGCTCGTCCATCGCTGCCTTGCGCTCACGCAGGTCGGTGAGCTCCTCGTCGAGGTCGGCGAGGCGCTCACTCGAGGCCGGCGAGTCGGCCTTGGCCAGCGACACCCGCTCGATCTCCAGCTGCTGGATGCGACGGGTCACCTCGTCGATCTCCGGCGGCATCGACTCCTTGGCGATGCGGATGCGCGCCATCGCCTCATCCAGCAGGTCGATCGCCTTGTCGGGCAGGAACCGGTCGGCGAGGTAGCGGTCCGACAGCGAGGCGGCGGCCACCAGCGCATCGTCGGTGATGTCCACGCCGTGGTGGACCTCGTAGCGCTCGCGCAGGCCGCGCAGGATCCCGACGGTGTCGGCCACGCTCGGCTCCGCGACGTGGACCGGCTGGAAGCGGCGCTCGAGGGCCGCGTCCTTCTCGATGTTGCGGTACTCGGCGAGGGTGGTCGCGCCGATCATGCGCAGCTGCCCGCGGGCCAGCATGGGCTTGAGCATGTTGGCGGCGTCCATCGCCCCCTCGGCACCGCCGGCGCCGACCACGGTGTGGAGCTCGTCGATGAAGGTGATGATCTGGCCCTCGGAGGCCTCGATCTCCTTGAGCACCGCCTTGAGCCGCTCCTCGAACTCGCCGCGGTACTTCGCCCCGGCGACCATGGCCGACAGGTCGAGCTCCATGAGGCGCTTGTCCTCGAGCAGCGTCGGCACGTCGCCCTCCACGATCCGCCGTGCCAGCCCCTCGACGATGGCGGTCTTGCCCACCCCCGGCTCCCCGATCAGGACGGGGTTGTTCTTGGTGCGACGGACCAGCACCTCGATGACCCGCCTGATCTCCTCGTCGCGGCCGATGACCGGGTCGAGCTTGTTGTCCCGTGCCAGGCCCGTGAGATCCCGGGCGTACTTCTCCAGGGCCTCGTAGGTGGACTCCGGGTCCTGGGAGGTGACCCGCTGGGACCCGCGCCCCTGCTTCAGCCCATCGAGGATCGCATCGCGGTCGATGCCCTGTTCGACCAGGACCGCCGCCGTGCGATCGCTGTTGCTCGCCAGGCCGAGCAGGAGATGCTCGGTCGAGACGTAGTCGTCGCCGAGCTGCTGCGCCTCCTCGACCGCGGCTTCCAGCGCTCGGGACAGCGCTCGGTCGATCGACGGCTGCCCCGTGGCGCCGTAGGCCGCCGAGGTGGCATCGAGCAGCTCGGTCGTGCGGTTGCGGAGCGTGGTGGGCGTGACCCCGAGCTTGGCGAGCAACGGCAGCACGACGCCCTCGGACTGCTCGAGCAGGGCCGCGAGCAGGTGGGCGGTGCCGACCTCAGTGTGCTTGCGCTCGGTGGCGATCGCCACAGCCCGGCGCAGGGCCTCTTGCGACTTGTGCGTGAGCTGGTCCATCTCCACGGCGTTCCTCCTCGGATGCTCGTCACCGGCCACGGGCGCTCGATCTGCTGGACGGGCGGGCGACATCGCGGACGCGACGTCGTCGCCGAAAGATCGACCGACGGGTGCGCGGCCGGGTCGTGGTTGGCTGCCGGTTCGCAGCGACCCCGACGCATCCGACGGTAGGGAGCCGCGAAGTCGCTGTCAGCGTCCGGCTGACAGGTCGGTGCAAGGTTCCTCAGCCGGGGTGACTGAACCTCGTTGCCTGCTGGCGGTGCCCGATCGCCGGGTACGCAGCCGGACAACCGTGGCCGGCACACGTCACTGCGGCAGCTCGCACCGACGGCGGGGTGCGCAGCCGGACAACCGTGGCCGGCACACGTCACCGCGGCAGCTACCTGGGACCGCTGGGGCGTCCGACCGGCCACCGCTGGCCGGGCAGCCGCCCCGGAGCGGAGCGGACCTCAGCGGAACGGGAGTGGGGGAAGCGGAGCGCAACGCAACGCACGCGCAGCGCGGCACAACGCACGCGCAGCGCGGCACAACGCACGCGCAGCGCGCCGCCCGCCGCCCGCCGCGCGCCGCTGCCTCAGGCGTCCGCGGTCCGCATCTCCGGAGGCGGGACGGGGCGGGCCCGCTGGACCGTGCTGTTGCCTCGTTGGCCGGTCCGGCGACCTCGAGGGTGGACCTCCATGTTCGTCGCCGGTGCCTTCACGATCTCGAAGCGGTCGCCACGGGGCCGCTCCTCGATCCGCTCGGCCAGGACGCGGACCATCTCCTCGAGCTCCCCGATCCGGCGACGTGCCCCCTCGAGCTTCTCGCCGAGGTCGAGCACGACCCGGACGCCTGCGAGGTTGAGCCCCTCGTCCTGGGTGAGCGTGCGGATGAACCGCAGCCGCTCGACGTCGCGCCGGGAGTAGCGACGGGTCCCACCCTCGGTCCGCGCCGGCGTGAGCAACCCCTCCCGCTCGTAGGCCCGCAGGGTCTGGGGGTGGAGGTCGGCGAGCTCGGCGGCGACCGAGATCACGTACACCGGCGCGTCACCGTCATCTGGCAGCTCGTAGGGCTGCAGATCGGGGCCCTCGTCACTGCGGGCACTGGCGCGCGACGACCATGACCAGCCGTGCGGCCCGCCGCGGGGCTCGAGGTAGTGCTGCTCGCTCGTCACCGGCGCCTCCTTCCTCATCGTCGGTCGATCGTGCCGGTTCGTGTTGCGGGGTGCTGGGCCACCCGCCGGAGCGGCGTGGCGACGGTGGTGCCGGTCAGCTCGCGCTGCCGAACAGCGCGGCGTCGCGGGCGCTGGCATCCTCGAGCTCCGACAGCTGCTCGAACAGCTTCCGCTCCTCTCGGCTCAGCTTGCTGGGCACCTGGAGGCGCGTGCTGATCAACAGATCGCCGTTGCCGCCGCGGGCCTTGGGCGCGCCCTCACCACGGATGCGGAAGGTGCGGCCGTGCCCGGTCCCTGCCGGGATACGGATCGTGCGGGTGCCGCCGTGCGGGGTGGGAACCGTCAGCTTGGTCCCGAGCGCGGCCTCGCTCAGCGTGATGGGCACCTCCAGCGTGACATCGTCGCCCTTGCGGCCGAACAGCGGGTGGGGTTCCACGTGGACGGTGACCAGCACGTCACCGGGGGGACCGCCGGCGGCCCCCGGACCACCGCGACCGCCGGCGCGGATCCCCGCACCGTCCCGCACGCCGGCGGGGATCTTGACGGTGAGCTGCCGGGGCTTGACCACCCGACCGTCACCGGAGCAGGTGGTGCAGGGCGAGTCGATGAGCTGTCCGCGTCCTCCGCACCGCCCGCACGGCTGCGCGAACGAGAAGGGCCCCTGGTCGACCGCGACCTGGCCACGCCCCTCGCAGACATCGCAGCGGCGCGGCGAGGTGCCCGGTGCGGCCCCCGACCCACCGCAGGTGTCGCACGGGCCGTCGCCGGTGATGCGCAGCGTGGTCCGGACCCCGGCCAGGGCGTCCTCGAAGGTGAGGTGGACATCGGCATGGAGATCCGGCCCGCGGGCGGGGCGCCGCATGCGGCTGCCCCCCATCGGGCCGAACCCGCCGCCCGCCGTGCCGCCGCCCGCCGCACCGCCACCCGCGCTGGAGAAGAGGTGGCCGAGGAGGTCACCGAGGTCGGCGTCGGCACCCCCGCCGAACCCACCCGGGAACCCGCCGCCGCCTCCCGCACCACCGAACCCGGCGGCGCCGAGCCGACGGATCTCGTCGTACTCCTGGCGCTTCTGCTCGTCGCCCAGGACGCTGTGCGCCTCGCCGATGTCCTTGAACCGCCGCTCGGCCTCGGGGTCGTCGGGGTTGGCGTCGGGATGGTTGACCCGGGCCAGCTTGCGGTAGGCACGCTTGATCTCGTCCTGACTGGCGTCCTTGCTCACGCCCAGGACCTCGTAGTAGTCCTTCTCGAGCCATTCACGCTGTGGCGCCACCGCTGGTCACCTCCCCTCCTGCCTCGTCGCCTCGCGTCCGCTGCTCAGCCCTGCACCGCGACCATCGCGGCCCTGAGCACCCGGTCGTCCATCCGGTACCCGGGCCGCAGCACGGTCACCACCATCGGTTCGCCGTCGATGCCGTCGCCGGGCTGTTGCTGGACCGCCTCGTGCATCTCCGGATCGAAGGCGACGCCGGTCGCATCGATCCGCTCGAGCCCGAGCTGACGCAGCGCATCGACGAGCTTGCTGGCCACGAGCCGGACCCCGGTGTGCAGATCGGGGTCGGGGGATCCCTCGGCCGCGACCAGCGTGCGGTCGAGGTCGTCGAGCACCTCGAGCAGTGCGCTGGCCACCTCGGCCTTGCCCGCGGCGCGTTGCATGGCGCCTTCGCGCAAGACGCGCCGCCGGTAGTTCTCGAAGTCGGCGTGGCTGCGTCGCAGGTCGTCGAGGTACTCGTCGCGCTTGGCCTCGGCGGCGATCAGCTCCGCCAGCAACTCCCCCTTGGAACGCGGGTCGCTGTCGGCGAGGGCTTCGATGTCCAGTCCGTCGCCGGCGTCCTCCACCTCGGTGTCAGAGGCGGGAGGGACCTCCGACGCCTCGGCGCCGGGATCCGGGTCAGGTCCGCCAGACGCGCCGATGGGCGCGGCGGCATCGTCCCGCGGGTTCTCGGGAGTGTCGGCCGGGTCGCTGCTGGGGTGGGTCACGTCGTTGCCTCGTCGGTGGTGGCGTGGAGCCGGGTACGGGAGCGGGACGGCCACGGGGCCGTCCCGCCCCCACGATGCGAGGGTGCCGGTCAGCCGGCCGTGATCTGGATCCGGCGCGGCTTGGCCTCCTCTGCCTTCGGGACGGTGATGGTGAGCAGTCCGTCGCGGTAGGCGGCCGAGACCCCGTCGGCGTCGACCCGGTCGGGCAGACGCACGGCGCGGTGGAACCGGCCGAAGTGGCGCTCGATGCGGCGGAAGCCCTCAGCATCACGCTCGTCGTAGAACCGGCGCTCACCTGCGATGGTGAGGACGTTCTCCTCCAGCGAGACCTCGACGTTGTCCGCGTCGACGCCGGGCAGTTCGACGTGGAGGGGGAAGGCCTCCTCGGTCTCCTCGACGTCCAGGGCCGGGCTGAACGCGCCAGCGGGGCTCGCTGCGCCGCGCTCACCGAAGGCCTGGCGGAACGCACGCTCCACCTCGTCCTGGAGCGATGCGACATCGCGGAAGGGGTGGTAACCGGTGATCTGGGTCATCGTCATCCTCCTCTCCTGTTGGTGTTCATGGTGGTGCTGTCGATGCTGCTGTCGGTAGCGGTTGGGGTCGTCAGTGGCCGGACCCGCGCCCGCCGGGGTGACGGGCGCTGGTTGCGTCCGAGGCCTCAGCCGGCCTGCTGCTCCTCGTCGCCCTCGTCGACGATCTCGGCGTCGACCACCTCGTCGTCGGCGGAGTGGTCCTCCGCGCCGCCGGCAGCGCCGCCGGTGTCGGCCGTCGGCTCCTGGGAAGCGGCGTAGATCGCCTGGGCCAGCTCCTGGCTCTGGGAGCCGACCTTCTCCATCGCGGACCTGATGGCGTCCGAGTCATCGGCCTCGAGGGCCTTCTTGAGGTCGCCCAGTGCCTCTTCGATCCGGGCACGGGTGGCCTCGTCGACCTTCTCGCCATGCTCGGTCAGCGTCTTGTCGGTGGTGTAGACCAGCGTGTCGGCCTGGTTGCGCAACTCGATCTGCTCGCGGCGCTTGCGGTCCTCCTCCGCGTGAGCCTCCGCGTCGGAGATCATCTGCTCGATGTCGTCCTTCGGCAGCGCCGAGCCACCGGTGATCGTCATCGACTGCTCCTTGCCCGTGCCGAGGTCCTTGGCGGACACGTGCACGATGCCGTTGGCGTCGATGTCGAAGGTGACCTCGATCTGCGGCATGCCGCGCGGCGCCGGTGGGATGTCGGTCAGCATGAACTTGCCCAGCGTCTTGTTGTCGCGGACCAGTTCACGCTCCCCCTGGAGGACGTGGATCTCCACCGAGGGCTGGTTGTCGTCGGCGGTGGTGAACACCTCGGAACGCTTGGTCGGGATGGTGGTGTTGCGCTCGATCAGCTTGTGGGTGATCCCACCCTTGGTCTCGATACCCAGCGACAGTGGGGTGACGTCCAGCAGGAGGACGTCCTTGACGTCGCCCTTGAGTACCCCGGCCTGCAACGCCGCACCGATGGCGACGCCCTCGTCGGGGTTGACGCCCTTGTGGGGTTCCTTCCCGCCGGTCAGCTCCTTGACCAGGTCCTGTACGGCGGGGATGCGGGTCGAGCCGCCGACCAGGATCACGTGATCGATGCCACTGGCGGATGCCGTCCCGGCGTCCTTCAACGCCCGCTGGAACGGCCCCTTCAGCTTGGCCAGCAGGTCACCGGTGAGCTCGTTGAACTTCGAGCGGGACAGGGTCTGCTCGAAGTGCAGCGGACCGGCATCGGTGGCGGTCAGGAAGGGCAGGTTGATCGAGGTCTCCTGGGAGGAGGACAGCTCGATCTTGGCCTTCTCCGCGGCCTCCTTCAGCCGCTGGATCGCCATCTTGTCCGTGGACAGGTCGACGCCCTGCTCGTTCTTGAAGGTGGTCAGCATCCAGTCGATGAGGACCTGGTCCCAGTCGTCGCCACCGAGCTGCGAGTCGCCGGCGGTCGACTTGACGTCGAACACGCCCTCGGCGATCTCCAGCACGGAGACGTCGAAGGTGCCACCGCCGAGGTCGAAGACGAGCACGGTCTGCTCGGCATCCTTCTCCAGGCCGTAGGCGATCGCGGCCGCGGTCGGCTCAGCGACCAACCGGAGCACCTCCATGCCGGCGATCTCCCCGGCCTCCTTGGTGGCCTGACGCTGGGAGTCGTCGAAGTACGCGGGCACCGTGATCACGGCCTGGGTGACCTCATCGCCGAGGTAGGCCTCCGCATCCCGCTTGAGCTTCATGAGGATGCGGGCGGAGATCTCCTGGGGCGTGTAGGTGCGGCCGCCGATGTCCTGCTTCCAGTCCGTGCCCATGTGCCGCTTGACGGAGCGCACGGTGCGGTCGGCGTTGGTGACGGCCTGGCGCTTGGCCACCTCACCCACCAGCACCTCGTCCGACTTGGACCAGGCGACGACCGATGGGGTCGTACGCGCGCCCTCCGCGTTGGCGATGACGGTGGGCTCGCCACCCTCCATGACGGACACGACGGAGTTGGTCGTTCCGAGGTCGATGCCGACGGCCTTGGCCATCTGGGGCCTCCTGTGGTCTTGGTCGTGGGGTGAGCAGCGTTGCTCCGCCGCCCCACGGGTGGTCAGGTCACGTTGCGACCAGCCGGGTCGCGTTCCGATGACGAAGATACGCTCCCACACGCCGCTGACAAGTGTCCGGATGCCCTACGGCGCAGGTTACTTGAGTCGCATCGGCTCAACCCAGGCGCATCTCGCCGGTAGCGCCCCGTGACCTCCCCCGACCTCAGCCGGCCCGGGTCAGGGGGAGACGAGGCTTGCCGCGCCGATCGACCCGCCGCAGCAGCGATCGCGCGTCCCCGTGGGCGCTGACCGCGGCCTCCTCGAACGGTGGCTCGGTGGCTGCCGTGGCACCTGCATCGAGCAACGCCGCCTCGCGCTCCAGCCGTCGGGCGCGGACCCACGGGGCGACGAGGGGGGGTGGGAGCGGCCGCGAGAGGAGGAAACCCTGGACGGTGTCGCACCCGATCCGACGGAGTGCCTCCAGCGAGCTCTCCTGCTCCACGCCCTCGGCCACGACCTCGAGGCCGAGCGCGTGAGCGAGTTGCACGACCGAGCGCACCACCGCCACCCCGGCGTCGTCCTCCTCCATCCCGAGGACGAAGGAGCGGTCGAGCTTCAGTTCACTCACCCGCAGGTGCCGCAGCACCGCGAGGGAGGAGTAGCCCGTGCCGAAGTCGTCGATGGCCAGACGGACCCCGAGCTCACCCAGCTCCGCGACGACCCGGGAAGCCCGCTCGGGGTCGACCTGCAGCGCGGTCTCGGTGATCTCCAGGGTCAGTTGCTCGGGTGGGAGACCACCGTCCTCGAGTAGCTCCGCGAGGTCGCGGGGGAAGCGGGTGTCCTGGAGGTCGCGGGTGGAGATGTTGACGGCGATGGGGAGCTCGACCTCGGCGACGACCCATCTGGCCCGGTCCTCGCAGGCGGTCCGCAGGACGTGACGGGTCAGCGGAGCGATCAGCTCGGTGTGCTCGACCGTGGTGATGAAGTCACCTGGAGGCACGATCCCGTGCTCGGGGTGGTGCCAACGCAGGAGCGCTTCGACCCCGACGACCTCGCCCGTACCGACCGCCACCTTGGGCTGGTGATCGAGGCGGAGCTGACCACGTTGCATCGCCAGGTCCAGCTCCCCCAGTAGCGACAGCCGACCCGGGACCGGTGCACGCTCGCTCAGGGCGGCGAAACCGACCGGGACCCCACTGCGCTTCGCGGCGTACATCGCGGCATCCGCACGCCGGAGCAGGTGGGTGGCGTCCAGCCCGTGGTCGGGGAAGCGAGCGACCCCGATCGAGGCCCCGATCGACAGCCGAACATCCCCGACCACGTAGGGCTGCGAGACCTCGCCGACCAGCCGGTTGGCGAGGTCGGTCAGGTCGTCGTAGTCGTGTTCCCCGCGTACGAGGAAGGCGAACTCATCCCCTCCGATCCGCGCCGCCACCTCGATGCCGGACAGGTCGGCGAGGCGGTGCCCCACCTCGCCGAGCAGCTCGTCACCCACGTGGTGCCCCAGCTGGTCGTTGACCTCCTTGAACCGGTCGAGGTCCATCAGCAGCACGGCGAAGCGGTGGTCCAGCTTGGCGGTGGCCGTCAGATGGTCGAGCCGCTGCTCCAGGGCACGACGGTTGGCGAGCCCTGTCAACGGGTCGTGGTAGGCCTCGTGCTCGCTGACCGAGGTCGCCCGTGCCGACCAGGCCAGGGCGATCACTGCCACGAGCAGCACGGGCAGCAGCACCAGGGCCTGCTCCGAGAGGAGGACGACGATCGGGGCCTAGGCGACGAGCAGCAGGTGGATCCTCGGTTCGAAGGCACCACGGTCCTGGCGCAGGACGACCAGCAACGGGGCACGGGTCACGGCGGCGGCGGCTCCGGCCCGCAGGAGCATGTCCGGCAGGTAGACCGCGGTGCCGACCAGCAGCACCGTGCCGAGCAGCCACCAGGTCGAGACCGACGACCACGAGGGCGCCTCGAGCCTGAACTGCACCAACAGCGCACCGGTGAGCAGGCCGAGTAGGACCGCGTGGCCGAACTCGGTCCCCCACCTCGCCACCCGGCAGGGTCCGCTGCTGCGACGGGGGATCGCCGCAGCGACGGCGATCCCGGCGAGCGCGACGTCAGGTGGGGCGACGAGGAACAGCGCCAGGGCGAAGGTCGGTGCCGTCGTCACCCTTCCCAGCACGGCCGGCTCGACCGACCGGATCGGCAGGTGGCGGGCAGCGCCGAACAGGAGCAGGATCGCCAGCGGAGCAGGCTGGGAGAAGGTCTCCCGGACGGAGGCGAGCTCGGGGCGGACCAGCCACAGGGCCACGGCAGCCGGGACCGCGAGCAGCACCGCGTACCCCCGTTGCTGCCAAGGGCTCGATGCACCGGCGGACACCACGGCTCCTCACATCGGGCCGTGCGATGGCCGGACGACCCCCTGGTCAGCATCGGCGAGGTCGCCGCGAGCCTTGAGCCGTGCGTCAGGGCACGCACCCGCCCCCGCGGGCCGACGTCGCGCCGGACCCGCGCACCGGCGGCCGCGGCGAGCGACCACCGGGCCGGACCTCGGGTCAGTGGTGGTCGTCGTCCGGCAGCGGCGGCGGCGGTGTCGGACGCCAGTCGCGGACCATCGGGACCCCCCGCGCATCCAACCGTTCCCGGCTCGGATGCATCCGGGTCAGCAGGAGCAGCGGCAGCAGCACCATCACCACGAGCACGACCACCTGCCATGCCGCCATACCGCCACCCTCCTGTCACCGCGTCGACGTCAGCGTAGCGACGCGATCTCCACACCCACGGCTCGTTCGACCCACCGGACGAGCGCGCTGTGGTCCACCTCACCCAGCTCCGTCGCAGCCGCGGTGGTGAGCTCCTCGACGATCGACAGCCCCTGCCCTTCGACGCCGGCCTGTGCCAGCACGTCCGTGGCGAGCCGCACGTCCTTGGCCAGCAGCGCCAGGGCGAAGGTGCGCGGGAACTCACGCGTGAGCACCCGCTCGGGCAGCAGCCGCTCGCTCGCGAAGGACCGACCCGACGAGGCGTTGATCACCTCCAGTGCCGCTGCCGGCTCCACCCCGGTCGCCGTCAGCGCCACCAACCCCTCCGCTGCTGCCCACAGCGAGGTGGCCAGCAGGGCGTTGTTGACCGCTTTCACCGCCATGCCGGCGCCGACGGGGCCGACGTGGACGATGCGGGCAGCGACGGTCTCGAGCACCGGCCGCACCAGCTCGAGGTCCTCGGCCTCCCCGCCGACCATCACCGTCAGGGCAGCCGCCGCCGCACCGTCGGTCCCGCCCGACACCGGAGCATCGAGGTAGCCGACCCCGTAGCCCTCCAGCAGTCGGGCCACGTCCCGGCTGCCGGCCGGGTCACCGGAGGTGTGGTCCACCCACACCGTCCCCGGCCGCAGTGCCGGACCGAGCACGCGGGCGACCGCTGCCACCTCGACGTCGGTCGGCAGGCAGGAGCAGACGACCTCCGCGGCGCCGACCTCCTCGAGCGAGCTCGCGACGGTCCCACCGTGGGCAGCCTGGTGCTCCACGGCGACCACCAGCGTGCGGTTCCACACCATCGTCGGCCAGCGGGCCGCGAGGTTGGCCGCCATCGGCCGCCCCATCGCGCCGAGCCCGAGGTACGCCACCTGCATCCCACACCCTCCTCGTCACGGAACGACCGGTCGCGGCTCGCTCCAGGTCACCCTCGCACCCGGCTCGATCCCCGCCCGCTCGAACCACCCGCCGGGCACCTCCAGGGCCGCACGGTAGGGCTCGCGCGGGCTGGTCGTGGGGCAGTCGCTCGACCGCTCCGCCTCGCAGGGCACCATCGTGGCCAGGGTGTGTGCGAAGCCATCGGCCCCGATGAAGGCGATGTCGAGCTCGATCAGCGTGTTCCACATCCAGAACCCGCCGTTGCGCTCCTGCTCGAACAGGAACAGCATCCCCACCCCGTCCGGCAGCGTGGGCACCTCCATCAGCCCCCGGGCGCGCTCCTCACCGGTGGCTGCGACCTTGGCGACCACCTGGTGCTCGGCTCCGCCGGAGGCGATCGTGACCAGGGCCTCGTCGAGGTCGTCGACGGCGGGGTGCAGCGCCGGCACGGTCCGTGCCTCGGGCCCTGCGTCGCAGGCTCCGAGGAGGCCGAGCAACGCCAGCAACACGGCCGGCACCAGGGCTCCGACACCGAGGTGGCGGTGGGCGGCAGGTGGCGGTGACCCGGACCCACCGGCGGCCATCAGCGGTGTGGACATGGGTGGACCCTACCCGGGCCACGGCGCCGGCCCGCCCGACAGTAGGCTCGAGGTCCACCCCCTCTGACAGGAGCGGCCACGATGCACGAGCTCGCCGTCACCGCCATCGGGAAGGACCGACCGGGGATCGTGGCTGCGGTCACGAAGGTGCTGCACGAGCGGGGTGGCAACCTCGAGGACTCGGCGATGACGATCCTCGGCGGCCAGTTCGCGATCGTGCTCCTGGTCGCGACCGAGGACGACCCCGAGGAGCTGCGCCAGGCGGTGCGCTCGGCGACCGCCGAGTTCGACCTGACGATCTCCATCTGCCGAGCGGATGCGGCCCGCGCGGACGCCGAGCCCACCCACCTCTTGAGCGTCTACGGCGCCGACCGCCCGGGGATCGTCGCCGGCGTCACCGGCGCGCTCGCCGAGGCCGGCGCCAACGTCATCGATCTGGAGACCCAGGTGATCGGCGCCGAGGCGGAGCCGGTCTACGCCATGCTCATCGAGCTCGCCACGGACGCGCCCGACGCCGTCACCGGCGCGGTCGCCCGGGCCTGCGCCGCCCTCGGTGTGGACCACACACTGCGCGCCGTCGACACGGAGCCCTACTAGGTGCCGGCCAGAAGGGTCATCCCCTACCCCGCACGGGTCCTGAAGGGCATCGCGGGCCCGGTGGGTGAGATCGGTCCGCGTGAGCGCGCCCTGGCCCAGGACCTCGTCGACACCATGTACGACGCGCCCGGGTGCGTCGGGTTGGCGGCGCCGCAGCTCGGCGTCGCCTCGCGCGCCTTCGCGCTCGACGTCTCGGTGATGCGCAAACCCCCGCCGGGCAACCATGGGCTGGTGGTCCTGTTCGATCCCGAGCTCGTGCTGGCGACCGGCTCGGACCTCAAGCGCGAGGGGTGCATGTCCGTGCCGGACTACACCTGCGACATCCGCCGGGCGACCGATGTGGTCGTACGTGGCACCACGCCCGAGGGTGGGACCCGCGTGATCGAGGCCACCGGCTTCGAGGCCCGGGCGTTCCAGCACGAACTCGACCACCTCGACGGCATCCTGGTCCTGGACCGGGTGGCGGCCCGCGCCGACGTGTTCCCGCGCAAGCGCCGCGCGAAGCCCGGCGAGCACCTCAAGTAGACCTGCAGCCCTCGGCGGGCCCGGCGCGCGCGGCACCCACCAAGGGGCCGGTCCGCACGGAGCCGACTCAGCGCCCCAGTGGCCGGCAGGCGGTGTTGCCGTCGATCGCGACCTCACCGGTCGGCCGGTCGAGGACCACCGTGATGCGCAGGCCGTCACGCCGGCCGAACAGATCGTCCTCCGACTCGCCCGGCACCAACTGGTAGCCCGCGTCGGTCAGGATCGCCGCGGAGCGCTCCAGCACGGGGACACCGTCGGGGATCGGTCCCCGCAGCGAGACCCGGTTGGACGCGCCCTGCCCCGTGGTCACGAGCTCGCACCGCTCCCGAGGACCCAGTGGCGAGGCGGAGGTCACCTCGAGACCGACGGCGGCGGCGATCTCGTCGGTGAGCCGCACGATCTCGTCCTCCGCCTGGTCGATACGGATCGTGGCCTCGCCGACCCGAGCGCAGGCGCTGAGCAGCACGAGCACGACGAGCGCGAGGATCACGGCGGTCACGCGAAGCCGGGCCACCGCGACCGCGTGCCCTCGACCGCCTCGCCACCGACCCAACGCAACCTCCCTCACGAGGTGAACCTCCAGCCTACGACCCCGCCGGGCACGCCCCTTCACGTTGGCCAGCGCCCTGGCCGCTCGTACACTGCCCCCGGCGCTCGACCGGGGCGACGGAGCCCGCCCCGGCGCGCCCCGACGAGGGAGCACAGCCCGTGACGGACGAGACCCTGCTGGCGCTGTTCCGGATCGTGGTGGGCACGGCGACCCTGGCGTTCTTCGGCGCCTGG
>PWWI01000267.1 GCA_003561535.1 Nitriliruptoraceae bacterium
CGACTCCACGAGAGGTTGCAGGCGTAGGAAGCACCTGTTACATTTGTGCTACGTGTTATATGACATGAGACTGAGGAATCATCATGGCCAAAGGACCCAGTGGGAGAATCGTGATCGAGGTTGACCCGGATCTCAAGCAACGGCTCCATGCGCGTTTAGCCCTCCAGGGGAGCACACTGAAAGATTGGTTCGTCGAATGCGCTCGTGATTTTGTAGGGGACTTCGGACTCGAAGAGGCCGCGAACCACCAGTCTGCCGTCGAGGAGGAGGGGTAGAACCATGAACGCTACCCACAGGGACATCAAACCGCACTCTGAAATCGCTACCCTTTCCCGTACCTATACACGAGATGAACTGGATACGACCTTCACCCTGGACACTGTGGCGGCTGTCGTTGGCATGAGTCCTGGGTTCGTGCGAAAGGTGTTAGGACACGGCGCGAAGCGCGTGTCTCTCGAAGAAACCCTCCACTTGTTGGAACAGGACGCGTTTCACGAGACGTTCATCCCTCGGAGCCGGGTTCCGCGCTACCTCCTGTCTTTGCCACCTGCTCTAGAGTCCTGCGACCGGCTCGACCTCGGCGCCGAGCACACGCTCTATCACGGGAATGCCAAGGACCTGCTCCCACGAATGCCAGCCCGCTCCATTCGCTGCATCGTTACGTCTAGCCCCTACTGGGCTACCCGGATCTACGATACTCACTTCCCGGTCGACTGGTCCGACGGAGAATCCTGCCCCTACGGGCATGAGCAGACTCCTGAGGGATTCATTCGACATACCGTGGAGCTTCTCTTTCTCGCGAAGCCAGTATTGACCCTAGACGGCTCCGTGTGGTGGAACCTCATGGACACATATAACACGCGCACTCAGATTCGCTCCAATGCCTCGGAGACGCTCAAGGCCATGCAAGGCAAAGATTCACGTAGTTGGGCCGACTATGCTTGCCGGCGCTACAGCGCCGGGCACGCATATCTCTCAGATGGCGAGCAATGTCTCATCCCGACACGGATAGCCGAGCGCGCTTCGAGAATTGGTTACTGGGTGAAGAGCGTTATCTCTTGGAAGAAGGAAGGATCTTTGCCCGAGACTGTCTCTACCAGGGTCACTCGCGAGGTAGAGCACATTCTGCATCTGTCCCTCCAGCGCAGCCCATACTTCAACAAAGATGCATTTCGAACCCTGCCTCCCCCTTTGGGTGGCCGGAATGCTCGATACGAGTTCGATAAGGTCACCGATGTGTGGTGCTTGCCCACAGCTAATGGGCGAGACGGCCACGGCGCACAGTTTCCTCTAGCCCTTCCAGGGAGATGCCTCGCCCTAACCTCTGAGCCATCAGACGTGGTGCTTGACCCGTTCGTTGGGTCTGGCACAACAATTGTGGCAGCGAATGCATTGGGCCGACGCTCTGTCGGGTTCGACGTGGACAAGGATTACTTGGAGACGGCTCGAAAGCGGCTTGCAAAGGACACGCAAATCAGCCTTCCAGGTCTTACAATACCTCAGCCCTGATCATCGTCTTTAGGAACTCCTCAGCACGGTCGGGCTCAGAAAGGGCAATCCGTACTTCAATGAGCTCACGGCCATCGAGAAACCTCCGGCGCGTTGCCCACGATTCCGCCGCCCCTGCCTGCGCGGGTGACACCAGCATCCCCTTCGAGCACTTGTACGCCTTCAAATAGACTGCCATTTGATAGTAATCAGTCGCGTCAGGTGCCCGTCCCGGCTTGTATTTAGCATCCGCCACTAAGAGACTCCGACCACGCTTAGACACGATCACGTCCGGGAGGAGCTCGCCAGTACCGTCTGCGAACAATCGGCGTGCCTTGATTCCTCCATCGATCTTTTCTCCCACCACCCCGTCGGGGGCCAACTCATCCGACAAAAGGCGCCTTACGTAGCGCTCGAAGAGTTGCGGCACGTTCGTAATCATTGCCTGACTTGCAAGCATGTGTGCCGCTACGAAATCAATGGAAGCATGCGACAGTATCATCCGCGCCATCGCGAGCGCTGGAGCATAGTAGCTGCGGTACCCCGAATAGGCTCCCCGACTCAGGGCCGCGACCACGTGGCGCAACTCTGTGTTACGAAGACGCTTACCCTTCACCATGTCTGCCCATCGGCCGGCCGTGGCACGGAAATCATCCGGCACCTCCCCAACGTGCAGAAGTTGCGTCGCCGCGGCCCCAAGGACCCGATTCTCAGGCGTTTGGTAAGTTTTTTCCCAGGTGATGGAGACAACCGGAAGCCGCTCGCGACGCTGTACGGCAATAGTGGTAGATACAGGTTCGATCGCACCACGCGCGCTTGCGCGCCGCTGTCGGGTCAGCTCGCGCCCCGGGGATGGGCTTAGCTTCTCGATACGCCTGAGCCGCCTCAGGAAAGGGCGCGCCAAGACCCCTGCTAGCGATGATGGGCCGTGCTCAAACCCCATCACGGCTTCTTCCTCGATATCCCGTCGTACGGTTTGTCCCAATCCCTCTGATACCACGATCATACGGGCAAACGACGCTTGTCCGGCCCGAGGGACGATCCAAAGGACTTCCCCGTTGGCTAAAGGAATAGCACCGACGTAAGGTCCAGCTTCGATCTCGACCGACGTCCCGTCTCGGAAAACCCGAGGAGTCAAGTACTCAAACGCCCATGGCGGAAGCCAATCGATCTGGAAAGCGGAGAGAGGAGTTCGCGTGCTGTCGGGAACGATGTACCGTCGTGGGACGGAGTCACTCGAAGAGGTCATTGAACTTCTCATCGAGCATTCTAAGGTCATCGTCCCGATAGCCAGCCAGATGCTTCTGCAGGACCGGGCGGATACGCGTGCGATAATACACGAATGGATCCACCGACTTAGTTAAGGTCGCGAAGTATCCGTGGCCCAGTGGGTGGTGGCTCTGCACCGCCGCGAAGAACTCACGCCACTGCTGGGCCCTCGGCACCTTGGCAGCCTCCAGCATTTCGGTCAACACCTCGACTCGTGGTGGGAACTCAACCGCTGCCATGCGGCCAAAAAGGGCATCGTCGATGTTTTCAGTCGACCGATCGAGGGTGTTCATCGTGAACAGGAACAGCGTGTCCTGCGGCACATACAGTTCACTTCCGTCGTGCAAGGTTAGCGCGTGCTCCTCTCCACGGTAAGCCGGCTCGATGAGTGAAAAGATCTCCCCAATGGCCTGACTGAAGTCGGTACGGTTGATTTCTTCGAGAACGACGACCTCCTGTCGTCCGCGGATGGCCTTCAGTAGTGGGCCCTCCCGGTACTCCCACCCCTCACTCATTCTTGGCTTAAGGCCAAGGATAAGCTCGCTGTATCCCCAACCGTTGTGTATCTGTATATGCTCTTTGTGCTTGCCCTTCAGGACGACATCCAAAATGCGGGTTTTTCCGGTACGGGGTGGCCCGTATATCAGGACCGCCTTTTCCCCGGAATCCAAGACATCCTTCAGGAGATCGGCAGGATCACCCGTCAGCCACTCCGGGCGCCCATGAGAAGGCGTTACCATCGATCGGACCTCCATGATGTACTGGTCATAGGTTTCGTGAACTGTCGACGCAGGCTCTGTGTCTCCCTCAGCAACAGACTGACATATCTCATAGAGCTCGTAGTCAGACAAAGGCTCGGAGGAGGTGGAAATGCTTCGGTCAAGGTCGTCCGTGAACACGAGCTGCCTTTCAGCTGCGGACAGATGCAAGTCTTCCGTTAGTGTGCGCACAAGGTGATTGACTGCAGTGCCGCTTTGAGGTAGCGGGGTCTGCCTGTGCAGCCAGACCGCGAACGCTGTAATCGGGACGGATACCCGCGCATCCGACTCCAAAGCAAATCCGTTGCGTCCGTATCCAAGGCCCTCAGGGTATGATCGAGCCGGCCGAACAGTAAGGTGCCCCTGCGAGTCCTCATCGATGGAAAGAAAGCTCGTCGGGTCGACGGTGACAACAGACCCGCTGGTCGCCCATCGCCTAATGGTCGTCTGGATTATCGAGCGACTCGCGTCGCTCGCCATGGTCATGTACCGCGTCGTATGTGCAAATGGTACGAACAGCCGCCCGTCGGGCGCTCCGTAACCGAAGAGCGCCTTCAGGGATGGGGTTGAATTGGCCGTATCGATCTTTACCGGAACGCCCTCTCGCATCCCCATATGCTTCAGCGTCAGCCAAATCTTCAAGAGATGATCTGCAGTGCCTTTGAGGTCACGTAGAGCACTCCTGAGAGTGGTCCGGTCAATGAATTGAGGCTGGTCGTTCAATGATGGCTCCGATCAGTTTCCCTGTGCACGCCGCTTGGGGGCGAGAAGCAGCCCCTCGTTGGTTCGCCCGTTCAGGCGAACCGCTGCTACCACGCTGATCCGAGCGCGGTTGTACCCGTGAACTCCCCATCTGTGGCGTGTGTCTCTCGCGAAAAGCTCTGGCGCATAACGAATCCGGGGTTTCCGAACTCGACGACCTTGGCGCGGGCCCTGCCTCGGCAGGGGCCGTGACAAGGCGGAGAGTTGGGACGAAGGGGTGCCGCTCCGGCGCCCCGGAGCCGGAAACC
>PWWI01000117.1 GCA_003561535.1 Nitriliruptoraceae bacterium
AAGAGGTTAAGGAAGTTAATCTGAAAGACACATTCTCCTTTACATCCCATATAACAGTTTACGAAACTTGCTCCTTGCAATATAAATTCTTCAAGGAACTCGAATTTTCTCCTGTACGTGTTAACGCTATTTTATTTGGTATGCTTATACATCAGACTATCGAGGATATACACCGCGCCGTGCTGCGACAAGAGGAACACCTCATAAGCATAGAAAACATCAGCGGGTGGTTTGATAATAACTATTCCTCACTAACAAAAAGTGAACGTACATATCTTGCGGAGCCGCAGCGGGATGCTGCCCTTAAGCAAGTACTCCGTTACGCTGAGAGACAATCAGGCCAGTGGCACACTTTGAAAGATGTAGAGGTAGATGTAAGCCTTGTTAAACCTGACTATATCATTGAGGGTAAGATTGACCTTATTAAAGGCAAGGGTAATACTGTGGATATCGTGGACTTCAAATCAGAAAAAAAGCCAGACATCTTCAAAGATAAAGAGCGGCTCGAGCACTATCGGCGACAATTGCAGGTATATGCACACCTTGTGGAAGAACGAACCGGACAGAAAGTTGGCAAGATGCATCTTTACTACACTGGTGAGGATAGTGGAATACCGACCATAAGCTACCCTTATCAGAAGACGGCTGCCAATGCAACGATTCGGGCCTTTGATGATACTGTTTATAGAATTATGCGCAAAGAATTTAGTCAAATGGCTTCTTCTTCAAAGACTTGCAACGAATGTGACTTCCGTTTCTATTGTAATAAATAAGTAAATAAGGAGGAAAATAAAAAATGGAAAACCAAAATATCTTCGAATTTAAAGAACGACTTACAATAAAAGGCTTTCCTGAATTACGATGGACAGGGAAACGTCCTTATCGCTCTACTCAATATTTCCCCGCTCAGCATCGGGAACGTCACGGTAAGGAACATGAGGGGTGGATTAATAAAATATATTGGGGCGACAACCTTCAAGTCATGAGTCACCTCCTAAAGGAGTATCGTGGCAAGGTTGATCTAATATACGTAGATCCACCGTTTGATTCTAAGGCAGATTACAAGAAGAAAATAAAGCTTCGTGGGCAAACTGCATCGAGTGATAGCTCCGCATTTGAGGAAAAACAGTATGGTGACATCTGGACGAATGATGAGTATCTTCAGTTTATGTATGAGCGACTTATTCTTATGAAGGAATTGCTTTCCGATGCTGGGTGTTTAGCATTACATTGTGATTGGCGTAAAAGCAGTCATTTAAGATTGCTATTAGATGAAGTTTTCGGTCAATCTTCTTTTATTAACGAAATTGTGTGGAAATATTCGAGTGGTGGTATACCTGATTATTTCTTTGCGCAAAAGCATGACACAATTTACATTTACAGTAAAACTAGTACATATGTTTTCAATAAAGATAAAGCATCATACCCAAGAAATATGTGTCAAGAATGCGGCGCACAACTTGATAAATGGAACAATCTCAAAAAAGAGGAAGATGAAAATGGAAGGGTTTATAGGACGATTAAGGCAAATGGGAAAATATACAAGTATTATGATGATGAACCCATTCTTCTTTCTGATGTATGGACAGATATTAGTCATATACAACAAAAAGACCCACAAAGATTAGACTATCCTACACAAAAGCCCGAAAAGCTAATTAAACGCATAATTGAAACGTTTTCCAACCCAGGTAGCCTTGTATTAGACTGCTTCATGGGCAGCGGAACAACACAAGCGGTGGCGATGAAGTTAGGTCGTCGGTTTATCGGTTCTGATATTAACCTCGGAGCAATTCAGACTACGACCAAGCGTCTTAAATCCATTGCCTCTGGGATAGAATCAAGTGTAGATTTTAGAAGTAACGATTCAGACACTGACAAAGAAATTATAAAATACACAGGGTTTGATATCTACAATGTCAACAACTACGATTTTTTCCGCAATCCGCTTGAGGCTCGGGCCCTTCTTATGGAAGCCTTGGAGATCCAGCCATTCCCGGAGAGTGACATTTGGGACGGCGAACTTGATGGCCGCATGGTTAAGATTATGCCAGTCGACCGTATTGCGACAAAAGCTGACTTAGAGGAGTTGAAAGCTAATCTACCATACAATACATACGAGAAACGCAAAGACGAGAGTCCAAACCAGCCTGTGGAGTTGATTACAATTGTCTGCATGGGTCATGAACCGGACTTGAAAGCTTCACTTGAATCCGAGCTCTCTCATTATAAAGTCGACATATTAATTGTCGACATCCTCCGCAATAAGGCAGTCCTTCAACTAAAACGTGAATCTGAAGCTGATATCAAAATAGAAGATGATCAGCTTGTTATTCGTGAGTTCTATCCTTTAAACTTGATGCAGAAGCTATCACTTCAAAAAGAGTATGTCGAGGATTGGCGACAGCTTGTCGAGTCTGTGATGATTGACTGGAACTACGACGGGGTCGTTATGAAACCAACTGTAACAGATATTTCGGGCAAGAATGATGTTGTTGCGGGTGCATACAAAATCCCAGAAAACTACGGAACTATTAAGGTTAAAATAATAGATATTCTCTCCGAGTCTTTGGAAAAGGAGGTAAGGTGATGACTATCCAAACCTCTGACAACTTTGCTTTTTATGAACAGTTAATGCACTATTATCAGGCCAACCGTCGTAAAATTCGATCGCGATACAACGACCTGACGAGAAAATTTCTAGCCTATAATGACTATGAAGAGAATCCCTCTGCTTTCCTTAGATTGCCCCAGTTTGAAGCACTGGAGATGTATGTCTTCATTAAGGAGTTCATGAATAATGCTCAGGTTTACGAAATATTCGATGATTGGCGTTACCAACGTAATTATTTTTCGGATGCGTCCTACTATAATGTTAGTAGGGGTGGACAAATCACAATCGATGATTATGCTCAGGCAGCAGATGGTTCGAGTGTTTATTTGCCTGATGCGGTCGAAAAGCAGACGGAAAGGCTGTTCAATCAGATGCAGAAGTATAAAGAGGACTACCCAAACTACATCTACGCTCTGACGATGGGCCTTGGTAAAACCATCCTTATGGCTACCTGTATTTTCTACGAGTTTCTTCTTGCAAATAAGTACCCTAAGGATAAGCGGTTCTGCCATAATGTGCTTGTATTTGCACCAGATAAAACTGTACTCCAATCTCTTCGTGAAATAATAACTTTTGATAAAACGAAGGTTGTGCCACCCGAATATTCCAAAGTTCTGGATGCAAACATCAAGTTTCATTTCCTTGAAGAAAGCGGGAGAACACTGCATACCCTCGACGATTCGGCCTTCAACATAATCATTTCAAACACACAGAAGGTAATTGTCAAGAAGAAGCGTAAAATTGACAATCCCGCTGACGTTCTCTTCAAGAGCAGTTCTCTTCTTTCTTCCGTCTATGGAGAGGACAACGACGAGGAAAATATTTTCGATGATTCCTCACTAATTGATAATCAAAGGTACAAGAAGCTCTGCCGGCTAAATCAACTCGGTGTATACGTCGATGAAGCGCATCATCTTTTCGGTGCAGACTTAGAGAAACAGATACGTGCTGCAAGCGGTAAAAAAACAAGCCTCCGCGACACAATAAACATGCTTGCCAAAAGCACATCGATAGTAGCCTGTTATAACTACACGGGTACACCATATGTCAACAAACAGCTTTTACCCGAAGTCGTATACGCCTACGGTTTGAAAGAATCTATCCAAAATGGTTTCCTAAAAGACGCTTACTTGAGGTCATTTGAAAACGTAAAAAGCAAGGAATTCCTCCGCACCGTCATTCAGACTTTTTGGGACACCTACGGTGGAAAAACGTTTGAGGATTTACCGCCAAAACTGGCGATATTTGCAACAACCATTAAAGAAGCAAATGAAGAAGTTCGCCCGCTGGTGGAAAAAATTCTAACTGAACTTGGCGTCTCTACCTCAAAAATATTAGTTAATGTTGGAGATGATAAAATTACGAAAGATGAGGATGTCCGCAATTTCAACAATCTCGATGTGCTGGGTACACTAGGGAGTCAAAAGCAGATACTGATCCTTGTAGGTAAAGGTCGTGAGGGTTGGAACTGTCGCTCGCTTTTCGGTGTTGCTTTGTTCCGCAGCCCGCAATCAAAAATATTTGTCCTCCAGGCGACGATGCGTTGTCTACGGAAAATCACCGACGACCAATTGACTGCTTCGGTGTTCCTCTCGAAAGAAAACTATGACACTCTTGACGCAGAATTGAATAAAAACTTCAATATGGAAATAAAGGACATGACAAAGTCGAGTAACGAGAAGACCAAGCGTTATAAGGTGAGGGTTATTCCACCTGAGAGGTCGATAAAGATGAAGCGAATATGGCATGAGTATAGCCTCGTTGAGAAAGAATACATTGGCCCGGTTAATTTCAAGCTTGAGAGTACAGATTTCTCAAGGTACGCTTCCGTTATGTATGAGAAAGACAGCATCGCCCAAGACATGAGTGTTAAGGAACAGAACATCGATCACTTGAAGGAGCAAA
>PWWI01000046.1 GCA_003561535.1 Nitriliruptoraceae bacterium
CCGAGCGCACGCTCGACGACCACCTCGCCCCGGGCGTCGAGGATCGTCACGAGGTCGTCCGCGGCCAGGGTGAGCTCGTCGCGCTGCCCGAGACCGACGCGGATGCGGTCCGGGAGCTCTGCGGCACGGGTCGGCTGCAGCCCGCCGTAGTAGGCGGCCAGGATCTCATGGTGGGCGGCACCGTCCTCGGCCCGGCCCCGCGCTCCGTACTGTCCCATCCCGACGCCGTGCCCCCAGCCGCGACCTTCGAGCACGACCTCGTCGTCGCCAACGTCCACGGTGAACCGGGACGAGGGCACGGTGGAGGGCAGCGGCCGCAGCCCGTCGGCGCGACGGGTCGGGAAGCGGTCGGGGAACCGGTCGGGGGCGACCAGCGACAGGAAGTCACGGAACTCGACGGCTCCGACCTCGACGACGCTGCCGTCCCCGCCCGTCACGCGGAAGCGGGCGGTGACGTCGTCGACGTCGCCCGTGCGCTCGACCGCGACGACGGGGACGGTGGCGGCCAGCCGTTCCCCCCGGGACAGGACCTCGTCGAACTCCTCCCGGGTGAAGCGCACCCGCCACCGGTGGTAGGGCGACACCGCGTCGTAGGGGTCGTCGATGGCGACGAGGTAGGAGCGGGGCCCGGTGGCCGGGAAGACGTCCTCGTTGGCGTAGGTCCGCCCGCCGGAGGTGGAGAAGTAGCGGGACAGGATCGGGCCGCCTTCGGGATCCACGAGCACCTCACCGGCGGTGGCAGCCACGGCCTCCTCCCAGCGCTGTCCGCCGTCCAGCACCACCTCCGCGCCGCGGAAGACCTGGCAGGCGGTGGTGGCGCAGAGGTCGAAGCCCGCGTGGGCGCCGCGCTCGGCGGACCACCACGCGTAGGTGCGGGCGGCCACCGCCTGCGCCTTCAGCGCCTCCAGCGGCCACCGGCTCGGCATCTCCGCGACCCCGGCCACGTACCGCTCCGTGTCCAACTCGTTGATCACCTGCCCGTCAGCGGCCAGCTCGATCGTGTCGTGGTAGCGAACACCCGCGACGCCGATCAGGATCCCCTCGCCACCGACGACTCGCACGGGGCCGTCGACCACGACCGCGGCGTCGGGCTCCGCGGCGGCCGGAGATGTCGCGCCGTGGCCCGCGCTCGCCAGCAGGGCCAGCACCGCGGCCAGCACGGCGAGGAGGACGCCGCGGTGTGCGGTCACGACGCGACCTGCGCCGGCGCCCCACGGCCACCGCCACCGCGGGGTCGCCGACGTCGACTCAAGCATCGGCTTCGTCGTCGGGGATCCGCTCGATGTCCGCCCCGAGCGCCTGCAGGTGCGGCACGAAGTGCGCGTAGCCGCGGTCGATGTGGTGGACATCCCGCACGATCGTCTCACCCTGCGCGATGAGGCCAGCCATGACCCCGGCGGCACCCGCCCGCACGTCCAGCCCTGCAAGGACCGCGCCCCGGAGCCGGGTGGGTCCGCGGATCAGGGCGTGGTGCCCGTCCACCTCCACGTCGGCGCCCATGCGAGCCAACTCGTCCACGAAGGAGAAGCGGGACTCGAAGACGTTCTCCGTGCACCGGCTCGTGCCGTGGGCCTGGGTCAGCAGCACCATCAGCTGCGGCTGCAGGTCGGTGGGGAACCCCGGGTACGGCAGGGTGACCACGTCGACGGCCGCCAGCCCGTTCGACGTGACCCTCAGCGACCCCGCTCCCTCCTCGACCAGGATCCCCGACGCCCGCAACTTGATCAGCGGCAGCGTGAGGTCCGTCGGCCGCACCCGTTCGATCACGACGTCCCCGCCGGTGACGGCAGCCATCATGGCGTAGGTCCCGGCCTCGATGCGGTCGGGACAGGTCTCCCAGGCGACCCCTCGCAGGCGGTCGACCCCCTCGATCTCGATCCGGGGATCGCCGATGCCGTCGATGCGGGCCCCCATCGCCACCAGCATCCGGCACAGGTCCTGGATCTCCGGCTCACGGGCCGCGTTGTCGATGACGGTGGTGCCCTCAGCCAAGGTCGCGGCCATGACCAGGTTCTCGGTGGCCCCGACCGACGGGAAGTCCAGGGTGATCATCGCCCCGTGGAGGTCGGGCGCGTGCACCTCGACACCGTGGGCGTCCTGATGGACCTCGGCGCCCATCGCCGCGAGCCCCCTGAGGTGCAGGTCGATCGACCGCGCGCCGATGCGGTCACCACCGGGGAGCGCGAGCCGGGCGCGGCGCATCCTGGCCACCAACGGTCCGAGGGTGGACAGGGAGGCGCGGATCCTCGACACCGCATCGGCGGGGGCGTGCCAGCTCGGATCGGTGGCCTGCAGGCGGCAGGTCTGACGCTGAAGATCGAGCTCCACCTCGACCCCGAGACCCTGCAGTACCTCCGCCATGACGGGCACGTCGGCGATGGCCGGGACCTCGCTGAGATCCAGCGGCTCGTCCGACAGCAGGGCCGCCGCCATCAACTTCAGCGCCGAGTTCTTCGCCCCCGACAGCCGGATGGTGCCGTGGAGGGTGGCACCGCCCCGGACGCGGAACGCGTCGGTGGCCACGGTCGTCACGGGGGTCGCTGCCATCCGTCCATGCTACCCACCGACGACGGCACGACCGTCGCGCGGACCGCGCATGGGGACACCTCCACGGAGGTTCACCCCGAGTGGGTGACCTGCGTCCCGGATGCCACCTGGATCCGCAGCTGCTGCTTGCGCAGGGAGACCAGACGTGCCTCGAGGTCGGCGTCGGTGCCCCTGGAGAGCCGCTCCTGTGCCCGCTGTGCCTTGGCCTTGGCGCGTTCGAGGTCGATGTCCTGGGCCCGCTCGGCGATGTCCGCCAGCACGATCACCTTGCCGTCGTCACCGACGAACAGCACCCCCTTGTGGACGGCGATGCGTTCCTTCGTGCCGTCGGCCATCGTCAGGCGCAGCGGCCCGACGTCGAGGGCCACCAGCGCCGGGGCGTGACCGGGCAGGATGCCGATCTCGCCCTCGACCGCCCGGGCGTACAGCTCGCGGGCCTCGCCGGAGAGCACGTGGGCCTCGGCGGAGACCACCTCGACGGTCATGGTCGCCTCTGACATCACTGCGCCAGTTCCGCGGCCCTGCGCTGCACGTCGTCCACGTCACCGGCGTACAGGAAGGCCTGCTCCGGGATCTCGTCGAGCTCACCGTTGATCAGCGCCCGGAAGCCGGTGATCGTGTCGCTGATCGGCACGTAGACCCCGGGGTTGCCGGTGAACTGCTCGGCGACGTAGAAGTTCTGGCTGAAGAACCGCTGGGCCTTGCGGGCCCGGCTGACCACGACCTTGTCCTCCTCGCTGAGCTCGTCGATACCGAGGATGGCGATGATGTCCTGGAGGTCCTTGTAGCGCTGCAGGACCTCCTGGACCCCGGTGGCCACGTCGTAGTGCTCCTGCCCGACGATCGCAGGGTCGAGGATCCGCGAGGTGGAGTCCAGCGGGTCGACGGCCGGGTAGATGCCGAGCGAGGCGATGTCACGGCTGAGCACCGTCTGGGCGTCGAGATGGGCGAAGGTGGTGTGGGGTGCCGGGTCGGTGATGTCGTCAGCGGGCACGTACACGGCCTGCAGGGAGGTGATGGAACGACCCTTGGTCGAGGTGATCCGCTCCTGCAGCTGGCCCATCTCGTTGGTCAGGGTCGGCTGGTAGCCCACGGCCGAGGGCATACGGCCGAGCAGGGTGGAGACCTCGGAACCGGCCTGGACGAACCGGAACACGTTGTCGATGAACAGCAGGACGTCCTGGCGCATCTCGTCGCGGAAGTACTCGGCCATGGTCAGCGCCGACAGGGCGACCCGTAGGCGGACGCCGGGCGGCTCGTCCATCTGGCCGTAGACCAGGGCGGCCTTCTCGAGGACCCCCGATTCCTCCATCTCGAGCTTCAGGTCGGTGCCCTCGCGGGTGCGTTCACCGACGCCGGCGAACACCGACACCCCGCCGTGCTGCTGGGCGACGCGGTTGATCATCTCCTGGATGACGACGGTCTTGCCGACCCCGGCGCCACCGAACATCCCGATCTTGCCGCCCTGTACGTAGGGCTCGATCAGATCGATGATCTTGATGCCGGTCTCGAACATCACCGACTGGGGCTCGAGCTCGTCGAAGGGGGGCGGGTCGCGGTGGATCGGCCAGCGGGTGTCGGCCTGGATCTCGCTCGCGTCCACGTCCAACGGCTCGCCCAGCACGTTGTAGATGTGTCCGAGGGTCCCCGGACCGACGGGCACCGTGATAGGGCCGCCGGTGTCGACCACCGCCGCGCCCCGAACCACGCCGTCGGTCGGCTGCATGCACACCGCACGCACCCGGCGGTCACCGAGGTGCTGGGCGACCTCGGCGGTGATCAAGTACCGCTGGCCCTCCTCCTCGCGCTCGAAGGTGAGGGCGGTGTTGATGTCGGGCAGGTCCCCCGGGGGGAACTCCACGTCGACGACCGGGCCGATGACGCGGATGATGCGACCGTCGGCGGATGCGGTGGCCATGTTCGGCTCCTTGGGCGTCGGCTCGGCGGGTGGTGCTGGAC
>PWWI01000165.1 GCA_003561535.1 Nitriliruptoraceae bacterium
TCCCCGCGGGTCTGGGCGTAGTAGCCCGTGTCCTTGGCGCGCCCGATCGGCACCCGGACGCCATCGACGTAGTACGCGGTCCCGGTCACGGTTGACTCCTCGTCGGTCGTACCCCCGAGCCTAGGTCAACCTGGAGCGCCCGCTCCAAATCTCGGCGCCGCCACGCTCCCGTGGCCGGGCTCCCGCGCGCCCCTCGCGCCCTTCGCGCCCTTCGCGCCCGCGCGCGCCCTCGCGCCCCTCGCAACCCGGCGGCCAGCGAGAACCAGCAGATAGTGGCCGCTTCTCGCGCCGGCGGCGACCGCTGCCAGCACTCCTGACCGACCACGGGCGAGAACCAGCAAATACTGGCTGCTTCTCGCTCCGGACGGAGAGCCGGGGCCCGGTGGCGGGCGGCCGGGCGGCGGCGGGCGGCGGCGGGCGTCCGGGTGGCGGTGGCGGGTGGCCGGGTGGCAAGGGGCTGGGCTCCCGCTCCCCCGTCCTCGCGCCCTCACAACCCGGCGGCCAGCGAGAACCAGCAGATAGTGGCTGGTTCTCGCCGACGGACCCCGCGGACAGCCGATCCACGCGCGAGAACCAGCGGATACTGGCTGCTTCTCGCGCCGGACGGAGAGCCGGGGCCCGGTGGCGGGGGCCGGTGGCGGGGGCCGGGCGGGGGCCGGCAGGCGGCGGGCGGCCAGGTGGCGGGGCCCGGGCGGGGGCCGGCGGGCGGCGGCGGGCGGCCGGGCGGCCGAGCGGCGGCGGTGGCGGGGGGCCGGGGGGTCCGGGCGGCCGGGCGGGGGGCCGGAGGGTCCGGGTGGCCGGCGGACCCGGGCGGGAGCTAGCCGGCGTCGGCGGCGGACTCGGCGGCCTCCAGGCGCGTCTGGGGCCGCTCCCAACGCTCGAGCAGCTCCGCCGCCTCGTCCTTGGCCGCACCGTGCCGGGCCACCAGCTCCTTGACCCGCCCGCCGTCGGCGTACACGTCCGGGTCGGCCAGGGTGCGGTTGAGCTCCGCGATCTCCGCCTCCACCTTGCCGAGCGCACGCTCGATCCGGCCGACCTCCCGCTTGAGGTCCCGGGTGGCCTGGTACCGGGCGTTGCGACGCTCGGCCTCCCGGCGGCGGGTCTCGGGGTCCTTGCGCGCCGCGGCGGAGGCGGGCGTCGACGGGCCACGGCGACGCTGCTCGCCCGTGCTGCCGAGGCCGGCGCTGGCCGTCGGTCTCGCCGGGGCCGAACGCCCCGTCCCCGAAGCCGAACGATCCGTCCTCTGGGCCCCAGACCCGACCTTCGCCGAGCCGGCGGCGGCTTGGCTGCCGGCGCCGGCCGCACCCCCGCCGCGCCGCTCCAGCAGCTCCTCGTAGGTGCCCTCGAACACCGACAGCCCGCCGTGGCTGAACTCCACGATCATGTCGGCCGTGGCCCGGATCACATGCCGATCGTGGGGGATCAGCACGATCGTGCCGGGGTAGGCCACGACCGCGTCCTCGAGCACGTCCCGGGAGGCCAGGTCCAGGTGGTTGGTCGGCTCGTCCAGCAGCAGCAGGTTGACCGGTGAGGCCATCGCCTTGGCCAGCCCCAGCCGGGTCCGCTCGCCGCCTGACAGCTCCAGGACCTTGCGGTCGGCGAGGTCACCCGGGAACCCGAACGCGCCGAGCATCGAGCGGTGGTTGATCGACCGGTGGCGATCGCCCAGGGCGGTGCGGAACTCCTCCAGCACCGTCCGTTCGAGGTCCATGACCTCCGCCTGGTGCTGGTCGACGACCGCCACCTCCACGTTGGAGCCGAGGGTGACCGTCCCCGCCGCCACCGGCACCTGCCCAAGCAGGGAGCGCAGCAACGTGGTCTTGCCCGCCCCGTTGTGGCCGATCAGCGCCACCTTGCGGCCCCGCTCGATCGCCAGGTCGACCCCGTCCAGCACGGTCAGCTCGCCGTAGCGCACGGTCAGACCCGACACCTCGGCCACGACCCGTCCGGAGCGGGCCGGCTCGGGGAAGGCGAAGCGGGCCACCAGCGCCTTGTGGTCGGGCACCTCGATGCGCTCGAGCTTGTCCAGCTGCTTCAGGCGGGACTGAACCTGCCGGGCCTTGGAGGCCTTGTAGCGGAACCGCTCCACGAACCGCTCCTGCTGGGCGATCACCCGGTCCTGCTGGGCCTTGGCGGCGCGCAGGCCCGTCAGGCGCTCCTCGCGCTGGGTGACGAAGGAGGCGAAGGCACCGAGCTCCGCAGCCACGGTGCCGCTGCGCACCTCGTAGGCGGTGGCGGTCCCGGCGGCCAGCTCCACGATCACATCGGCGGTGGCGTCGATGAAGTCGCGGTCGTGGCTGACCAGCAGCAGGGCGCCGGGCAGCTCGCGCAGGGTCCCCTCCAGCCACACGATCGTGTCGAGGTCGAGGTGGTTGGTGGGCTCGTCCAGCACCAGCAGGTCGGGCTTGGCCAGCAGCAGCCGGGCCAGCGCCACGCGCACCCGCCACCCACCCGACAGCTCCGAGGTATCCCGGCCGGCGTCCTCGGGCGCGAACCCGAGCCCGGCCAGCACCCGGTGGGCCTCGGCCTCCAGCTCGTAGCCGCCCAGGGTCGAGAACCGGTCCTGGACCTCCGAGTAGTTGCGCAGCAGCGCGTCCTGGTCCTCACCGACGGTGTCGACCATGCGCTGCTCCAGCTCCCGCAACCGCTGCTCGAGCGCCCGGAGGTGCGCAGCGCCCTCCAGGACGTGCTCGAGGACGGTGGTCGAGGTCCCGACCGCGTCGACGACGTCCTGTGGCAGCCACCCGACCCGCAGGTCCTTGGGTCGGGTGACCACCCCGTCATCGGGGTCGCGGAACCCCAGCAGCGTGTGCAGCAGGGTGGTCTTGCCCGCCCCGTTGCCCCCGACCAGCGCCGTGCAGGTGCCAGGCGGGAACCGCAGTGAGACCCCGGAGAACAGCTGCCGCGCACCCAGGGTGACGCTGACATCGGAGCAGCTGAGCACGGGGATCCTCGGGGTCGGGGCGTGTCAGCAGGCTACCCACGCCGACCGCGTAGCCTGCCCGGTCATGCACCTGTTGTCGCTGCACGACGTCGGGGCGTCGGTGGAGGGCCGGACCCTCTTCGCCGGGGCCTCCTTCGGCCTGACCTCCGACGACCGGGTCGGGGTGGTCGGCCCGAACGGGGTGGGCAAGACCACCCTGCTGCGCATCATCATCGGTGACCGCGCGCCGGATGCCGGCCGCGTGGTGCCCCGCTCGGGGCTCAGGATCGGGTGGCTACCCCAGGAGGTGGCCCTACCCGACGCCGCTGCGGCGGCCATCGTGGCCGAGGGCGATCCCCTGGCCCGGGACGACGAGGTGGCCGCGCTGCTCGCACGGCTCGGGGTCCCCGACGACCTGCGGGTCGCCCAGGCGTCAGGCGGGCTGCGGCGGCGGGTCGCTCTGGCACGCACCCTGCTGGCACCGAGCGATCTGCTGGTCCTGGACGAGCCCACCAACCACCTCGACGTCGACACCGTGGACTGGCTGGAGGAGGAGTTGGCCCGCCGGCGCAGTGGGCTGGTGCTGATCACCCACGACCGGTACGTGCTCGAGCGCAGCGTGAACCGGATGCTGGACCTCGATGCCCCCGCCCCCGACGAACCGGCCGAGGTGTGGTGGCACGACGGGACCTACTCCTCGCTGCTGGAGGCCCGGGTGGAACGCGCGGCGGCCCGCCAGCGCAGCACCGCACGCGCCCGCAACCTCTACACCAAGGAGGTGGCATGGCTGCGGCGCTCCCCGAAGGCGCGCGGCACCAAGCCCCGCTTCCGCGTCGAACAGGCCGAGCGACTGCGACAGGCCGCCGCCGGTGACGCCGAGTCCCAGCCCCTGGAGCTCGGGACCGGCGCGACGCGGCTCGGCGACGAGGTGTTCACCCTCACCGACGTCTCGCTGACCCGCGGCGACCATCGGGTGCTCGATCGCGTCGACCTCGGCATCGGACCAGGTGAGCGGGTGGGGATCGTCGGACCGAACGGTTCGGGCAAGACGACCCTGCTGCACGTGCTGGCCGGCCAGCTCACCCCGGACGAGGGCCAGGTCAAGGTCGGCAGGACCGTGCAGTTGGCCATGTTCGAGCAGCTGGCGACCGCCCCGCCCTCGGGTGCGAGCGCCCTGGACACGGTGCTCGACATCGCCGCCCACGTGCCGCTGAAGAACGGCGAACGGCTGCCGGCCCACCGGCTGGCCGAGCGGTTCGGGTTCGACGGCCGCACCCAACGCACCCCCGTGGAACTGCTCTCCGGTGGTGAGCGCCGCCGGCTGGCGCTGCTGCACCTGCTGGTGGCGGCCCCCAACGTGCTGCTGCTCGACGAGCCGACCAACGACCTCGACCTCGACACCCTGGCCGTGCTCGAGGACCACCTCGACGGCTTCGAGGGCACGCTGGTGGTCGCCAGCCACGACCGGTACCTGCTGGACCGGCTCACCGACCGGATCATCGCCATCGAGGGCGGCCACCTGACCGAGCATCTGGACTGGGCGGGCTACCGCGAGCAGATGCTGGCGGCGCGGGCGGCCACCGAGCGGGAGGCCGCGGCCCGTCCGGCACCATCCAGCGACTCGGCCAGGGACAACGCCCAGCGGCAGGCGGACCGGCGCCGGGCCCGGCAGCTCGAGCAGCGTCTGGCCCGCCTCCAGCAGCAGCGGGAGCGGCTGTTCGCCCAGATGGTGACTGCCGCCTCTGCTCCTCAGCGACTGATGGCCCTCCAGGACGAACTCACGCTGGTGGACGCTGACATCGACCGGACCGAGGATGCCTGGCTCGAGGTGGCCGTCGACGACGACCCATGAGCAGCGCGCCACGAAGCCTGCCGCAGGGTACGGTGAGTGGTCGGCGGAGGATACGTGTCGTGGCGCTCCGCGTCGTCGAGTGGTCGGAGCCGACCTGAACGGGAGGTGCGGGTGTCCAAGGACGCGTTGCAGACCGAGGTACGCGAGCGTGCCGGCCTCGGCGAGCTCTTCACACGCGGCACCGAACGGGGCTACGTGCTCCTGTCGGAGATCCACGACCTCCACGACCCGATCCAGGACGCCGAGGACTGGCCCGAGGAGGTCGCCACCGAGGTCCGGGACCGGGGCATCGAGGTGGTCGACGACCTCACCGATGACGCCGCCCCAGCCCCGTCCGAGTCCGCCACCACCGGGTCCACCACCGACGGCGTGCGCCAGTACCTCAACGCCATCGGCAGGGTCGAGCTGCTGACCGCGGAGGAGGAGGTCGACCTCGCCAAGCGCTACCACGCCGGGGTCGCGGCCCGCGCGCTGCGCATCGACCAGCGACGTGCCGGGACCCCCGAGCGTCGCGGCAAGCTCGAACAGATCATGTCCGAGGGCGACCGGGCCCAGGAACGCCTGGTGACCGCGAACCTGCGCCTGGTGGTCTCGATCGCCCGCCGCTACCTCGGACGGGGCCTGTCCCTGCTGGAGCTGGTGCAGGAGGGCAACCTCGGCCTGATGCGAGGCGTGGAGAAGTTCGACCACACCAAGGGCTACAAGTTCTCCACCTACGCCACCTGGTGGATCCGCCAGGCGCTGACCCGCGGCACGGCGAACAAGGCCCGCTCGGTGCGCCTGCCCGTCCACGTCCACGAGCTGGTCGCCAAGGTCCGCCGCGCGGAGTTCGAGCTGCTGCAGGTGCTCGGTCGCGACCCGACCGACGGCGAGGTGGCCGAGTCGCTCGGCATCAGCACCGACCGCCTCCTGGAGCTGCGGCTGGCGGGGCGCGAGATCACCTCGCTGGATCGCACGGTCGGCGAGGACGGGGACACCACCCTGGGCGAACTCGTCCAGGACGATGACGCCCCCGACCCGGAGCTGTGCGCCACCACCGAGCTCGCCAGGCTCGAGCTGCTCGCGACCCTGGAGGAACTCCACGAGCGCGAGCGCGGCGTGCTGGAGCTGCGCTACGGGCTGAACGGAGGCGAGCCGGCGACGCTGGAGGAGATCGGCGAGCGCTACGGGGTGACCCGCGAGCGGATCCGCCAGATCGAGAAGAACGTGCTGGCCAAGCTCCGCCACCCCGCCCATGCCCAACGGCTCCGCTCGCTCGCCGACGAGCGCTGAGGGCGAAGGGTCGCACCGGGGGCGTAGGTGCGGGGGTGTAGGTGCGGCGCTGACGTGCCGATGGTCCTGGGGACGGGCCACGACCGGCCCGCAGCAGCGGGAGCCGCCTGGGCATGGCACTGGACAACGGCGTCGGCCGCGGTTCGCTGTGGCTGTTGATCGTCGCGCTGCTCGTGACCAGCGCGCCCGCGGCGGGGGCCGATGACGAACTGGAGCGCAGCCGCTCCCGGCTCGACGAGGCGGAGCGGTCCCTGGAGCAGCTGCAGAGCGAGGTCCGCGGCGTGGTCGAGGAGGTCTCGGCGCTGGACGCGAGCCTGCAGCGGGCGAGCGAGCAACTCGCGGGACTGGAGCGCGACCTGGCCCTCGCCGAGCTCGACCACCGCGCTGCCGAGGAGGAGATCGAGCTGGCCCGCGCCGAGGTGGTCGACCGGGACGCGGCCCTCGCCCAGGCGCTGACCGCCTGGTCCGAGAGCCGGGACCGGCTCGCCGAGCAGGCGGTCCACGCCTACAAGCACGGGGCCGGGATGAACGGGGACGTCCTCGTCCGCGGGGTGGTGGGAGCCCGGGACTGGCACGAGGTGACGGTGACCCTGGAGACGGTGGCGCGCCTGGCCAGCGCGGAACGGGTCGAGATCGACGCCGGCGGCCGGCACGCCCGGGAGCTGGCCGGGCTGCGGGCCGCCGCCGACCAGGCACGCAAGCGGGCGATCGCCGCCGAGCGCACCGCCGCCGAGGAGGCCGAACGGGTCGCGACGCTGACCGAGGCCACCGGCGCGACGGTCGAGCGGATCACCCGGGATCGGGTGCAGCGCAGCGCCGCGCTGGCAGAGCTCGAGCGGGACGTCGAGGCCCGGGAGGTGCTGGTCGCCGAACTGGAGGCCACCATCGCGCGCCTCGAGCTGTCGGCTCAGCGCGTGTTCGTGCCCTTCCAGGTCGACCTCGACCCTTACGGCCCACCTCCGGCCTGGGCCGACGGGCTGCCGGGCCAGGGGCCGCGGTGGGCGGCCGCGATCGACGCGACCGCCGCCCGCCATGGCCTGGACGGGCGACTGTTCGCGGCCCTGGTGTGGTCGGAGTCGGGGTTCTCGCCCGGGGTGGTCTCCCATGCCGGCGCGCTCGGCCTGGCACAGCTCATGCCGGGGACCGCCCGGGGCCTGGGTGTCGATCCCCGCGACCCCCTGCAGAACCTCGAAGGAGGGGCCCGCTACCTCCGGACCCAGCTGGACACCTTCGGCCGCGTCGACCTGGCGTTGGCGGCCTACAACGCCGGACCGGGTCGGGTGCGCAGCTCGGGCGGCATCCCCAACATCGTGGAGACCCAGATCTACGTCACCCGGGTGCTGGAGCGCTACGAGCGGCTCGGCGGCTGAGCGGTGACGGTGGCCACGGCAGCGGTCACACGACCCGACCACCGGCCCGCCAGTACTCCCCCGCCGCCCGGTCCAGGTAGCCCTCGTCGACCAACGCCCGACGCAGGGTCGCGTGGTCGTCGTGGAACCGCCGGAGCAGGCTGTTGACCTCCCTCTCCGGATAGCGCACGCCGGGCTCGAACTCCAGCGCCAACCGTTCGAGGACCACCAATCGCTTGTGGCGCTGCGCCGGTAGCTCGCTGAGGCGATCACCCTGGAAGAACCGGGCCAGGACCTCGGTCTCCTCAGCGGTCATGCCGAAGCCGACCCGAGGGCTCGCCGGCACGCCACGGGGCAGGGTCCGGGCCAGGGCCCGCCAGGCGTCGACGTCGAGGTGGTAGGTCGCGTCGGCCGCGGTGACCAGGTCCGCCTGCACCAGCGGTGCCAGGGTGCGCAGCACCTCGTCGGTGCCGATGCCGTGGCGCTGCGCCAGCTCGGCGCTCGTGCGTGGCCGGGCGGCCACGTCCCCGACGACGGCCAGGCGCTGGGGGTCGAGGAGCAGGCGGAGCAGGTCGAGGGGGTCCATGGGGGCAGGGGTACCCGACGAGGTACCGTCCCGCCGCCCGCGCCCACGCCCGTCCGAGCGAGGTCCCCATGCCCCCCACCGCCGTCGGCGCGAGCCTGTCGCGGCCGGCGACGGTGGTGGCCCTGGTCGTGGGCATGGTGGCCGTGTCGACCGCGGCGATCCTGGCCCGGCTCGCCATGGGGGACACACCCGGCATCGTGCGCGCCGGCGACGGTGCGGCCCCGGCGCTGGCGATCGCCTTCTGGCGGACGACGCTCGGCTCCCTGGCACTGGCGCCGGCGGCGTGGCGGGCGCAGCGCCGCGCGGCCCGACCACTGACGCGGCAGCGCCAGCGTCAGCTCGCGGGGGCCGGGACCGCCCTGGCGCTCCACTTCGTCCTGTTCCAGGGCGCCCTGACCCTCACCAGCGTGGCGTCCACGGTCACGCTGACCACGATGTCCCCACTGTTCGTCGCCCTCGGTGGGTGGTGGCTGCTGGGTGAGCGGACCACCCGTCGCGCCTGGATCGGTATCGCGGTCACGGTGGTCGGGGCCCTGGTCATCGGCTTCGGCGACGCCACCGCGGACGCCTTCGGCGCGGGAGCGCTGCTGGGCGATGCGATGGCGCTCGGGGCCGCAGTGGGCGGCAGCGCCTACCTGCTCGCCGGCCGGGCGGCGCGCCGTGACACCGCGACCAGCACCTACGCGTCGATCGTCTACGCCTGGGCGGGGGTGCTGCTGCTCCCGCTGTGCCTGGTGACCGGTACGACGCTGACCGGCTTCGACACCACGACCTGGCTGGCGATCGCCGGCATCGTGATCGGGCCTCAACTGCTCGGCCACACGGTGTTCAACCTGCTGCTCGCGACGCTGCCGGCCACCACGGTGGCGATCGCGATCCTCGCCGAGCCGGTCGGGGCCGGGCTACTGGCCTGGCTGATCCTGGGTGAGCTCCCGGCGCCGCTGTTCGCCCTCGGGGCGCCGCTGGTGCTGCTCGGCGTCGCGGTCGTGATCCGCAGCAACGCCGCCGGCGCGGGCAGCGACGGCGTCGGTGAGGAGCCCAGCGAGCAACCCCACCTCCGCTGACCTGCTGGCCTGACGCGGGGCACGCCGCCGCCCGACGCGGGGCACGCCGCCGCCCGGCGCGGGGCAACCAGCCAGACACCGCTGTCCGGTTTCCTGCCCCGGTGCGCCCAGGGTGGCGGACACGGGGCCGCGCACAGGACACCAGCGGCCGCCAGCGCGCACCGGGGCAGGCGCGCTCTCCCGGACGGTCGGGAGCCCCCGGGCACGCCGATGAACGAGCACCAGCCTCGAGCGAGCTCACCGACCTCGGGACAGAGCAGTTCACGGCGCTGCTCGACGACCTCGAAGCACCCGCCTCCACCGAGGCGGCGCTGCTCGGCATCTGAGCTCAGAAGACCAGCGGCAGACTCGGCCGCTCCTCGGCCACGCCGACGATAGCCCCGAGGGCTTGACCGGCCCGGGCCCGCTCGTCGACCGTGGCGGCGAGGGCGCGGGGAGCCAGTTCGGGATCGGGGTGCCCCCCGCTGAGCACCACCACCATCGTGCCCCTCAGCCGCTTGGCAGCCGTGACCCAGCTCCCATCCAGGCCGTCCCGCCGGGCCCGCAGCAACGTGTCCTCGCGCTCGTCGACGAGGCGGAGCTCCTGCCCATCGAGCTGGAAGCCGACCTTGGCCCCTCGCGGCAGGTCGTGGCCGATGAAGCCGGGCAACGGCTCGAGCCCGGCCTCGACCAGGGCGGCGTGCAGCCGGGGAGCCCGGCCGTGCCCGGTCAGGGAAGCGACGAGCAGGGGGAGACCGCCGGCCAGCAAGGACCGCAACGCGACCCCGTCGCCCGGCTCCTCGGTGCGCCCCTGGCCCGCGGCGGTCATGCGACGAACCGCCGCATGACGCTGGCCCTGAGCCGCCGGGTCAGCCGGGAGGGGACGACCTGCGAGCCGTAGACGACGACCCGGTCGGCGGCTGCCGGCACACAGACCGGACGCTGCGCGGCGAAGGCGTCCAGTGCGGCCCGGGCCACCTGGTCCGCCGTCCCGGTCAGCGCCGCGGGGAAGGCCCCCTCGGGCACACCAGCCACGTCCTGGAACTCCGTGCGCGTCACCCCGGGCGCCAGCAGCAGCACGTGCACCGGGGTCGCACGCACCTCCTCGGACACCGCCTCGGTGAAGGAGCGCACGAACGCCTTGGTCGCGCCGTACACCGCGCTGTAGGGCCCGGGGAGGTAGCCGGCGGTGGAGCCGACGTTGATGATGCCGCCCACCTCCCGCGCCAGCAGCCCGGGAAGCGCCGCCCGGGTCAGCTCCACCAGGGCGGTGACATTGACGTCGATCAGCGCGCGGATGCGATCGGGATCCTGGGACGCCAGGGCGCCGTAGATCCCGAGCCCCGCGTTGTTGACCAGCAGATCCACGGGCCGGTCGGCGCTGGCGAGCCGCTCGGCGACCAGGTCCCGACCCGCCCGGTCAGCGAGGTCGGCGACCAGCACCTCCGCGTTGGTCGGCAGCTGCTCGGACAGCTCGCTCAGCCGCTCCGAGCGGCGCGCGACCAGCACCACCTCGACGTCACGGGCCGCGAGCTCGCGGGCCATGGCGGCGCCGATCCCGGCGGACGCACCGGTCACCAGGGCCCGCCCGATCCGCGCTGCCACGTCCTCGTCCTCCGTGCTCGGTCTCACCATCGTCCGCAACGCCAGAGCGGGACGCGAACTGCCGCCGCGACCCGATGCGCGAGGCTACCGAGGCGCTACGGTCCTGCGGTCCGCGACCGACGACGTCAGGGGTGGTGGGTGACGGCACCGCGCAGCGTGCTCGCGGTCGACGGCAACGCCCTCGGCCACCGGGCCTACCGCTCGGCCGAGGCCGAACTCGACGGCGGTGACGACCGGCCGCTGGTCACCGGCGCGGTGGTCTCCATGCTGGCCTCGACCTGGGTGCACGGTCCCTACGACGCCGTGCTCGTGGGCTTCGACCACCCGGTCAACCGCCGCAAGCTGCTCGCCCCGGAGTACAAGGCCAACCGCCCGCCGACACCGGCGGCGCTCACCGCCGCGCTGCAGCGGCTGCGCAGCGACCTGGCCGCCTGCGGCTTCGCGGTGGTGGAGCAGGACGGAGCGGAGGCCGACGACGTGCTCGCGGCCGCGGTCGATGCCTGTGTCGCACGGCGGTGGCGTTGCGACCTCCTCAGCTCCGACCGGGACCTGACGGCACTGGTCTCCGAGGACGTGCGGCTGCTGCGCCCTCGGGCCCGCTTCTCTGACCTCGCCGTCGAGGACGTCGCCCGCGTGCGCACCACCTACGGCGTCGACCCGGAGCGCTACGTCGAGTTGGCGGCGCTGCGGGGCGATGCCTCCGACGGTCTGGAGGGGGCGCGCGGTATCGGTCCGAAGACGGCGGCGAAGCTGCTGGCCGCCCACGGGACCATCGCGGCGCTGTACGAGGCCCTGCCCGAGCTCCCCACCCGCATCGAGAGCTCCCTCAGGGAGGCCCGGCACCGGGTCGAACGCAACCTGCTGCTGATGGCACCCGTCCCCCACCTCGAGGTGGACGCCGACGCGCTCGCCACTGCCACCGTCGACCCCGACCGGGTCCGGGCGGTGCTGGAGCCCCTGGGCCTCGGGGCTGCGGCGCGCCGCTTCGAGCGGGCGGTCACCGCCCCCGCGCCACCACCGATCGCTCCTCACCCGGCCGTCGAGAACGTCGATGCCGGCCCGTCCGCCGGGGACCTCGGTGGGGATCCGACCGACCATCGGGCATCCCCCGTCGCGCACCCGCACATCCCGACCCAGAGCCGGCCCCTCGGCCCGCACGCAGGCGAGCAGGAACCGCTGTTCTGACGCTCCGAGGCCGCGGTCCGGTCCGGCACGGCTAGCCTCCGCCCGTCATGGACGCCGACCACGCTGCTCCCCACCCCGACGCCGGTGATCACCCCGACGCCGGTGATCACGTCGACCACCTGCTGGCCCAATGGGCCGAGGAACGTCCCGAGCTCGACGTCAGAGGGCTGGCGATCGTGGCGCGGGTGGTCCGGCTGCAGCGGTTCCTCGACCGGCGGACCCAGGCGGCGGTCGCCGCCCACGGGCTGACCATCGGCGAGTCCAACGTCCTCGCGGCGCTCCGGCGCTCGGGGCCGCCCTACACCCTCACCCCGACCGAGCTCTACCGCGGGCTGCTGCTGTCGTCAGCGGCGATGACGCACCGTCTGGACCGGCTCCAGGAGCTCGGCTACGTGCACCGCTCCCGGGCCGAGCACGACCGCCGCCAGGTGCTGGTCGCGCTGACCTCGGAGGGGCGGGAGGTGGTGGACGCCATGATGGACGACTACACCGACCACCTCAACACCCTGCTCGGCGTGCTGGACGAGGACGAGCGCAGCCAGCTGGAACATGGGCTGCGGGCAGTGCTGCTCCGGCTCGAGAGTGACGAGCCCGGGTGAGCGGGACCCCGGACCGCACCGTGACCGTCGAGCTGGCGCTGCGGACCGACCTGCTCCCGACGCTGCGGCCCCTGATCGCCTCCCGGCAGGACCCTACGATCCGGGTCCGGGCGACGGGGATGGCACGGGCCAGCCACACACCCCGGGGGCCGGGCACGCTCGTCGCGACCACGGCGGCGGACAGTGGCTTCCACGTCCGCACCTACGGTCCCGGGGCCCGATGGCTGGCCGAGCGGGCCGGCGGGGTCCTCGGCGCCGCGGACGACCTGACGGGCTTCGACCCCACCCGGCACCCCGTGGTCGCCAGGGCCCACCACCTCCGGCCGGGGCTGCGGATGCTGCGCACGGGCACGGTCGTCGACGTGCTGGTCCCGACCATCATCGCCCAGCGGGTCACCTCCCTGGAGGCGGCCCGGTCCTGGACCCGGTTGGTCCGCACCCTCGGTACCCGCGCACCGGGGCCCTTCGGGTTGTGGCTCCCGCCGGCTCCCGACGTCCTGAGCCGCACGCCCGCCGCACGGTTCCACACCCTGGGGATCGAACGGGCACGGGCCCGCCGCATCGTCGACGCCTGCCGCGAGGTGGCACACCTGGAGGCCGCCCTCACACTCGACCGTCAGCAGCGCCTGGCACGGCTGGTTGCGGTACCGGGGATCGGCGCCTGGACGGCGGCCCACCTGGCGCGGGTCGCCGCCGGCGACGCCGATGCCGTGGAGGTCGGCGACTACAACGTCAAGGATCTCGTCGCCTGGAACCTGGCCGGCGAGCCCCGTGGGACCGACGAGCGGATGCTCGAGCTGCTCGCTCCCTTCGCCGGCCACCGGGGCCGGGTCATCCGCCTGCTGTCCTCGTCCGGGCAACGACCACCCCGCTACGGGCCGCGCCAGCGGCTCCACCCGGTCGAGCAGCTCTAGGCCCGCCGGCAGCTCAGCAGCGCACGGCCACCGGTGGGCGCCCGAGGGCACCGTCACCCCCGCTGGCGGCGCGGACGTCGCAGCCCCGGACGTCAGCTGCCAGCAGGACGATCAGCTCATCGACGAAGGTGCGCGACAGCCACCTCGCCTGGCCGTCGGCGTTGGCGATGACGGCGAGGTGGTAGCGCCGACCGTCATCCCCGACCACCGCACCGCTGAGTGCGGCGACGTCGCGCAGGGTGCCGGTCTTGCCCACGAAGCGGCCCGTCGCGACCGAGCCCGTCAACCGGCTGCTCAGCGTCCCCGACTCACCCATCACGGCCATCAGCGAGGTCCACACCGGCTCGTGCCGGCTGGCGTGCATCGCGCGGTCGAGCTCGACCAGCATCCGCGCGGTCGCCCGGTCGTCGCGGGACAGCCCGGAGCCGTCGGCGAAGGCCAACCCCTCGGTGGTGATGCCGAGCCCCTCGAGGACCTGGAGCAGCGCCCGCTCGCCCGAGGCGAAGGAGCCGGTGCCGGTCCGCTGGCGGCCGACGGCCCGGAACACCGCATCGGTGATCTGGTTGTCGCTGCGCTGGACCGCGAAGGTGAGGATCTCCCGCAGGGTTGGGCTGGCGACCGACGCCAGGCGGCCGACGCTCTCCCCGACCGGCTCCCCGACCCGGCCCTCACCGACCACCTCGATGTCGTGCTCCTCGAGGAGCCGGATCAGCTCCGCGACCGCGTGCTCCGCGGGGCTGCGCGTGTGCTCGATCCGCACGATCGGCGGGCCCGTGGGCTCCGGCTGGTCCTCGGCATCGTCCTCGGCATCGGCATCGTCCTCGGCGTCGGCATCGGCCTCGGCGTCGGCGTCGTCCACCTCGCCGTCCTCGTCCACCTCGTCGTCGGGGGCGGGCTCCGGGTAGGTGACGATGGTGCGCACGCCGGCGTCCACCGCCAGCCCGTCGGCGAAGCGGGCGTCGAAGTCGTTGAAGTAGCGGTCGGGCCAGCCGGAGGCCGTCGACGGCCCGTCGAACCGCTCGACGACGCCGACCACGTCGCCCTCGACCCGCCGGACGCCGTGGGCCGCGAGCTGCTCCGCGAGATCCTCGAAGGGGGTGCGCGGCCGCGCGGGGTAGATCCACCGCCCGTACTCCGGCGTGGCCAGGACCGGGTCACCGGTGCCGACCAGCACGAGGTCGCCGCGCACCACCCCGTCGTGATCGACCGGCGCGGTGGCGTCGACCCGGGTGGTGAACCGGGCCTCGGGGCCGAAGGTGACCAGCGCCGCCGCGGCGGTCACGACCTTCAGCGTCGAGGCGGGCAGGACGGGCACGTCCGCATCGTGGGCCACGAGCTCGCGCCCGTGCTCGTCCACGACCAGGACCGCCACCTGCTCACCGTCGCGCCGCTCCAGCAGCCCGGCGAGCAGGGACGCCGCCTCGGCCTCGACCAGGGCGCGGGACGCCGGCGGTGGCGGTGGCTCCGGTGGGGCCGCCGCGGGCTCGTCCACCTCGCCGACAGGCTCGTCGTCGTCCGCGGGCAGGTCGTCGTCGTCCGCGGGCGGGTCGTCGTCGGGCTCGGGGACCAGCTGCTCGAGCGGGAGCCGGTCGGCGAGCTCGGCGACCGGTGGGGCCGCGGCCTGCTCGTCCACAGACCCGTCGGCGCAACCAGCGAGGGCCAGGGCGGCCGCCAGCGCCAAGGCCAGGACGGCGCGCGGTCGACGACTCCCGGGCCTGCCCTGGGGGCGATGGACCCGCGATGCACCGCGGGAGGCCACGACCATCAGCCCGGTGCGTCGACGCTGTCCAGCAGCCCACGCAGCTGGAAGCCCCGGGAGGGGTGGCGGAGCTTGGTCAGCGTCTTCTTCTCGATCTGGCGGATCCGCTCCCGGGTCAACCCGAACTGGGCACCGATGTCCTCCAGGGTGTGCTCCTCACCGTCCACCAGGCCGTAGCGCAGCATCAGCACGGTGCGTTCCCGGTCGGTGAGCGCCGACAGGGCCCGCTCCACCTCGCGCTTGGCGAGCACGGCGGTGGCGGAGGACTCCGGGTCGATCGCGTCCTCGTCGGCGACCAGTTCCCCCATGGTGGCGTCGCCGTCCTCACCGATGGGCTTGTCCAGGCTGGCGACGTCCTGGGACGCCAGCTTGACCTCACGCAGCCGCTCGAGCGGGAGGCCGAGCTCCGCGGCGATCTCGTGCTCGCTGGGCTCGCGTCCGAGCTGCTGGAGCAGGGCGAACTCGGCGTAGCGGACCTTGCCCATCAGCTCATGGACATGCACGGGCAGCCGCACGGTCCGGCCGGTGTTGGCGAGCCCGCGCTGCAGCGCCTGCCGGATCCACCAGGTGGCGTAGGTGGAGAACTTGTAGCCCTTGGTGTGGTCGAACTTCTCCACCCCGCGGATCAGACCGAGGTTGCCCTCCTGGATCAGCGACAACAGATCGACGCCACGGCCCCGGAACTTGCGGGCCACGGACACCACCAGGCGCAGGTTGGCCCGGATCATGTGGTCCTTGGCGCGTTCACCGCCGCGAGCGGCCATGCGCAGCTGGGCCTTGCGGCGGGGGGGGAAGCGCTCACTCGACCCCAGCAGGACGTGGGCCGCGAGGCCAGCCTGGTAGCGCTTGGCCAGGTCGACCTCGAGCTCCGGGGTCAGCAGCTCGGTCCGACCGATCTCGTTGAGGTACTGCCGCACCGAGTCGGAGGAGGCGGACAGCGGCGTGGCCTCCGGCCGGTCGGCGTCCTCGACGAGGTCGTCCAGCACCTGCA
>PWWI01000078.1 GCA_003561535.1 Nitriliruptoraceae bacterium
ACCACTTCTACGGCAGCGCACCGACCTGGCGTCGGCTGGTCGCCGAGATGGAGCGGGAGCACCACCTCGTCGCCTTCGACCGCCCCGGCTTCGGGTTGACCGAGCGCCCCGAGCGGGACCGGTGGAACGGGGCGAACCCCTACTCCAGGTCGATGGCGGCCCGGCTCGGCTGGGAGCTGCTGGACCACCTCGAGGTGGAGGACGCGGTGCTGGTCGGTTCCTCGGCCGGCGGCACCAACGTGCTGGAGATGTACCGCCTCCAGCCTGAGCGGGTCCGTGCCCTGGTGCTGCTGAGCCCCGCGATCACCGGCGACGTCGGCCCACCGTCGGCGCTGAGGCCGCTACTGCGCTCCCCGCAGGTCCGAGCCATCGCCCCCCACCTGATCCAGCGGCTCGTGGGCGAGGTGGACGTCGCACGGACCGCCAACTCCTGGGCCGATCCCTCCCGGGCGACACCCGAAGACGCCGAGCCCTACCAGCGCATGCTGCAGGTCGAGGGCTGGGACCGAGGGTTCTGGGAGGTCATCAACGCCGATGCCCGCCCCGACCTCGGTGGCCTCCTCCCTCGGATCGACGTCCCCGTGCTCGTGGTCAGCGGGGACCGCGACACCGTGATCCGTCCACGCTGGAACCGTCGCACGGCCGCAGCGATCCCCGGGGCCCGCTACCTCGAGCTCGACGACTGCGGGCACCCCCCGCAGGAGGAGTGTCCGGCGGCGCTGGCCGAGCAGCTCACGCGGTTCCTCTCGACATCGCTGCACGCCTGACCATCCGGCTCACTCCACCCGGCGCGCGTCCTCGGATCGATCCGACGTAGCAGCGGCACCGTCACCCAACTGCTCGACCGCGGGGTCGCCGGGGTCGAGGTCGGCGGCGAGCCTTGCGACGTCCTCGAGCAGGAGCGTCCCGGTGTCGGCCATGGGATCCGGCAGAGCGTCCGCCGTCTCGTCGTCGCCGTCTGCCGGAGCGACCCGACGCTCCTCGGGCATCATCGCCAGGATCTCCGCCACGTAGCGGTGGGCCGCGTTGAACAGCCCCATGTCGGTGCCCTCCTGGGTGGACCACTTGTGCCACAGGTCGAGCACCTCGTGGAACACCTCGGCGGGCTCGCGCCGTCCCCTGAGTTCGTGGGGGACGATCTCCACCACCGGCTCGAAGGATCGCTCCAACCAGCGGTGGGCGATGAGTGCCTCCGGCAGGGACCGGCCCTCGTCCTGTTGGAGCCAGGCTCCGAAGTTGTGGATGTCGTTGAGCAGACGCCGTGCCTGGTTGTCCTGGACGTCGAGCCCCGTGAGCTGGCGGAGGATGCGGCGGTAGCGACCCGGCTCGACCACGGAGGTCTTCAGCTTCATGCGCGTCACACCCGGCTCGTCCTGGACGAGCTCGAGCTCGTCCACGTCGTAGCCCAGCTCGTTGATCCGACGCAGCCGCTCGTGGATCCGGTAGCGCTCGTCGTCGGCGAACACCTCGTCACGGGTCAGCTCCGCCCACAGCTGGTCGTAGCGGTCCCGCAGCTCGAGGCCGAGCTCGAAGGGGTCCACCTCGTCGGAGAGCACGCCGGCGGCCTGGAGGTCGAGCAGTTCCCCGGCGCACTTCTCGATCGCGAGGTCGACGTCCATGTCCCGCTGCCCCGTGGAGAGCTCCTCGTACTGCTCGCCCGTCTCGGTGTCGACGAGGTAGGCGGCCAGTCGGCCAGCATCGCGGCGGAACAGCGTGTTCGACAGGGAGCAGTCCCCCCAGTAGAAGCCCTGGAGGTGGATCCGCACCAGCAGGTGGACCAGCGCGTCCAGCATGGGTTCACGGATCGCCTGGTGCTCCTGGCGCAGGAAGAGGAGGCGGTAGGGCACCGAGTACTCGAGGTGCTCGGTGATCAGGACCGCGTCGAGGCGCTCGCCGTTGGGGGTGTCGCGCAGGGTCACGACCCCGACGACGTCGACCACCGGCACCTGCTCCCCCCGGAGGTAGCGCAGGAACCGCCACTCCCGATCGGCGTAGCGCCGCGGCAGCTCCTTGAGGTGGTAGAGCCGCTCCCCGTAGGCGACGGTGCGCACCACGTGCCGGTGGATACCCATCGGCATCTCGACCAGACGGTGGTGATCCCACGTCGCCAGGGGGTGGTCCCACGGCAGATCGAGGAAGTCCGGATGTCCCGTCTTGGCGGTCAACTGGAAACGCACAGGAGCTCACCGCCTCACGCGGACCGAACCGACGACGACGGCCCGGCGGCGCCCCAGAGGCGTCCGGAGCCAGGTGCACGTCGTGGCCGCGCCAGGCTCGGCGCGGCCACGACGGCGTGGGATCAGCCCTTCACCGAACCGGCGGTCAGACCGCGGATGAAGAAGCGCTGCAGGGAGAAGAACACGGCCAGCGGGACCAGGATCGTGATGAAGGCCCCCGCGCTGAGCAGGTGCTGGCGCGCACCGAAGGTGCCGATCATCCCGGCCAGGTAGGTCGTGGAGACCTGCCCCAGACGGGCGGTGTCCAGCAGGATCAACGCCACCAGGTAGTCGTTCCAGGTCCACAGGAACTGGAAGATCGCGAACGCGGCGAGCGCCGGGACCGACAGCGGCAGGATCAACCGCACGAAGGTCGTGAAGTGCGACGCTCCATCGACGCGCGCCGACTCGATCACCTCGCGCGGCAGCGACCCGATGTAGTTGCGCAGCAGGTACACCGCCAGCGGCATACCGAACCCGGCGTGGGCGAGCCACAGGCCCAGGAAGGTGCCCTGGATGCCCAGCGTGCTGTAGAGGTTGACGATCGGGATGAAGGCCACCTGCAGCGGGATGACCAGCAGGACCACGAAGACGATGAACAGCGTCTCGCGACCCTTGAACTCCATCCACGAGAACGCGTACGCCGCGAAGGCCGCCGCCGTGATCGGGATGATGGTCGCGGGGACCGCCACCACGATCGAGTTGATGAACGCTTCGGCCAACGTGGACCCGCCGACCGACTGCTGCAGCACCTCACCGTAGTTCTGCACGGTGAACTCGGCCGGGTTGAAGAAGGCGGTCCACCAACCGGAGCTGTTCACCGCCGCCTGGGTCCGGAAGGAACTGACGAGCAGCCCCACCGTCGGCACCAGCCACAACGCGCTGATGATCAGCAGCATGCCCTTGACGAACCAGCCAGCACCGGTGCGGTCGTCCGGGTCACCCTTGATGGCCTTGGAGAGCGCCGAGGGTTCCTTCTGCTTGGCCTCCTCGACGGTGTCCGCGGCTGGGGGCGTGGGTTGGGTCGTCATCGCTGTGCCTCCTGCTCACGGAACCGCTTCACGTTGATGATCATGAAGGGGAAGGTCATCAGGACCAGCAGGATCACCACCACACCGCCTCGGCCGTAGTTGCCACCCTCGAAGAAGGTGTAGAAGTAGTTCGCGATCACCTGCGTGTTGCCGCGACCGTTGGTCGTGACACGCACGATGTCGAAGATCTTGAGCACCAGGATGAGGATCGTGGTGAGCACCACGACGATCGTGGAGGCGATCTGGGGGATCACCACCTTGAAGAAGATCTGGAACTCGGTCGCGCCGTCGATGCGCGCGGCCTCGATCGTGTCCATCGGCACGCCCTTGATGGCGGCCGAGAGCAGGACCATCGCGAACCCGGCCTGCATCCAGATCATGATCGCCATGAGCGCGAAGTCGTTGACCAGCAGGTTCTCGTACCAGGAGATCGGCTCGACCCCGAACATCCCGAGGAAGGCGTTCAGCACCCCGGTCTGGCGGCGCGGTTCGGGCTGGATCTCGTAGATCAAGGCCCAGATCGCCGCCGCCCCGACGAAGCTGATCGCCATGGGCAGGAAGATCAGGGACTTGACCACGTTCTCCTGGCGGGGCTTGAGCCGGTCGGCCAGCACGGCGACGACGAGCCCGACGATCACGGCCATAGCTGGCACGACGATGATCCACTGGAGGTTGTTGCCCAGCGAGATCCACGTCTCCGAGTCGGTCAGGACGCGTCGGTAGTTGTCGAGACCGACGAAGGGCCGCTCACCTGCGACGAACCGATCCGCGAAGAACGACGCCCTGATCGTGTCGAAGAACGGGTAGATCAGGAAGACGGTGACCACCAGTATCGCGGGACCGAAGAAGACCCACGGCTTGACGACCTCCTCGAACCGGCCGCCGACCCGCTCCGTGACCGCATTCAAGGCCCAGAAGAAAACGAAAACCCCGACGACACCGGCCACGATGGCGACGATGCCGTTCAAGAGGACAGTACCCATACTTGCTCCTCTCCCTGGAGCGGCGCGAAGGGGGCCGGACCGCCGGAGCGGTCCGGCCCCTCGAGCTACCGCGACCTAGTCGGCACGGACATCAACCACGGACCTCCTCGAACAGCTCGTCGATGTCTTCGAGTGCCTCGTCGAGGGTCTGGTTGCCCTGGATCCAGTCGGTCATCTCGATCCAGAACGAGCCGGACTGCGAGGACGAGCCGACGTCACCA
>PWWI01000145.1 GCA_003561535.1 Nitriliruptoraceae bacterium
CCGCCCCCGCCCCCGCCCCCGCCCCCGCCCTGGTTCCCAGGAGGTCACCGTGCAGGTCCTCGTCCTCAACTCCGGCAGTTCCTCGATCAAGTACCGGCTCTTCGAGGACCACGTTGACGGCCTGCTGCTGCGGGCCCGGGGTCTGGTGGAGCGCATCGGCGAGTCGACCGGTCGGGCCGAGCAGGTCGTCATCGCCCATGACGGCACCACCAGCGAAGAGGTCGACGACGCGCCGATCCCCGACCACGCGGCCGGCTTCCGTTGGATCGTGTCCCGGCTCGAGGATGCCGGTCTGGCCGACGACCTCGGTGCGATCGGCCACCGGGTCGTGCACGGCGGGTCGGAGTTCACTGCTCCGACGGTGATCGACGAGGCGGTCATCGCCCGCATCGAGGACCAGGTGCCGCTGGCGCCGCTGCACAACCCCGCCAACCTCACGGGCATCGAGGTGGCACGTGAGCTGCGGCCCGACCTGACCAACGTGGCGGTGTTCGACACCGCCTTCCACGGGACCCTGCCACCGGCGGCCTACCGCTACGCGGTGCCCGACCGGTTGCTCGCCGAGCAGGGCGTGCGGCGCTACGGCTTCCACGGCACCTCCCACGCCTACGTCGCCCGCCGCGCGGCCGCGGCGCTCGGCCGGCCCGAGGAGGAGCTCAAGCTCGTCACCCTCCACCTCGGCAACGGGGCCTCCGCTGCGGCGGTCGACGGCGGGCGCAGCGTGGAGACCTCCATGGGCCTGTCCCCGCTCGAGGGCCTGGTGATGGGCACGCGCTCCGGTGACCTGGACCCGGCCGTGATCTTCCACCTGATCCGCGAGGCGGGGATGTCCCCGGCCGAGGTGGAGCGGGTCCTGAACCGGGAGAGCGGGTTGCTCGGGTTGTGCGGTGACAACGACCTGCGCACCATCGAGGAGCGCGCCGCCGGCGGCGACGAGGCGGCGCAGCTGGCGCTGGACGTCTACGTGCACCGGATCCGCAAGTACCTCGGTGCCTACGCCGCGGTGCTCGGGCGGCTGGACGCGGTGGTGTTCACCGCCGGCGTCGGGGAGAACTCCGACACCCTGCGGGCGGCGATCTGCGCCGATCTCGAGGTGCTGGGGGTGCGCCTGGATGCCGCGCGCAACGACGGGCTGCGGGCGTCCAAGGCCCCTGACGGGATCGCGGCCGTGCACGCCGACGACAGCGAGGTGGCCGTGCTGGTGGTCGCCACCGACGAGGAGCGCGAGATCGCCGAGCAGACCCTGCTGGCGGTCCGGAGCTGAGACCGGGAGCCGACCGGAAGCGGCGGGCCACCACGCCGCCCGCTCCCGGCGCGGCTGGCCATCACGCCGCCCGCTCCCGGCGCGGCTGGCCGTCACGCCGCCCGCTCCCGGCGCGGCGGGCCATCACGCCGCCCGCTCCCGGCGCAGGGGTTGCCATCCTCGGTAGGTCCAGCTGCGCCAGACCCACTCCACGGGACCGAACCGGAACCACCGCAGCCACAGCGGGCACCCCACCAGCAGCAGGAGCCAGACCCCACCGACCACCGCCAACGCGCTCGTCGACGTCCACTGGTCGTAGGTGCCGAGGCCCACGAACACCACCGTGGTGACCAGGCTCTGGGTCAGGTAGGCGGTCAACGCCATCTGACCCACCGCTGCCAGCGGCCGCCAGGTCCCGACGCGCAGGGCGAGCAGGCTGAGGGCGGCGAGGTAGCCGACCGCCAGGATCGGCGCTGCCAGGAGCTGGGCCGCCGAGGCCGAGACCTCCACCCACGTCAGCTCGAGGTCCGCGGTGGTTCCCGTGGCGGCCCCGACCGTGCCGATCATGCCGAGGACCAGGTTGGTGGGCAGCCCGACGGCCAGGCCCCCGATCGCCAGCCGGCGCAGCAGCGGGCGGTGGCCGGCCAGATCGGTCGCCATACCGGACCTCGTGGCCGCGAACCCGAGCAGGAACAGGCCGAGCAACCAGGGCACCGTCAGCAGCGTCCCGCTCTGGATCAGCAGGGCCTCGAAGGCTCGCGCACCGAGGATGTCGCCGACGCTGCCGTCGGTGTAGGCCGCGATCGTCGCCTCCCGGCGCCCGTCGAAGAACCCACTCATCGCCCCCGTGAAGGGGTCCTCGGGCTCGGCCTGCGGCACCAGGTCCTCGAGCGCCCCGGCCAGCGCGACGAACAGCGTGGTCACGACGGTCAGGGCTGCGATGATGCCGACCCCCCACCACCACGCCGTCCGCGGCTGCACGCGCAGGAACAACAGCAACGCGAACCCGGTGATGGCGTAGGCGAACAGCACGTCCCCCGGGAACAGCAGCAGCATGTGTGCCAGTCCGAACCCCGCGAGCATCGTGTAGCGGCGTGCCAGGAGCCGGTGCGCGGACCAGCCGCGTGACCAGGCCTTGCCCGCCAGCAACCCGGCGCCGATCCCGAACAGGACCGCGAAGCTGGAGATGAACTTGCCCGTCGCGAGCCACCCGACCAGGAAGGTCGTCACTCGGTCGGCACCGCTCGTCGGCCGCGCGAGCTCGCCGGCCAGGGCGTCGAACAACGCCGGCCCGCGCATCAGCTCGATGTTGACCAGCAGGATGCCGAGCAGCGCGAAACCACGCAGCAGATCCAGGATCGGCTCGCGCTCACGTGCCGCGGTCGGCGACGGCGACTGGGCTCCCGGCAGCGGGGGCGGCGGAGGTTGCTGGCCCGCCGGCGCCGATGGAGGCGACGGCCGCGGCGGGGGTGGCTCTGGCGGTGGAGGAGGGGTCGTGGTCACCCCGCACGTTCCGCGTGCCCGAACTCGGGCAGAAAGGCGCGGATCCGATCGGTGGCGGCGTCGAGCGCTGCCGTATCCGGGTCGGGATCCAGCCGGGCGGAGTCCAGGTCCGCCAGCTCCGCGAGCGGCAGGACGTGCACGCGGCAGTGGGGGCCATCGAATCGGGCGATCGCGGTCCCGACCCGTGGTGGGTCGAAGGCCCGCTGCAGGGCCTGCCCGGTCGTGTGGGTCACCTCGCTGACACGCTGCCAGGTCGCGGGGTCGAGGTCGATCCGGTGGTCGACCTCGTCGCGGCGCGCCACCAGGGTGTGTCCCGGGTCCAGGGGGCCGATCGACCGGCAGGCGACCATGTCGTCGTCGGGCCACACCAAGCGGCCGGGAAGCTCGCCGTCGACGACCCTCGTGAACACGCGCGCCATGGCCGGTTCCTGATCATGGGGACGGCGTGGAGCGGGTGACCGGGATCGAACCGGCACCTCCTGCTTGGAAGGCAGGGGCTCTACCATTGAGCTACACCCGCGAGCAGCGGGCAGCGTAGCGAGGACGGCGGCGCGGCAGGGCCCACGGTCCGGCTGCTCTGGCGTCGCCAGCGGGCGCTAGCGTGGCCGGTCGCGCCCTGGTGTGCCCCCGGGGCGGAAGTCTCTCAGGAGCCATCTATGACGACCATGAAGGACCGGCTACGCATCGTGCCGGAGTTCCGGCCCGACGAGTACGACCGCTACCGGGAGTTGGTGTTCGGCAACCTCGATCGGCGCCTCAAGCGTTGGGAGCCCGAGCAGGTCGACCTCGAGCTGTCGGTGAACGAGCGCGACACGAACTCCCAGCGCACGGTGCTGGCCTGCCGGATCTCCGGGTTGCCGAAGATCGTCGGGACCTCGACCCACGCTGATCTCGAGAGGGCGGTGGTCGAGGTGCGCAACGACGTCCGTCGTCAGATCAACCGCTGGGTCACCCGCAAGGAGGCGGAACGGCGCCAGTGAGCCGGGCCACCGGCCGTGGCCGGTGGGCTCGACCGCGGCCGGCGCACCGGTTGCGTGCGACGCCGGTGGCCGGTGACGACGACGTCACGGTGGTCGGGGTGGCCGGATTCGAACCGGCGGCCCCCTGCTCCCAAAGCAGGTGCGCTAACCAAGCTGCGCCACACCCCGTGGGCGGCCGCAGCGTAGCGCCGCCCCTGGCGGTCTCGACGCCGGCTGCGGTCACCCCACGGCCCGCGCTCCGCTCACCCCACGGCCCGCGCTCCTCTCACCCCACGTCTCCCGCTCCGATCGCGGCCGAGCGCTGACCGCCCATCGGCCAGGGTCGCCGGATGGACACCGGGCCTCGTAGCTGGAACCATCCGCCCCGCAGGTGCCGAGGTGTCGACGGACCGGCGAGCAGGTGCCGCGGAGCCGGCGGCCCACCGAGCCGGCGAACGGGTGCGGGCACCCGGCCCGATGTCCGAGCCGGAACAGGCCCACCACCGTGACGCTCGCTGCCGGCCCTCGCGGTCACCCCGTGAGCCCCGACACCCGCCAGGCGACCCTCCCAACCCCTTCCCATGACGAGGAACCACCCATCGTGAAGACGTCCATCGAGACGATCGACCCGGTCCAGGTCAAGCTGACCGTCGAGGTCGAACCCAAGCGGGTCAAGCAGGCCTTCGACCGCGCGGCCCGTGAGCTCGCCAAGCAGGTCGACATCCCGGGCTTCCGCAAGGGCA
>PWWI01000100.1 GCA_003561535.1 Nitriliruptoraceae bacterium
AGGTACCCGCCGTAGCCACCGCGGAAGTAGGCGAGTGGGGACAGGTCGTCGCGGACCCCGAGTGCGACCACCTCGCCGATCACGATCAGGTGGTCACCCGCCTCGGCGATGGTGTCCACCCGGCAGTCGACGAACCCGACCGCCCCGGCCAGCACCCGGGCGCCGGTGGCAGCGACCGACCAGTCGATGCCGACGAACTCCTCCTCGCCCTCACCCCGGCTCCCATCGGCGAAGTGGTTGGACAGTGCCGCCTGCTCCTCGGCCAGGAAGCTCAGGGCGAACACCTCCCCCGACGTCACGGCGGCGGCCATGTGCGCCGTCCGGTCGACGCAGACCAGGACGAGTGGCGGGGTCAGCGACACCGAGCTGACGGCGTTGGCCGTCATGCCGTGGGGCGCGCCTTCGGCCGCGGTGGTCATGATGGCGACGCCGGTCAGGAACGAGCCCATGGCGGCCCGGAACGCCGCTGGCGAGGGGTCGGCCACGTCGGCGGCGCCAGGGCCCACGGGGAACCTCGGGGCCGTCAGATCCTGTCGCTGCTCGATGATCCTGACCTCACGCGTCGTCGGGCGTCCCACGCTACTGGCCGTCAGCCTGGGCTGGTTGCCGCGGAGTCGTCACGAGCCCGGCGAACAGGTCCGCTTCGGGCCACTCCTCCCCACCGAGCGCCCCGTACTCGAGGATGAACTGCTCGGTGGCGAACAGCGAGGCGGCGAGCTCCTCAGGGGTGTTCAGGAAGAACGAGTCCGGACCGATCTGGCTGCGGTGGGCGGCCATGGCGGCTCGCTTGCGCTCCAGCCACGGACCGACGTGGACCTCGGTGGTGACGAGTGCGTCGGGAGTGCCGAGGAGCAGCTCCTCCACCCCACCGAAGACCGCGTCACCGAAGGGCGAGGCCAGGCCGGCGGCCAGCAGGGCCCGGTGGGCCGCCAACAGCCGGCCCTTGGCCAGCGTGTGGCTGTAGCGCTTGGCGACCTGCCAGGGCGCGCCGGGGAGGCGGGCGGCGCCGTCGGCTGCCAGCGCGACGGCCCGAACCGTGACCTGGTGCGCCTTGACGTGGTCGGGGTGCCCATAGGTGCCCTGCTCGTCGTCCGATACCACGACCTGCGGGCGTTCGGCCCGGATGATCGCCGCGAGCTTCCCGGCCGCCGCGTCCAGGTCCGCGGCATGGAAGCTGTCGGGGTGCTGGTTGCCCGGCCCCCCCAGCATGCCGCTGTCGCGGTAGCCGAGGTGGTGGTGCTGGTGGACCCCCAGTTCGGCCAGTGCCGCCGCGAGCTCGCGGCGCCGATGGGCCACCAGGTCCTCGGCACCGAGGTCGATGCCGGCGAGGTTCTCCCCCTCCTCACCGGCGGTGCAGGTGACGACCACCGTCCGGATACCGGCGTCAGCAGACCGCGCCAGCACCCCCCCGCAGGCGATCGACTCGTCGTCGGGGTGGGGGTGGACGCACAGCAGGGTCGCCGGCCCCGGCGGGGTCGGGCTCATGGTGCCTCCTGGACGGGATCGACGGGATCATCGACGGCGCTAGCCTACGGGCCTCCCCCAGCGAACCGGATCGACTGCGTGGTTGCCCAGGACCTGAGCGAGCCCGCAGTCACACCGTCCATCAGCTTCGTCGACGATGCCACCCTCGTCCGGGAAGCGCTGCAGGCGGTCGACACCGAGGTGGTCGGGGTCGACGTGGAGCGAGCCGACGCCGACCGCTACTTCCGCCGGGCCGCGCTGGTGCAGGTCGGTGCGCACGAGCACTGCGTCCTGCTGGACGCCGTGCGGCTGAGCGACCTGCCGGAGCTCGATCAGCTGCTCGACGGCGACAACCTCGCCGTCCTGCACGCGGTGGAGAACGACCTGGAGCCGCTGGCACGACTCGGTGTGCGACCCGCTCGGATCGCCGATACCGCGATCGCCGCGGCGATGCTCGGGCTGCCGACGGGGCTGTCGAAGCTACTGACCGAGGTCGTCGGGGTGTCGCTGACCAGCGAGAAGGAGGCGTTCCAGCGGGCCGACTGGGAGCAACGGCCGCTTCCCGGCCAGATGGCGGCCTACGCGGCGGGCGACGTCGTGCACCTGCCCGCGCTGTGGGTGCAGCTGGCGGCGCGGCTGGAGGCGACCGGACGGGTCAGCTGGTACGAGGAGGAGCTCGCGGCGACGCTCACCGAGGCGACGAGCGACCAGCGTGACTGGACACGGGTCAAAGGCGCCGGCCGGCTCGACCCGCAGCAGCGGGCCCTGCTGAGGGCCCTGTGGCAGGCACGGGAGGCCCAAGCCCGCGCCCATGACATCGCCCCCAATCTCCTCCTCCACGACAACGTGCTGCGCGATCTGGCGGTGGATCCGCCCCGGACCGAGGCCCAGCTCGTCCGGCGCAGCCCACGGCGCCGGAGCCTGCTGCGAGAGCACGTGACGCCGCTGTTCGCCGCCGTCGCGGCCGGCCTGGAGGCGGAACCCGTTCCCCGCCCCCAGAGCGCCCGCCTCACCGACGACGAGCGCGCCACCCTCGATGCCCTGCGCACCCGTCGGGCGGCCGTCGCCGAGGAGCACGGGCTGGACGCCGGGGTGCTGTGCCCCTCGAAGGTGCTGTGGGCGGCGATCACCGGTGCCCCCAGCAACGGCGAGGAGCTGTGCGCCCTCGCCGGGCTGCGGACCTGGCAGACCAGGTTGCTGGCCGGCCCGCTGTGGGAGGCCTACGCGGATTCCCGACCGGACGACGGCGCCGCGCGACCGCTCGAGGACGAGTGACGTCGGACCGAGGGGTCAGCCGGCGTCGCGTTGCTCCGCGAGGCGACGGGCCAGGTTGGCCGGCATGGAGAACTCCACGTCCTCGTCGACGACCATCACGGTGTCGACCGTGGTCAGCCCTCGCGCCTTGAACCAGTCGATGACCTCCTCGACCAGCACCTCCGGCGCGGAGGCCCCCGAGGTGAGCCCGACGGTGCCGACCCCGTCCAACCACGACTCGTCGATCTCCGAGGCGTCGTCGATCAGGTGGGCCGGGACCGACCGGTCCTGGCTGACCTCGACCAGCCGCTTGGAGTTCGAGGAGGTCTGGGACCCCACGACCAGGACGAGGTCGCACCGGGTGGCGAGCTGCTTCACCGCGTCCTGTCGGTTCTGGGTCGCGTAGCAGATGTCGTCGCTCTTGGGCTGCTTGAGCCCGGGGAACCGCTGGTTCAGGCGGGCCACGACGTCCGCGGTCTCGTCCATGGACAGGGTCGTCTGGGTGATGTAGGTGACCTGCTCGTCGTCGTCGAACGCGAGCTGATCGACGTCCTCGGCCGTCTCCACGAGGTGGATGCGGTCCCGAGCCTGCCCGGTGGTCCCGATCACCTCCTGGTGACCGGCGTGACCGATCATGACGATGTCCATCGCGTCGCGGGCGTAGCGGCGGGCCTCCTGGTGGACCTTGGTCACCAGGGGGCAGGTGGCGTCGATCAGGGTGTGGTCGAGCTTCTGTGAGTTCTCGAAGGCCTCGGGAGGGCTGCCGTGGGCGGAGAAGACGATGACCGCCCCCTCGGGCACCTCCGTCTCGTCCTCGACGAACACCGCGCCCTTGCGGCGCAGACTCTCCACCACGTGGGTGTTGTGCACGATCTCGTGGCGGACGTACACCGGAGACCCGAAGGCCTCCAGCGCCTTGTCCACGATGAGCACGGCGCGGTCGACCCCGGCGCAGAAACCGCGGGGGGCAGCGAGCAGGAGCGTGTGGGGAGCCATGGCGCGAGGGTACCGAGGTCGTGCAGGTCACCTGCCGACTCGGGCATACTGACGGACGGGCCCGGTCAGCCAACGACCGGGTCCGCGCGCGCCGGACGCTTCGACCCCGCCCCACCAGGTGCGGTGACGTCGCCGCGGCCCGCCCGGTGCGGCGAGGGTGACGTGCACATCATCATCGGCGGTTGCGGCCGCCTGGGTGCGGAGATCTCGGAGCAGCTCTCCGCCGACCGAGACACCGATGTGGTCGTGATCGACAACGACCCGCTCGCCTTCGATCGGCTCGGCAGCGGGTTCAACGGCGACACGGTCGTCGGGGACTGCACCGACCGGGACGTGCTCGAGCAGGCAGGGGTGGAGCGCGCCGACGGGCTGATGGCGGTGACCCGCTCCGACAACGCCAACCTGATGGCGGTCGAGATCGCCACCCACCTCTACGACGTCGACCGCACGATCGCCCGGCTGTTCAACCCCGACCGCGAGGAGGTCTACCGCAAGCTCGGCGTGCGCTACGTGTCCTCCACCGGGGTCATCGCCAAGCTCTTCCTCAACGAGTTCCAGGAGGAGAGCTACCCCCTGCACGTGCACTTCCCCGACACCGACATCTCCATGGTCGACCTGGAGATCGACACCGGTGGCCACGCGATGACGGTGGAGGAGTTCGAGCTCGACGGCATGCTGCGCATCGCCGCGGTGCGCCGTGGGACGCGCACCTTCATCCCCGACCGGACCGACCGGCTGGAGCGGGACGACATCGTGACGGCCGCCATGAAGCCGGCCGCCGCGCGCCGCGTCGGCGAACTCGTGCGGGAGCCCTTCGACCGCGCCCGTGCCCGGGAGGCCTGAGCCGTGTACGTCGTGATCGTGGGTGGCGGACGCATCGGCCGGCACATCGCACGTGACCTGTACGACAAGGGCCACGAGGTGACCGTCATCGAGCGCACCGCGAGCCGCTGCGAGCAGCTGGTCGTGGACACCGACGTGCTGGTGATCGAGGGTGACGCCTGTGACGTGCGCTACCTCGAGCAGGCCCACACCGACCGGGCGGACGCCTTCGTGGCCACCACCCACGAGGACGACGACAACCTCGTGGCCTGCCAGCTGGCCAAGATCGAGTTCGGGGTCCGGCGCGCCATCAGCCGGGTGACCACGCCGAAGAACGTGGAGATCTTCGAGACCCTCGGGATCGAGCCCGTGTCCTCGACCCGGTTGATCTCGGAGCTGCTGGAGAACGAGTTCTCCGTCGGGGAGCTGATCCACCTCACGAGCCTGAAGGGCGGCCGGGTCCAGCTCGTGGAACTGCGGATCCCCGAGGGGCCGGAGGCGCCCGAACCGCGCACCCTCGCCACCCTGGACCTCCCCGCCGAGTCCGTCATCGTCGCGGTCTTCCGCGGCGACCAGACCGTGATCCCCCAGGGTTCGACCGAGATCTGGCCTGGCGACGAGGTGGTCGCCCTGACCACCCCGGAGCTCGAGGCCCGCCTGACCAGCGTGCTCCTCGGACGCCGACGATGAGCCGGCGGGGGGTCCCAGGGTTCTGGCGTGAGCGCGCACGTGGGGTGGGCTACGTCGTGCTGCTCGGTGCCGCGGTGCTGGTGGTGGCCGCCATCATCGCGACGGTCGCCCTGGTGGCAGGGCCGTGACCGCGATCCTGCGGCCCGACGCCGACGACATCAAGCTGATCGGGTACTACCTCGGCAAGGTGCTGCTCGGGCTCGGCCTGCTGCAGCTGGTCCCGTTGGCGACGGCGCTGGCGCTCGGCGAGTGGAACTCCGCCAGCGCCTTCGCCATCGGCGCTGCCATCGCGATCCTGGCGTGGGCGCTCAGCGACGGCCTGCTGGCCACCCGCCGGCCGCTGAGCTGGGCCCACGGCATGGTCATCGTCGCCCTGGCGTGGCTCCTCGGACCGATCGCGGCGGCGATCCCGATGTACCTGTCAGGGCGGTTCACCGACCCCGTCCACGCGCTGTTCGAGTCGATGTCGGCGTTGACCACCACGGGGATGTCGGTGATCCACGACCTCGATCACGCCCCGGTCTCCGAGGTCCTGTTCCGCCACCTGCTGCAGATCGCCGGCGGGCTCGGGATCATCATCGTCGTGCTGTCGGTGTTCGCCGCCGGCGGGGCCCGCATCACCACGCTGTACGTCTCCGAGGCGCGCGACGAGCGGGTCCTGCCGAACATCATCCGCACCGCCCGGTTCATCTTCCAGGTCGCCTCGACGTTGTTCGTCGCAGGCACGACGGCGCTGGTGATCGCGCTCATGGCGACCGGGTTCACCTTCCCCCGCGCCGTCTACCACGGCGCCAACCTGTTCTTCGCCTCCTTCGCCACCGGCGGCTTCTCGGTGATGCAGTCGTCGATGATCTACTACCACTCGGCCACCGTGGAGCTGCTCGTCGGGCTGATCATGATCGCCGGCACGCTCTCCTTCGGCCTGCACCTCGCGCTGTGGCGGGGTGATCCCCGCGACGTGCTCCGCCACCTCGAGACCCGCACCCTGACGGTCACCACCAGCCTGCTGTTCGCGCTGCTGTGCGTCGGGCTGGTGCGCGCCGGCTCCTACGACACCGTGGAGGCGCTGCTGCGCAAGGGCCTGTTCACGATGGTGTCCGCGGCCTCCAGCACCGGCCACCAGGTCAACGTCGGCGACACCTACCTCTACGACTGGGGTCTGCTGGCGCCCGCCGCGATCGTCGGCGCGATGGCGATCGGCGGGATGGCCTCCTCCACCGCCGGTGGCATCAAGGCGCTCAGGGTGGGCATCACCTTCAAGTCGCTCACCCACGAGATCCGGCGCATCCTGCTGCCCGAGTCCGCGCTCGTGGTGACCACCTACTACGCCGGCAAACGCCGGGTGCTGCGCGACGAGAGCGCGCGAGCGGCGACCACGGTGCTGCTGCTGTTCATCGCCAGCTACCTCCTCGGCATCATCACCGCGCTGGCCTACGGGGAGCTCGACCTCACCCAGGCGATCTTCGAGGCCGTGTCGGTCGGCTCCAACATCGGGGTGTCGATCGGGGTGGTGAACCCGGGTATGCCCGACGGGCTGACGCTGGTCTACATCGTGCAGATGTGGCTCGGCCGGCTGGAGTTCGTCGCCGCTTTCGCCCTGCTCGGCTACCTGTTCTCGCTGGCACGCGGACGGGCCCGGGCATGAGCAACGCCCCTCCTTCGCACCGTCGCCCCTCCACCCGTCGGCTGCTGCTCGGGGCGGTCGCCGTCCTGGCCCTCCTGCTGGCGGGAGTGGTCTGGCTCGAGTCGCTGCACCCCCAGCTCGATCCGTCGGTCAACGCCGTCCAGGGCGTGCCCCCGCTGGCCCTGGACGACGAGCCGACCTGCCGTCGGTTCGTCGACGAGGCACCGATCGACGACATCCGGGAGCGACTTGCGTCCGCAGCGGCCGTCGAGCGCGTCGAGGAGGGGTTGCCTCCGGGCGGGCGGATCAGCTCGACCCAGGTGTTCCTGTGCCCGAGCGCCTACGACGGGAAACAGGTGACCTACGTCGGTGAGGTGGTGGGCGAGCTGCTCCCGCGCCGCGGGGGGGCGTGGGCCCAGATCAACGACGACGAGTACGCCCTGGTGACCGGCCCCGTCGTCGGCCACCGGGAGCGGGCCGGTTTCAACACCGGCCTGTCGGTGTGGCTGCCGGACGACCTCGCCGCGCGGATCGAGGCGCCCGGACGCCCCGCCCTGCGCGGCGACGTGGTCCTGCTGCGCGGCACGATCCTCCGGGCCGACCCCGACGACGGCGGTGGCATCACCCTGCGCGCCACCGAGCTCGAGACGCTGGCCGGCCCCCTGCAACTGGAGCCCCCGTTGCACACCCACCAGGCCGTCGTCGCGGTCGTGCTGTCGCTGCTCGCCATGGCTGCCAGCCTGTGGGCCCGACAGGTCCGGCGGCGGTGAAGGTCACCGCTTGTCGGTGAGTCCCGCCTCCTGGGAGGACGGACACAACGGCTCGATCACGCAGGCCTCACACCGCGGCCGACGGGCCAGGCAGGTCCGCCGTCCGTGGTGGATCAGCAGATCCGACACCTCCAACCACCGCTCGCGGGGGAACAGGCGCACCAGATCGCGCTCGATGCGAGTCGGGTCCTGCTCGCGGGTGAACCTCAAGCGCCGTGCCAGCCGCGCCACGTGGGTGTCGACCACCACCCCCTCGTGCCGCCCGAACCCGTTCGACAGCACGACGTTGGCGGTCTTGCGGGCCACCCCGGGCAGGGCCATGAGCTCGGGCATCGTGCCCGGCACCTCACCCCCGTGCTGCTCCAGGACCAAGGCAGCGGTGGCTTTCAGGTTGCGGGCCTTCTGCCGGAACAGGCCGAGCGAGCCGATCAGCTCCTCGATCCGCTCCAGCGGCGCGGCGGCGACCGCCTCCGGGCCGGGCAGCTCGCGGAACAGCACGGCGGTGACCTCGTTGACCTTCACGTCGGTCGACTGGGCCGACAGCATCGTCGCCACCAGCAGCTCCCACCGGTCGCTGAAGTCCAGCGCGATGGTGGCGTCGGGGAGCTCCTGGGCGAGCAGGTCCAGGACCACCGGGGCCCGCAGGGTCTTGCCGCGCTCACGGGTCAGCCCCGCCGGCACGCCCGCCACCACCTCGTCATCGACCGGCACCTGCTCCGCCACCGCCCACCCTCCTCAGCCCGGCCCGGCACGCTACCCGCGTCGCGGGTCCTCTCAGCGCGGCGGTTCGACCGGCAGGGTCACCGTGAAGGTGCTGCCCTCACCGAGCAGGCTGTCGACCCGGATGCTGCCCCCGTGACGCTCGACGGCGTGACGGACGATGGAGAGCCCGAGTCCCGTGCCCCCGGTCTCCCGGGACCTGGCCGTATCGACGCGGTAGAACCGCTCGAAGATCCGCTGGAGGTCCTGCTGCGGGATCCCGAGACCGGTGTCGGTGACCTGGAGCACCTGCCGCCCGTCCCGGGCGGTGAGCGACACCCGGACCTCGCCACCGTCGCGGTTGTACTGCACGGCGTTGCCGATGAGGTTCTTGGCGATCACCTCGAGGTCACCGGGGACGCCGGCGACCACGGCGTGCTCGGGGGCGTCGAGCTCGACGGTCACCCCCAGCTGGTCGGCGCTGGGGATCAGCTCGGCGATGGTCGCGCGGACGACCTCTGCGACGTCGACGGGGACGCGCTCCAGCGGTCCGCGCTCCTCCAGTCGGCGCAGGTCGAGCAGGTCGTGGAGCAGCCGGGCCAGACGTTCGGCCTCGATCCCCAGCCGCGAGACCAGCCTGGTCGTGCGGTCCGGATCGTTTCGCACCGTCACGGCCAGGGCCTCGGCCAGGGTCTGGATGCTGGTCACGGGCGTCTTGAGCTCGTGGGAGGCGTTGACGACGAAGTTGCGTCGGAGCTCCTCCACCCGCCGCTCGCGGGTCCGGTCGGCGATGACCACCAGCGTCTCCTCACCCACCCGGGAGACCGTGGCCCTGAGATCGTGACCGTTATGCTCCACGTCGATGCTGACGGGCTCGTCGCTGCCACGCGCCGCACGCACCGCATCGGCGATACCCGGACTCCCGATGGTCTGGAGAACGGTGGCCGGACCGATGTCGATGGGGATGGACAGCAGCGACCGGGCGGCGTCGTTGGCGGCCTGCAACCGGGCCGTAGGGTCGAACAGCAGGGCGGGCTGCACCAGCGAGTCGACGAGCTCCCGCCGCCACGGCTGCTCACGGTCCAGCCGGGCCCCCCGGCGCAGGTAGGACCCGCGCAACGCCTGCAGGGTCACCCCGAGCTCCCGCCACGGGGCCGTGCCGGGCAGCACCAACGGCTCCGGCTCCGCACCGCCGAGCCAGCTGTTGACCTGGAGGGTGAGACGCCGGATGCGTCGCCGCTCCGCGGTCTCGGCAGCGAGGACCCCCGCAGCGACCGCGACGACGGTGGCCGGCGCCGCGACCCCGATCGGGAGGAGGACCCCTGTGGCCAGTCCCGCGACCGCGGCGAGCGTGATCGCCAACGCCTGCGGCAGGTTCAACGGTCCGCGAACCGGTACCCGACCCCGCGCACGGTCTGGATCCTGACGGGCGCGTGGGGATCGGACTCGATCCGCGTCCTCAGCCGCCGGATGTGGACGTCGAGGGTCTTGGTGTCGCCGACGTAGTCGCTGCCCCAGATCCCGTCGATCAGCTGGCCACGGGTCAGGACGCGTCCGGCGTGCTCGACCAGGTAGGCCAGCAGCTCGAACTCCTTGGGGGGCAGGTCCACCGGGCTCCCATCGACCTGCACCTCGTGACGCACGCGGTCCACGCGGACACCCGAGGCCTCCACGGGGACCTCGTCCTCGAGCTGCTCTGCCAGGGGTGCCCGGCGCAGTACCGCCTTGATCCGGGCCACCAGTTCCCGGGTGGAGAAGGGCTTGGTCACGTAGTCGTCGGCGCCGAGCTCGAGTCCGACCACCCGGTCGACCTCAGCCTCCCGGGCGGTGAGCATGATGATGGGGACATCCGACCGGCTGCGCAGCGTCCGGCAGATCTCCGTGCCACTCATGCCGGGCAGCATGAGGTCGAGCACGACCAGGTCGGGACGGACCCGTTCCCAGGCCGGGATCGCATCGAGGCCGTCCTTGACCCAGGCGACCTGGAAGCCCTCGGCCTCCAGAGTGATGGCCAACCCCTCGGCGATGGACTTCTCGTCCTCGACCAGCAGCAGCTTCGGCATGGTTGGACCCTCTGGCGTGGTTATAGTGCGGCGGGAGGTGTGCGATGCGTGGAGAACTCGACCGACAGATCGACCAACTGAGCAGCACCGTCGTGACCATGGCGGGTCGCGCCGACGAGATGATGGGCCGCGCCCTGCAGGCCCTCCAGGACGACGACGTGGCCGCCGCCGACGCCGTCATCGACTCCGACCGTGCGCTGGACCGGGCCTACGAGCAGATGCAGAACGGGGTGCTGGCCACGGTCGCGCTGCACGGTCCCGTGGGACGCGATCTCCGGCTGTTGACCGGCCTGCTGCACGTCAGCCTCCACGCCGAACGCATGGCCGACTACGCCGTCGGTGTCGCGCGCACGGTCAAGCGGGTCCACGGCCAGGAACCCGACCTCGACCTGCTCGAGCAGCTGATCGAGATGGGGGAGCTGGCCCGGACGGTCGGACGCCAGGCGATGGCGGCCTTCGTCCAGCCCGACGCCGAGGCGGCCGTCGCGGCCAGCCGGCTCGATGACTCCGTCGACCGGCTCAACGCCGGCATCTTCCAGCGCCTGGTGCGCCTGGCCGCGCGGGGCGAGGAGCAGCTGGAGTGGGCGACCCGCATGATCCAGCTGACCCGCCAGCTGGAGCGCTACGCCGACCACGGGGTCGACATCGCCGAGCAGGCTGTGTTCGTGGCGACCGGGATGACCCGCGAGCTGTCCTCGGAGGCTCTGTCCGGCGACTGAGCCCGGTCCGGGACCGGGGCGGCGGGGGTCAGGGCCCGACATCGACCCGCTCGCCGGTGACGACGAAGGTGACGTGCTGGGCGAAGGCGACCCCGTGGTCGGCGAGCCGCTCGAAGTACCGGCCCAGCAGCCCGAGCACCATGACCTCGCTCGGCGCGCCGTGCCGCTGTTGTGCGAGGGAGATCAGCCCGATCCGGAGCTTGTCGACGTCACTGTCGAGCCGGTCCAACTCGTGCACCGCGAGGGCGTCCCGCTGGCGCCAGGCGTCCACGCCCCGGTGGTAGACCTCGATCGAGCGCGTCGCGAGCTCCTCGAGCTGCTGGCGCAGCGGTGGTGGGAGCAACCGCGCGTCGAGACGTTCGACACCCTCGGCCACGTGCCGCATCAAGCGGCCGGAACGCTCGGCGTCGTGCACCAACCGCAGCATCGCCACGAGCCGCCGCAGGTCGCCCGACACAGGCGCTTCCCGGGCGAGCATCACGAAGCCCTGCTCCTCGACCTGCCGGCAGCGTTCCCGCACGTCGGCGCTCAGGGCACTGGCCTCGTCCAACACCGCCCGGTCGGCGGCCAGGAAGGCCCGGGTGATGCGTGGCATCGCCTCCGCGACGAGCAGCGCGGCGCCCATGAGCTCGTCGTCGATGTCGTCGAGCCGGGCCGCGTACTCCCCCCGGAGCTCACCCAGCCCACCATGGAGCAGTGTCGGAGGCAGCTCCCCTCGCCCCGTCCCTGCCACGCCTGCTCCTGTCCGCGTCCGGGATCGATCCTCGATGTCGCGCTGATGACCGCGCTGCTGATCCTCCGTGACCGAACGGTACGCCCGGACCGGTCCCGGACGCTGTCGCCGAGATGAACGGTAGGTGAACCGAGGTTGACGCGTTCACGTCACCGCCGCCGTCGGGACATCCTGCCCGCCCTCGTGCTACCCGGTCGGGTCGCTGGCGGGCCGGCCGTACTGGCCAGCGCCCTCGGCTCACGTACGCTTCCCACCGATCCGGCACCGACAGCCGCCGTCCCGACGAGGTGGCGGCCACGACCGGCGATCGCGGGCTGGCGAGGAGGACCCGGGTGGGAGCGGAGACCACGGCACCGCGTGACCGCGGCGGGCACCTGTGGCCGAAGGACCGGTTCGCGACCAGCGTCGACGGCACCCGTGTGGCCTACGCCGTCCGAGGGCCGGAGGGTGCCCCGCCGGTGCTGTTCTGCGCCGGCTACCTCTGCCCCGACAACTTCTGGCGCGACCTGGCGCCGTCGCTCGCCCGCGATCACCGGGTGGTGATCCTGAACTACCGCGGCGTCGGAGCCTCCAGCGAGGCCGGGGGCGGTGACCTCCCACCCCAGGCCGACGGCTACACCATGGAGCTGCTTGCCGACGATGTCGCGGCGGTCGCTGACGCCGAGGGGCTTCGGGACGCGACGGTGATCGGCCACTCCATGGGTGTCGAGGTGGCCCTGGCGCTCTGGCGCGCCCGGTCAGACCTCGTGGGCCGGCTCGCCCTGGTTGCTGGCCCCTACGCCTCCCCGCTGCTGACCTTCTACGGCTCGAAGATCGCCGCTGCGGTGTTCCCCATGGTCTCCATCACGGTGCCGGCGTTCCCCCGGGCACTGACCGGCGTGGCCATGCGGGCGTTGGAGCTGCCGATCACCCTCCCGGTCGCCCGCGCGATCCGGGCGCTCGGACCCCACACGCCCGACGAGGGCATGCGTGCCTACCGGTGGCACCTCAGCGAGGTCGACCCCCGGACCGCCATCTGGACGGCCCGGGGGATGCACGACTTCGACCCCACCCCGTGGCTGCATGAGGTCGACGTGCCGACGGTGGTCGTCGTCGGCACGGCGGACGCGTGGTCACCGCGGTCGGTAGGCGAGGACCTCGTCACGATGCTGCCTGACGCGCGGCTGGTGGTGATCGAGGAGGGCAGCCACGGGCTGCCGATCGAGTTCCCCGACCTGATCGAGCCCGCGATCCGCCGGCTCGACACGGCCGCGCCGAGCATCGCGGGCGGCGGGGGCCGACCGCTGCTCGCGGCTCAGTAGGGTACGGCCGCGTACCCGCGGAGCTTCTCCAGCTTGTGGCGGGCACGGATCGTGCGCACGGTGCCGGACTTCGCCCGCATCACCAGCGACTCGGTCGTCGCCCCTCGGACATCGAAGCTGACCCCACGCAGCAGCTGGCTGGTCGTGATCCCCGTGCAGGAGATGAAGCAGTCGTCGGCGGTGACCAGGTCGTCCTGGGTGAGCACGCTGTCGAGGTCGTAGCCACCGTCGATGGCGGCCTGGCGTTCCGCGTCGGACCGAGGCCACAACCTGCCGAGCATCTCCCCCTCCAGCGCCTTCACCGCGCAGGCCGTGATCACCCCCTCGGGGGTCCCGCCGATCCCGTACAACACATCGATCTGGGGGCGGTCCACCCACGCGGCCACCAGACCAGCTGCCACGTCGCCGTCGGTGATCAGCTGCAGGCGGCAGCCGGCCTCACGGACCCGCCGCTTCGCCTCTTCGTGGCGCTCCCGGTCGAGCATGACCACGGTGATGTCGGCGAGCGACCGACCGCTCGCCTTCGCCACCGCGGCGAGGTTCTCGTCGATCGGTCGATCGAGGTCGATGGCGCCGACGGCGGCCGGGCCGACGACCAGCTTCTCCATGTAGACGCAGGGACCGGGGTCGAACATCGTCCCGGCCGGTGCACCGGCCATCACCGCCAGCGAGCCGGGTCGGCCTTCGGCCAGCAGCCGGGTGCCCTCGACGGGGTCGACGGCGATGTCGACCGCCGGCGAGTTGCCGGTCCCGACACGCTCGCCGTTGTAGAGCATCGGGGCCTCGTCCTTCTCACCCTCCCCGATGATGACCGTGCCGTCGAAGGGCACGGTGTCCAGCACGGCACGCATCGCGTCCACCGCGGCCTGGTCGCCGGACTCCTTGTCCCCCCGCCCCTGCCAACGGGACGCGGCCATCGCCGCCGCCTCGGTGACGCGGACCAACTCCATCGCGAGGTTGCGGTCGGGCTTCTCCGGGTTCACGTGCGACCCCCCTGCGGCGTCAACGTTGACCCGCACTCGGCCTGCGGGACGTCGTCGGCCCGCTCGCCTGCAGCCTAGTGACCGGCGATGCCTCATCGGGCGTTCAGCGGGCCTGGGTGACCTCACCGGCCAGCTCGGTCAGCATCTCCTTGGCGTCGCCGAACAGCATCACGGTGTGCTCGCGCTCGAACAGCGCGTTCTTGATACCGGCGTACCCCGGGGACAGGCTCCGCTTGATCACGAACACGCGCCGCGCGTTCTCCACCTCGAGGATCGGCATCCCGGCGATGGGGCTGCCGGGGGTGTCGTTGGCCGCGGGGTTCACCACATCGTTCGCACCGACGACGATCGCGACGTCGGTCTGGGAGAACTCGGGGTTGATCTCCGACATCTCGAACAGCAGCTCGTAGGGCACCTCGGCCTCGGCGAGCACCACGTTCATGTGGCCCGGCATCCGACCTGCCACGGGATGGATCGCGAAGCGCACCTGGGTACCCCGGTCGATCAGTGCCCTGGCGAGGTCGTAGGCGGCGTTCTGCGCACGCGCCGCGGCCAGCCCGTACCCGGGGACGATGATCACCGACCCTGCCGCCTCCAGCACCATCGCCGCCGACTCGGCGTCGGCGGAGACCACGTGGCCGTACTCGCCGTGCTCGACGTCCCCGGCCTCACCGAAGCTGCCGGCGATCACGTTGACCAACGAGCGGTTCATCGCGACGCACATGATCTGGGTGAGGATCAGCCCGGCCGCGCCCACGATCGTGCCGGCGATGATCAGCAGCTGGTTGGACAGCGCGAAGCCGGTGGCCGCAGCCGCCAGCCCCGACAGGGAGTTGAGCAGGCTGATGACCACGGGCATGTCGGCGCCACCGATCGGCAGCACGAGCACGATCCCGACCAGAAGGCTGGCCACGACCACCCCGATCACGACCAGGGCGGCCACGCCGGTGTCGGCGATCGTGAACATCGCGAACAACCCGGCGCCGAGGCCGACCAGGACCAGGACGCCCATCACGGCGGTGCGCAACGGCACCCGCGGATCCTTCGACAGCGTGCCCCGCAGCTTGAGCTCGGCGAGGATGCTGCCCGACAGCGTGGCGGTCCCGATAAGGACCGACAGCACGAGCGTCACCGCGGCGGTGCCCCCCAGGGCATCGACGGTGGTGAGCTCACGGGGAACCTCGACGACCGCCAGCCAGAACAGCGACAGGGCCACCAAGGCCGAGGCCGCACCACCGAAGCCGTTGAACCGGGCCACGATCTCCGGCATCTGGGTGGCCTGCGCCCGCAGCACGATGGCGACGCCGATCCCGCCGCCGATGAGGAGCCCGGCGATGATCCACCGGTAGTCGACCAGGCCGATCTCCAGCAGGGTGATCAGCACGGCGAGCAGCATGCCGCCGGCCATGAGCGCGTTGCCGCTGCGGGCGGTGCGGACCCTGGAGAGGCGCTTGAGCCCGATCACGAACAGCGCGATCGACCCGAGGGCCAGCAGGGCGGTCAGCTCGGTGATGGTCACTTGCGCCCTCCGAAGGTCGCCAGCATGCGGTCGGTGACCAGGAACCCGCCCACCACGTTGATCGTGGCCAGGATCAGCGCCAGCACGCCCAGGACGACCCCCACCGAGGGGCTCGCGACCGTCACCAACGTCAACGCGCCGATGACGGTGATCCCCGACATGGCGTTCGCGCCGGACATCAGCGGGGTGTGCAGCGTCGGCGGCACCTTGTTGATCAGCTCGAACCCGAGGAAGGCGGCGAGCACGAACACGTACAGGCTCACGAGCAGCGGGCCCATCATCG
>PWWI01000307.1 GCA_003561535.1 Nitriliruptoraceae bacterium
TACGCTTCGCTAACCCGACGAAAGAGGCCAAAGCGATTCATTCGACGCCGCCACACCGGCAAAAGGCCGACAGGTTTACCTCGGTCGCGTACAACATAGACCGCCGTGCGAGGCTCATGGCCAAAGGTGTCCCAAACAAGCTGACACCACTCGAGTGAGAGGAACACTGCTTCCGGCGAATCCGGAAGGAGTTCGGACCAATCTGTTTCTAGGCGGGCCAGATCCGCAGCATCTACGACTTGAACAACCATAGTTAACGAGGGGAGGACGAGAGTAGAAGTGAGGGCGTTCGAGTTCATGGAAGCACGAACGCGCGCGAGGTTTTCTCGAACGACCTGACGGGTCAGACTTACCATTAATGTGCAAGACACGGACCGTTGACTCATGAGTAGTGTATTTCGTCATTACTTGCGGCGCTTGTACCGGGAACTGATGCCTTGGCTCTACTCCCGGAGAAATCACCGACTTTTCCTCCAAAGAAGTTTCGAGTCGCTGACACTTCGGCACCAAGCCACTATATGTGCGGGCAATTCGCTCTCCGGATTCGTGCGCCCGATCCCGATCCGGCCCCCTTTCGGCCGGAGCATGGTCGTGGTGGCACCTCACCATGATGACGAGGTTATTGGTGCCGGCGGAGTCATTTTACTTCAGCGGAAGGCAAGGGGAGAGGTTCGAGTGGTAATTACCCAGGACGGGGGTGATGAACACGCGGAGGATGGCCGGACGAGGGCGGCGCAGATCCGGCTCCGTGAGACGGAAGCTCTGGCGGCCGCCGAGATAATGGACCTTCCTGAACCTCCCACTTTCCTTCGCATGCAGACTTTACAGGGAAAGGAACAGGAGGAGCTAGCGGATTCCCTTGAAGCTATCTTGCTCGCCTCTAAATCCGACATCGTTCTGAGCCCTTTCCTACTTGACTACAACCATCATCACCAGCTGACCAACTACGCATTAGCTGAAGCTCTCAGCCGTCTTCACAGACCCCCTCGCGTTTGGGGTTACGAAGTATGGGGTCTAGCAATACCCAACATCATTGTCAACATTGATGAGGTGGCGGACATCAAGTTTTCGGCTCTTCGCGCCTACGGGTCCCAATTGGCAGGAAGGGACTATGTGCAGGGTGTCACAGGCTTGAATATGTTTCACGCTTCGTCGCTTGGAGCCGGTGAATGTCGTTTTGCGGAGCGGTTCTTTGACATTCCCGGCAGCGATTTCGTTCGAGTGGTCAAGGACATCCAACAGGCGACGCAGGATGGCAACACATCAGAACTCCGCGTGTTCTAGAGTTGAGAAACATGTTCCGGAGCTTGCACTCGCCCAGAGGACGAAAGGTTTTTTTTCGGGAACCATCGGGCTCCCCACTCATCAATCGAGGGAAACCTTGGACTGTTGTGGCAGCCAATGCAAACCCACACCCTTGAATACCCGACACACGAGTGAGTGACTCCTCGCGAATGTTTTATCTGTGTCCGATGGCAAACCTCTGATTATGTTACCACGTTTTTTTCCGATATTGAGACATGTATCATGCCTATGAGGATTGTTAAGGTGGCAGCAGAAGATTACCACCGCATTTACGATTCGCTTCTGCGAGACCTGAACCCTAGTTTCTCCCGGGAACGATGGGAACCCCTGTTTCACTGGGGATGGGAGAACCCGGAAGACCACATTGGGTATGCGCTGGAGACGGACTCAGGTGATCTAGTGGGATTCTTGGCGACCATCTACAGCGTGCAGCGATTCGGGAAACTAGAGAGAGTCATCGTTTGCAACGTGTCGAGTTGGATTGTGAATCCCGGGTACAGGTCGTCTGCTTTGTCGCTTGTCATGCCAGTGCTAAGGCGCCGAGATCTGACCGTGACGAATCTGACAAGCCTACCGGATGTGAACACCATGTTCCGGAAATTGGGATTCGCCACGCTAGAGACCCACACCTCCGTCTTGCTTCCCCTCCCCAAGCCCTTTGCCGTCTCGGCCGGGGGCCAATGTCTCCGCGTTGACCCCGCTAAGGCCAAGTCATTTCGTGGCGCTCGAATCACTCGAGCGATTAAGGACCACCACCTCGTCGGGCAACAGTGGATCTTACAACGGGACGGAGAGTCTTGCCACGTTGTGCTGACCCTCGGGCGGCGGCGACGGTTGAAGACTGCACGCATTCACCATATCAGCAACCCGAGGATCTTCCGAGAGGGCATTTGGAGCCTTCGAGGCCAATTACTTAAGGCTCACGGAGTGCTGCTGTGTGAATGGGACGAACGGCTACTCGGTGGCCTGAAGATACATGGAACAACTAGAATACCTCTTCCTGTACCGAGGATATTTCGCTCAGATCAGGTGGAAGCAAGAGAGTTATCGAATCTGTATTCGGAGTTGCCACTCTTAAACCTATAACCGATCGAGGTGCTACGTCGGTTAGGTAAGTTGGCAGTATCAATCAAGACCTCCCCCCCTGTAGAGCCGCTCATATTCTCCAGCCATGCGTTCAATCGTGAAGTCGCGTTCGCCCCTCGCCTTCCCCGCCTCCCCAAGTTGCCTTCGCAAGTGCCGCGAGTTCAGCAACCGCTCCAGGGCTGCAGCTAGTTCGTGGACACTCCCCGGCCGCACCAGAATTCCATCCTCGTTATGAGAGATGGCCTCAGGAATCCCTGAAGTCCGGGAGGCTATCACGGGGGTACCCGCCAACATTGCTTCAAGAACTGCTAAGGGAAGACCTTCCCAAAGGGAGGGCATGACGAAGACATCTGCTGCAACTTGGAGGGCCGGGATATCTTCCCTCTGGCCTGCAAGGAAAACCCGTCCCCCAAGGCCCTTCTCCTCAACCAACGAGAGGAGTGGCTCGTGCTCCGGACCAGCTCCGGCAATAACTAGTTTCCACGGGGGAATACGACCCTCCATCTGCAAACGTCCCAAGGCTTCAATCAGCAGGGCGTGTCCCTTCCGCTTGTGAAGACCACCAACGGCAAGCACCAGAAGGGTACCCTGGCTCAGGTCGAATTCGGTGCGGATGGGTTCAGGATCCCCGGCCTGTCGAGGGATGCCATTCCGGATTGTGGAAATGGCATCGTCCGGGAGGCCCAGCGACTCTCTGAGGTGCACCCTTGTGTCCTCCGACACAGCCACGGTCGCGTGACTCATTCGGAAGGCCACTCTCAGTGCAATACGCCGGCGCAGAGCATCCACCATGGTCTGGTTGCCGTGCATGGTAATGACGTGCCGTACCCCGACCGCTCTGCTGGCAGCAGCACCGAAAACAGCCATCGTGAACTCATGGCTATGCAGGACATCCAGATTAAGTCTTCTGAGAAGCTTGAGGAGATCCCGAGTGCAACTCCAGGTTGACCCCCCTGCCAGTTCGATTGTCTCGAATCGGAAGCCTCGGTCAGCAAGGTGGTCGTGGAGCCACCCCTTGAGTCTGGTCGGCAGGATCGAAACCACCTCATGACCACGTTGGCGCAACTCTTCGGCCAACTGAATCACCAGCATCTCTGCCCCTCCGGGACCATCGGTCTCGTTAGCCAGTCCGATGCGTAAAGGATCAGTCACGGTCAGCGCCTCATCGTTTGCTTGCGAGCAGGGAACCCGAAATCCAACAGCTCTTTTCGCCAGGCATCCGGGCTCAGCGGCTCGAAGGGTTCCAGATCTCCATCCGCTCTCCCCTAAAGTAGCGCCACCACGCCACGGCGATGGCGGCGTTCACATTGATGAAGTACGCCGGGATCCGCGCCGCCAGGAGCCGTCGTACCCCAGGAGTACCGGCCAAAGCCCCGAGTCCGGCCAGGTAGAAGCCCACGTGGAACACGAGGAGGATTCTATATAAAGGATCGGTCACTAGGATCACGTTCGCCACCAACATCATCAACAGGAAGGCTGGCACGAGCCATCGAGCCAGTTTGTGCGAAGCTAGAATGAAGGCGAAGGAGCCGGTTCGGAACGGGTTCAACAGGCGCCCATACGCGAATAGGCCCGTCATCCCCCGGAGCAGGGTTCGCACCTTGCGCCGGAACTCGCCGGACGGGCTCCGGACCGCTCCCATCCGCCCTCTCGCCTGCGGCTCGGAGATCGCCCGATACCCCTGATCCACCACGTGAAGAACGGAGAGGAAGTCCGGGGCGATCCCTTCCGGGAAGTGTGGCACGAGTTCTCGACGCTGCACGTAGTAGGAGCCACTAGCCCCAACCACGGAGGCGACCCTGGACTCCCGGTCCCGGAGGAAGAGTTCGTAGCGACCGTAGAGGGCCTCCCCGCCTCCACCCTCGATCCGGTCTTCCGCCGAAACGCACGCAACCTCCGGATCAGCCAGCGGCGCAACTAGAGCTCTTAAACTCCCGGGCTCTCCTTCGATGGCCGCATCCGTGAAGAGGATGACCTCGCCGCGGGCAGCAGCCACCCCGGCGTTCAGGCCCCCCGCCTTTCCTCCCCGCTCCTCCA